>NZ_BBRK01000004.1:675431-1013146 GCF_002090115.1 Demequina sp. NBRC 110054
CCCACATCGAGCACGGCCGTCAGCCGTGTCCCGCGACCTGCGTCCACGGCGAGGTCGAACGGCTTGGGTGCACCGCCCAGGAGGCCTCGACGCGCTCGAGCCGGCAGCGTGGGCGCGCCGCGCGCCACCAGATGGACGGCCTTGCCGTGCCGCGTGCCAGTGACGGGCGCAGGAACCTCGGCGACGGTGGAGCGCTCGAGAGCGCTCCACGACGCGAGACCGACCAGGGGCGCGACAGCGAGCGCGATCGGCACCTCCGCGGGACGCTCGGGCGGGCGCGCGACCGAGCGGCGCGGCGGCTCGGCCAGCTGAGAGAGGTCGCCGCACACGCGCACTCCGGAGCGCTCGACGGAGGCCACGAGGGCGTCCGCGAACTCACCCACGGGCTCGATCGCCCACGTCGGCAGCCCGATCTTCTCCTCGCCCCAGGTTCCCGCGCGGCGTGCGACTCCCATCGAGAGAGCGTCCCGTGCGAGCGCACTCGCCTCGAGGTCGTCGCGGCGCGCAGTGCCGACCTCATAGAGCGCCCGCAGGTACTCGGTCTCGAGCACCGTGAGGCTCAGATTCTGGTCAGGCGCGGACAGGAAGGCCGGGTCCACCCCGAGCAGAGTGCCGAACGCCCTCGACAGGTGCTGCCTGTCGGTGCGATCGAGCACGATCACGGTCACGTTCTCGGGGCCCACGATGCGCGCCCACCTCTCGGGCAGCGGGAGCCCGTCCTTCCACGACCGGTACGCGTGCAGCGCGCCGAGTGTCGCGCTTGAGGGATCCGCGAGGCACTCGCGCAGGAAATCGTCGAGCGAGGCGGGCCGCGCGCCCTTGACGCGCTGCTGCCAGTACGACGGAAGCATGTCGGCGAAGTTCCGCAGAGTCAGCACGACGTGCACGGGTCCGTTCGCCACACGGTCGAGCATCACGCGCACGCGGGCGGGGGAGGTCCCGGAGAGGTTCTCATCCGAGAGGAAGGTGAGCCGCCTCTCACCGCGAAGGCGGCCGACGAAATCGGCGATCTCGGCCTCCTGAGCCGCGGTCGGCTCCGCACGGTTGAGTGTGAGGCTCAGCGCGTGGTCGTCCGCCCGCAGATGCGGGTAGAGGACTCCCGCGGCGCGCAGCTCGGCGGAGTGCGCGACGCAGCCTGCCTGCAGGGACGTGGTGCCGGTCTTGGGAGCCCCGACGTGCAGCAGCGTGGTGCCGTCGGCGAGGGTGCTGAGATCCCCCACGGAGAGGCTCATCGCGTGCGATCCCAGTCGATGGCATCCATCACCCGGCGCAGGTCCCCGTCGACGACGAGGCCGGCTGACTCGCGGGCGTTCCGCTCATACTTCCAATGCGTCGAGATCCCCCTGAAGTGCCGCATGAGCACCGCGTCCGTGTTCGGCTGGTTGGCCATGGGATGCACGCCGTGCGTGCCCCACACCGCCTCGTCGGACAGACGTCGCGGGTCCAGGCACCACTTCGGGTAGGCGTCGGCTCCCTCGGGGTCGAAGCGTCCGAAGTCGCGGAATGCAGGCGCATCGGCGGAGTACCCGCCTTCCGGCACGTCGTTCTCGATCCATCGCCCGCCGAACAGCACCACGGCCTCGGGGGACCTCTCGGCGTGGGAGAACACCGAGTCCCCGTCCGAGGTGAGGACGAGCTCGTCGATGTCGGAGTTGAGCACGCCCTGCGCGCGAGCGAGGAACCGCCCTCGTGCGTGCACCATCGTGTTGCGCTGCAGGTAGAAGGACTCCCAGAGCCCGTTGTCGAATCCCTGCGGTCCGTACGGGTGGTCCCAGTCGACGACGACGACTGTGTCGAGGCCGGGCACGCTGCCGAGGGTCAGCCGGAGGTCCTCGGTCGTGTACTCGGTCGAGCCGTTGTCGTACAGCAGCACGGCATCGGCTCCGTGCTGCTGCACGTAGAAGTTCGCCCACTGCCTGATCCAGGCCAGATCGTTGTTCTTGGACAGGGTGAAGACCACGCGTCGGTTTGCGAACAGGTCCAGGTGGGACGGCTGGATCGTGAGCTCGACATCGCCCAGCCCGCCCTCGATGCGCAGCGTCGAGGGGGCCGACACCTGCGGCGGGACGGGCGCGTACGACTCCATCGCCTTGCGACGCGCGAAGATCGTCGGGTCGACCTCGACGCCGTCGATCGTCCAGCGCGAGTCACGGAGGTGACGCTTGAGGTTGCGCGGCGGGGGGCCTACGAGGACGACGCGGTCGTCGTCGAGGAACGCGTCGTACAGAACCGTCCGCGAGTCGAAACGGTCCATGTAGCCGGGCTCGCGGAGCTCGATCGGACGCGGCGGGTTGCGCACGACGGGTGCGTCCTCCGGCAGCGCCCACAGCGATGTGCGCACGTGGGCCACAGGATCTTTCTCCACCAGCGAGACTCCTCGGGATTGCGGCGAGAGACCGGTGCCGCCCGCTCGAGACTACAGAGGAATCTACCCCCGAAGGACCTCGCGCACAGGCGCGCGTCGGAGGAAGAGACGGACGGTACCGAGGGGCCTCGGCTATCGCGCCTCGAGCACGTCGACAGCGAACACGAGCGTCGAGCCGGCGGGGATCGGGCCCATGGGCTCGAAGCCGTAGCCGGACTCCGGCGGCACGACGAGCAGCAGCTGCGAACCCACGGGCTGGCCGACGATGCCATCGACCCAGCCGTCGATGAGCGCGCCGTAGGCGATGGGGAACGAGATGGACTCGCCGCGGTCCCACGAGGAGTCGAACTTCGCGCCGTCCCACAGCCAGCCGCTGTAGTGCACGGTGATGTACTGGCGCTCGGCCACGGCGGGACCGTCGCCCTTCTTCAGCACGTCGACCACGAGCTCCTGGGGCATCTCGGCGCCGGCGAAGTCGACGGACGGCGCACCGCTCGCGTCACGGGTGATGGTGGGAAGGCTCATGAGGGTCTCCTTGGGATTGCGCGTACCGCTTCAGCCTAGGTGGATCGCGCCCTCGGCGCGCACGCCGGACATCCGACATGATGAGGGCATGTCGGCCGCTGCTCGCCCCGAGAGGAACCGTCGTCCCTGGACCGTGACGGTTCTCACCGTGCTGGTCGGCCTGAGCGCGATGCTGGATCTCCTGCTCGGCGTCGCGGTGGCCGTCGCTCTCACCGAGGGCAGCGATGCGATCGACCTCGCGACCACGATCGCGCTGCTCGGCGTGGGGCTCGGGATGCTCGGCGTCGCGATCGCGTTCTGGCGCGGGTCCAACGGCGCGCGGGTGATCCTCACGGTGCTGCTCGCGATCCGGCTGGTCACGGCGCTCCACGAGGCCACGACGGGCGGGGAGGTCGGCACCGCCACGCTGTCCGGCGTCGGCTCGGTCGCGATGCTCGCGCTGTCGTGGGCTCCCGCATCGTCCCGCTGGTTCCAGAGCGACCGCGAGCGCGAGCTGGCGCGGGCGCTCGGCTCCGAGCGGCGGACCGTCCGCCGCCGCATCCTGCGCGGGATCGAGCTCGCGGTCAGCGTCCTGGTGGTCTCGTGGACCATCACGCTCACGCCGGGCGTCACGTCCGACTCGTGGATCGCGACGATCGCTGCGGCACTGCTGATCGCGGTCGTGTCGTGGGCGCTGCAGCCCGCGTGGCTGTCGATCGCGAGCCGCTTCGGCTGGGCGGGCGCGCTCGCCGCGGCGCTGTTCGGCAATGCGTCGATGGTCGGGCTCGCACTGTTCATCGCCCCTGGCGTGGACGTCTCGGGCCCGGGCTGGGCGCTGCTCGCGTCCTGGGTCTTCTCCTTCCTCATGACCGCGGTGTCGTGGCTCTTCACCGCGAGCTCCTACGACTACCTGCTCGTGCACGCGACCCGCATGAGCCTCAAGGGCGTCTCGCCAGCGGACGACGGCCAGGAGGGCGTGCTCTTCATCCAGCTGGACGGTGTCTCCGCCCCGCTGCTCGAGCAGGAGATCCGCGCGGGCAACCTCCCCACGATCTCCCGCTGGATACGCGGCGGCACCCACACCTGGACCGAATGGACCACGGGGATCCCGTCCACGACCCCGGCAAGCCAGTCGGGCATCCTGCACGGCACGAACGAGGGGATCCCCACCTTCCGCTGGTGGGATCGCGAGCTCGGACGGCTCCTCACGGCCAACAAGCCGGACGACGCGGGACTCATCGAGGAACGCATGAGCGACGGTCGGGGTCTTCTCGCGGACGACGGGGTCTCGCTGTCCAACCTGTTCTCGGGTGACGCTCCTCGCTCGTACCTCACCATGAGCGGGCTGCGGGCGGGCGACCGCGACCTCGGTGCCTCGCACTCGTATGCGGCCTTCTTCACGCACCCCGCGGGGCTCGCCCGAGCACTCCCCCGCACGGTCGGCGAGATGGCCAAGGAGGTGTGGCAGGGCCGTCGCCAGGTGTGGCGCGACATCGAGCCGCGCGTCCCACGCACCGCCGAGTACGTCGCGCTGCGCGGCATCACGAATGCACTGCTGCGCGACCTCAACGTCGCGCTCGCAATCGAGTCGATGATGGCCGGCGCCAAGTCGATCTACATGGACTTCGTCGACTACGACGAGATCGCGCACCACGCCGGCGTGACCCGCCCAGAGTCGCTCGCCTCGCTGTACGGCCTCGACCAGGTGCTCCACACCTTCGAGCGATTCGTGGGACTGGGCATCGCTCCCCGCGACTACCGCATCGTCCTCGTGTCCGACCACGGCCAGAGCCAGGGGCCCACGTTCGCGCAGCGGTACGGCTGCTCGCTCGAGGACCTGGTCCGCGAGCACACGGGCGGCCGCGCCGTCGCCGTGCCCAGTCACGATGCGGAGGACGGCGGCCCCGCGCGCCTCCTGGCCCATCAGCTCGCGCAGCAGGAGTCCCTCTCCGGTCGGGTGGCGAAGGCGGCGCTCAAGCGCCGCGACGCCGGTCCCTTGGACGATGCGCCGGTCGCCTCCGGTGAGGGCCCCGCGCTCGCGGTGGTCGGGTCGGGCAACCTGGGCGGCGTGTGGTTCACGGGCTCTTCGGAGCGCCTCACGCTCGCCGACCTGGAGTCGCAGCATCCCGGGTTGATCGAGGCGCTCGCGACGCATCCTGGCGTGGGCTTCCTCGTGGTCCAGGCGGGCACCGGTCCTGTGGCGATCGGAGCGACGGGACTGCACCGGCTCGCCTCGGGCGAGGTCGAGGGGGACGACCCGCTCGCGGGATTCGGTCCCGACGCGCGCGCGGACCTGCTGCGCGCAGCGACGTTCGCCACGGCCCCCGATATCTACCTGAACTCAGCCCACGATCCGACGCTCGACGAGGTGTACGCCTTCGAGGGCCTGGTGGGCTGCCACGGAGGGCTCGGCGGATGGCAGACCCGCGCGATGCTGCTCTACCCCTCGAACTGGGAGATCGACGCCGACCTCACCGACGACCGAGGCCTGCTGCACGGCGCGGAGACGCTCCACCGGCAGCTCGTGCGGTGGCTCGAGGACCTTGGGCATCGGCGGGGGCTGCCGGCGCGCGCCGCCGGGCCAGGGAATGCGGCGGGCCTCTAGGGCACGATGCCCCGCTAGGTCTCGATGCTCGGCGCGGCCACAGGCGCAACCGCCCGCACGAAGGACGAGTTCATGAGCCTGCCGTCGATCTCCCGCCCGACCATGTCCTCGAAGCCCGCCTCAGAGACCAGTCGCTCGAGCGTCGTCTGCGAGATGTCGTGCTGCCCCTTGCGCCAGGTCTTGAGCCCCTCGGGTCGGCGCAGGGTCCGCCCCACGCTCTCGAGCACGCGCGCGAACGACAGCCCGGTCACGGTCGCATCGGCGATCACCACCGCACCGCCCGGGCGAACGAGGCGACGCATTTCCCTCAGCACGCCCTCGGGGTCCGGCACGATGTGCAGCAGGTTCACCGCGACGACGCCGTCCGCGAACCCGTCGGGCAGGCCGGTCGCGTAGGCGTCCGACTGGCGGATCTCGACGTGCTCGAGGTGCGCGAGCTCGGCGCGCGCCTTCTCGACCATCGCGGCCGACGCGTCGAGCGCGAGCACGCGCTCGCACCTGCGCGCGATCCCTCGGGTGTAGATCCCGGTGCCACAGCCGAGCTCGACCACCAGGCCGGGCGGGACCGCGTCGGCGACGGCTGCGGACACCGCTCCGACAAGGTCGGCTCCGGCCATGTAGCTGTGCCACTCGTCGTAGTGATCGGCGAGCGGGTCCCATACGTCCTTCGGCATCTCAGCGCTCCGTTCACGCCGGCCGTCGGACAGCGCGAATGCTGCTCGACTCCGTCTACCTTCGACCCTACGCCCGTTCCGATGCGGGGATGTCATCGCTGCTCCGGGCAGACCATGGGCCCGGACGATGCGTCAGGCAGGACTGCCGGACGTGTCGCCGGGGGCCTCGGCAGAGTCGGCCTCGGCCGACTCCTCGGGCGCGCCCGCCGATCGGCCGATACGGCGGGAGCCGCTCCATGCGACGACGGCAACCCCGACGACGAGCAGCACGTCGCCCACCGAGAACGTGTTGGCGAGAGGCAGCGGCTCGGGCCAAGCGAACACGTCGCCGAGCCACGGCAGCACCGGGTCGTCGAGCACACCCGAGTTCACAGCGCCGTCGGCGGGGACGAGGCCGGCCGCTTCCTGCGCCGCCGCGCTCGCGGGCAGCACTCCCCCGTTGAGCGCGATGGTGACGCCGTTGGACAGCGCGCCGAGAGCGACGATCACGGCGCCTCGCAGGGCCCGGTTCATCCACAGGAACACGATCGCAGCCGCGTAGGTGAGGATGTGCAGCACTGGAGCGATGGACTCGGCGAAGCCGAAGGAGAACAGCGCGATCTGCAGGACCAGCGAGCCCCAGACCAGCCACGCGCCGCGCCAGCGGTGCAGGACCACCTCCGCGGGCCACCTGCCGGCCACGAGCGGGGACGCCACAGCCAGGATCGAGAAGACGAGAACGACCACGTCAGCCTTCGCGGGAGGTCCAGGTCGAGCGCTCGGACTCGCGCGCGAGGTGCCGCGCGATCTCGTGCGGGGGAAGCGGTCGGCCCAGGTGGTGTCCTTGACCGATGACGTCGCCCATCTCGCGCAGGAGCTCAGCGGTCCGCTCGTCCTCGATGCCCTCGGCCACCACGCGGAGCCCCAGGTCCAGCGCGAGCTCGACGGTGTAGGCGACGATCGCATGGTCGTGACGGTCGGAGTGGATGTTGCCGACGAACGAGCGGTCGACCTTGAGCTCGTCGACCTCGAGGGTCTTGAGGTAGTTGAGCGAGGCGTTGCCCGTGCCGTAGTCGTCGATCGCGACCTCGACGCCGATCGCGCGGATCGCGCTGATCACGACGTCGGCGCGCACGGCGTCGGAGAGGATCCCGGTCTCGGTGATCTCGAGCACAAGCGCCGAGGCGGGAAGGCCGTGCTTGTCGAGGGCGTTGTGGATCTGCTGCGGAAGCGACAGGTCCGACAGGTGCCGCGCGGACAGGTTGACGGAGATCCTCAGGTCGGGCCGCATCTTGCGCCACTGGGCGATCTGCGCGAGCGCGGTGTCGAGCACGAAGGCCGTGATCGGGAAGATCAGGCCGGAGTTCTCGGCGAGCGGGATGAACTTGTCGGGTCCGACCTTGGCGCGGGCGGGGTGGTCCCAGCGCACGAGCGCCTCGACGGCGACGGTCCTGCCCGTCCGGAGATTGACCTGGGGCTGGTAGACGAGCCGGAGCTGGTTCTGATCGAGCGCGGTGCGCAGCTCCGCCAGGAGCTGAAGGGTCTCGACCGAGTTCACGTCGTAGCGGTAGTCGAAGACGCTGATGCCGTCGCGCTCGCGCTTCGCGCGGTACAAGGCGATGTCGGCGTGCTTCATGAGCAGCTCGGAGGTCAGCCCGTGCTCGGGCGCGACCGCGATGCCGGCGCTCGCGCGCACGAGGATCTCGAGCCCCTCGACCAGGACCGGCTCGTCGAGGGAGGCGAGCAGCCCGTTGGCCGCGCGCTGCGCGGCACGCAGATCGCCCTCGACGACGATCGCGAACTCGTCGCCGCCGAGCCGGTGCACCTGGGACTCGGGCGCCGCGTCGACCAGTCGGCTCGCGACCTCCTGCAGGATCGTGTCGCCGACGTTGTGCCCGAGAGTGTCGTTGACGTCCTTGAAGTGGTCCAGGTCGATGAGCACGAGTCCCGGGCCGGGATTCTCCTGCTCACGCGAAGCCCTGAGGGTCTGTCTGACAAGGCTTTCCATGGCACCGCGGTTGCCCAAGCCCGTGAGGACGTCGTGGGTCGCGGCATGCGCATGCTTCGCAGAAGCGGCGGCGAACAGGTGTGCCGCCACGACCGGCGCGGCGACAAGGGTGAGCGCGAGCACGCCATCGTCCGCGACAAGGGCCGCGATTCCGCCAAGGGGAAGAAGCACGGCGTTCGTCGTCATGATGTTCTGCGCATCCGCGCGCATGACCGCGCTGAGCGGCTGATGGAGCGCGATCGACATGACCATGCCCACGAGAAGCCAATTGACGGTGACCATGGCGATGCCTGCGCCGAGCAGAGGCACGATCTGCTCCGTGCCGATGAACTCCGGAACGCCGAACAACGGGACGTCTGCAAGCGCACCGTAGACGATGCTCGCGACTGTCACGCTGATCGCGTACTGCGCCGAATTGAAGACCGCCTTCTTGAAGTCGCGGCGGTTGACCACATCGTCGGTCATGCTCGCCGCGACCTGCGCGAGCACCGCAAGGCTCCCGCCCCCCACCGCGATCAGAGCAACGACGAACGGGGTCGACATCGACAGTGTCTGCGCCTCACCGCTCGCCACAGGGGTATGGATCGGCTTGACCTCGCCGAAGATTGCCGCGGCGAAGAGCAGGACCGTGGGCCACAGGATGGCCTCGTCCACGCCGATCGTCCACGGGACATGCGAGAGCGCGAAAACTAGAGCGGCAAGCCCGGCGGCCCCCACCACCGCCAGGTAGACGCCAAGCAGCGAGGGTGACGGCGAAGCTGAGATTTCGCCGTCACCCTCTCTGCGTGAAGAGATCAGGCCCACTTGAGACCGGCGCCGGCAATGACGGCGACGGCGACAAGGGTGGTGGTGCTCGCTGCCACGCGCGCCACCGTGCTGTTCTGGAGGATGCTCCACTTGTTCATCGAACTCTCCTTTGTCTGGAGTCGACGACAAGACCCCCGGAATCCCGGCGTGAGGGTCACGCCCTTGCTCCGAAGCTCCGGAGCAGTTGCCATCGACCCCGGTTGGTGCGGTCACCGGACTGCGACCGCGCTCACATACTCGCGCATTCCCGTCACTGAGACCAGCACAAGAGGGGACAAATTTACCTGGAGGTCACACAAAGTGGCACATCCCACACGAGAAGTGGCCAATCACACACGATTCAGGCGCACGCGGCGTCGCGAAAGCCTGCCGTGCCGACGTACGAGACGGTTGAAAGATCGCCGCTCTCGTATCCCAGCTCGACGCACCAGTCGGTGCGCGAGGTGCCCGTGAGCTCAAGCGTCCGCTCACCGTCGAGCAGCGCCTCGAGCTCGGTGTCGCCGACGGTGTACGAGCCGTCCGCGACCGCGACCTCGGGAAGCGTCGCGTCGGACTCGAGCGCGACGGCGACCGCGTTGCCGACAGCGGTCACATCCGCCTGCGCGTGCGCATCCGCGCTCGCTCGATCCAGCTCGGGGCCGAGCGTGGTCGTGTAGGCGACGACGGCGCCGACGGTCACGAGAAGCCCCAGGTAGCCGAGGATCGTGCCGGCGATCGCGAGGGTCCGTGACTGAGCCGGGCGGCGCTTCGCACGGCGCAGCGCGAGGTGCCCGAGCACGATCGCCACGGGGGACAGCAACAGGATCCCGGTGACGACCGCGCCTAGTCCCAGGCCGTCGACGCTCGAGCGCTCGCCCGAGCCCGGCCCCTCACCCGGGGTCGGGACCTCAGCGGACTGGGCCTCCTCCGGGCGCGGCTCAGCCTCGGCGAGCGGCCATCCGCTCGTGGGCTGCTCGCCGCTCGTCGACTTCCCGGTCTCCATCGGTCCTCCCGCGCCTTGAATGCCCTCAGGCTAGTGCCCTGCGCGCGCCAAGGACCGGGGGTCCGCGGCGTGTCTGCGAGGGGTGGGCGGAGGCGCACCGTAGCGTGTTCGCAGGTCGCCTTTCGGGACGGCCGACGCAAGGCGAAGGCCCCCCGAAATTGGCGTTCGGGGGGCCTTGCCATGGCGTCGAGTTCTCGACGGCCCGGACTCGCCGGACAGCCGACGGCCGTGATTGACGATGCGGCTTCACCCCCCTTTCCCGAGGGTGACCTCTCAGCCGATGCCAGGGGGTCCGCGTCTCCCTACGCCGTCACCCGCAGTACTCGGCAGACCTGCACGTCCGCAGGCCCTTCCTCATGGTGGCGACACGTTGTCCCAAGGCATCCGATCCAGGGCCCACCCGCCGATCCCGCGTGCTGTGCGTCCGTCCCGGCCGCGCAGCATCCTCCGGCCATCGCGATGCGCCGCGGCGCCCCGGGAGAACCGGTGACCCGACCATCGCGCACGATTCCTCGCACCGCGCCGACCAGGTCTCGGCGGACCCGCAGAAGCGGATCCCTGACCGGGAAGGAGCCGGGTCGGCGCCGGACGAAACCGACTGCCGTGGCCCCCTCGCCGACCAGATCGAGCGGGTGGAACCCCTTCTCGATGGGATCAGTCGTACTCCGGTCCGAGGACCCACGCAAGGTGAATCGTGCGTCGTTTTTCATCCACCGCGATCCCACAGAGTTATCCACACGTGGGTGTGGGAGTTCGCCGTCTGTTCACAGTCCTGTGGAGGAAATCTGTGGATGACGCTCTCGGCATCACGCGTCTCTGTCGGACCTCGCGATCCTCTCCAGCATCGCGTTGTACGCCTTGAGCTCTGCGTCGTCCGTGCGCTCCTCCTGACGGTCGCGCCGGCGCCCCTCCTTGACGTCCGACCGTCGCCAGGCGACCGCGACGCCGATCGCGAGCGCGAGCACGGGGAGCTCGCCGATCCCCCACGCGATCTCGCCGCCCCACTGCTGGTCCGTGATCGCGTCGGGGCCCCACGTGCGGCCCATGAGCCCGAACCACTCAGGCACGAGCAGCACCTCGGACGTCGCGATGGCGACCCCGAAGAAGGCGTGGAACGCCATGGTCGCGAACAGCAGCACAAGCCTCATCGGATAGCCGGGACGCTTGGGGCCGGGATCGATCCCGACCAGGGCGTTCGCGAAGAAGTAGCCCGCGAGCGTGAAGTGGAGCACCATCCACAGGTGACCCACGTGGTTGGACAGGGCGAACTCGAACAGCGGTGAGTAGTAGAAGACGACGAGCGATCCCGCGAAGTTGACGGCCGCGACGACCGGGTTCGCGAAGAAGCCCACCCACCGCGACTCGACGATCGCGCGGATCCACTCGCGCGGCCCGCGCGAGCCGTCCGAGCGGGAGGGCAGAGCGCGCAGCGCGAGCGTCACGGGGGCCGCGAGCGTCAGCGGGATCGGTGCCACCATGACGAGCAGCATGTGCTGGACCATGTGGCCCGAGAACGTGACCATGCCGTAGATCGCGGGACCGCTCTGGGTGATCCACAGCATCGTGATGATCCCCACGATCCACGCGGCGTCGCGATACCAGGGCCACGCGTCGCCGCGGCGACGCAACCGCATCGTCCACCTGAGATAGACGAAGCCCATGGCCACGAGCACCGCCGCAGACAGCACCTCGAGCCTCCAGGTGCCGAACCAGGTCGCGAAGGACGGCGCGGGCGGGAGCTCGTAGCCGGTCAGGAGGAACGCGGGGGTGGGATCCGAGACGACGACGCTCGGCACGGGCGGCGCTGAGGCGGCCAGGACGGCCGCGAGCCCGGTGACGACGAGCAGCGCGGCGGCGTCGACGATCATCACCCGCGCGAACAGACGACGGGTCCGGGCCTCCTTGAGGCGGGGCAGCGTCGTCCTGCGGTGCCACGCGGCGAGCCCCATGGCGACCCCCATGACGGCGAGCTTCGCGAGCAGCACCCGGCCGTAGGTCGTCGTCACGAGGTCGCCGACGCCGGTCATCCGCAGCGCCGCGTTCACGACTCCGGACAGGACCACCGCCGCGGCGGCCCACGCGGCGATCCGCGACATGCGCCGAGCGACGTCGGCAGCCTCGGGCCCGAGCACGGGACCCAGCCACGCGACCGCGATGACCACGCCGAGCCACAGAGAGGCACCCACGAGGTGCAGCGCGAGCGCGGACACAGCCAGGTGATGGTCGGTCGCGCCGGCCGCGTGCCCGGTGACCGCCTGCCAACCGATCCCCCAGGCCACCGGCGCCATCGCCCACGCCGCATGCGTGGGGATGCGCACGATCGCCGCAGCCATCGAGGCGAGCACCGCCGCGATCGCCATCTGCAGATACGCCTGACCCAGATCGATGCGGGTGATGAACTGGCCGAGCGTGGCGCCGTAGGCCTCATCGGTGAGAGGCACGAGCGTGATCACTGACGCCTGCACGAGCAGGTAGCCCACCGCAAGCACAGCCCACGCGATCGAGGCGTAGCGAGCGAGCGCCGCGGCGCGCTCCATCGCCTTCGACCCAGGGACCGCGACAGCCATGACGACGACGAGCGACCCGACGGTGACCGACAGAGCGACATCTCGAGATGCCGCGAGCACGGTCACGAGAGAGTCTGGGGGCATGGAGAAAGGGTACGCGCGGGCGAGACGCGCACATCCCAGCAATTCGCTATTTTCCTACTAACCAGGTAGACAGGAACCATGACCTCACACACCGATGAGTACGCCGCGCTCGCGGCGAGCATCGCCAAGCGCGCAGGCCAGGTCCTCCTGGACGTGCGCGCCAAGGCCGTCGCCGACGGCATCACCGGTCGCGACCTGAAGGACCTCGGCGACGCGAAGGCCCAGGAGGCCATCGCCGGCTGGCTCGCCGAGGAGGCCCCAGGCGACGCGGTGCTGAGCGAGGAGGCCAAGGACTCGGCCGCCCGCCTCGACGCCGACCGCGTCTGGATCATCGACCCGCTCGACGGCACCCGCGAGTACTCCGAGGGACGCGACGACTGGGCGGTCCACGTCGCGGTGTGGGAGAAGGGCGACCTCATCGCAGGCGCCGTCGCGATCCCGGGAGAGGACCTTGTCCTCGACTCGGCCACGATCGCCCCCGCCGCCGAGGGCAGCGAGGAGCGCCTGCGCCTCGCCGTGAGCCGCTCGCGTCCGCCGGCCATCACCGAGCCGGTCCGCGAGGCTCTCGACGCCGAGCTGCTGCCCATGGGCTCCGCGGGCGTCAAGATCGCCGCGGTGATCCGCGGACAGGTCGACGCCTACGTCCACGCGGGCGGTCAGTACGAATGGGACTCCGCGGCGCCGATCGCGGTCGCACGCGCCGCCGGACTCCACACCAGCAGGGTGGATGGCACCCCGCTCGCGTACAATCGACCCGATCCTTACCTACCGGATCTCGTGGTGTGCCGTCCGGCACTCGCCACCCAGATCCTCGAGACCATCGCCACAGCATCTTCGTCTGGAGACGATTCGTGACCAATCCCACCTACCACCTCAGTGAGCTGGACGCTCTTGAGGCGGAGGCGATCCACATCACGCGCGAGGTCGTCGCGCAGATGGAGCGCCCCGCTCTCCTGTTCTCTGGAGGCAAGGACTCGATCGTGCTGCTGCACATCGCGATCCGTGCCTTCGCTCCTGGCCCGGTGCCCTTCCCCGTCGTGCACATCGACACGGGACACAACTTCCCCGAGGTGATCGAGTTCCGCGACCGCATGGTCGAGGAGTACGGCCTCCAGCTCGTGGTGGGCTCCGTGCAGGAGGCCATCGACAAGGGCACGGTCCGCGAGGAGCCCAACGGCTCGCGCAACCGCATCCAGACCCCGGTGCTGCTCGACACGATCGAGAAGAACCGTTTCGACGCGTGCATGGGCGGCGCCCGCCGCGACGAGGAGAAGGCCCGCGCCAAGGAGCGCGTCTTCTCCTTCCGCGACGAGTTCGGGCAGTGGGACCCCCGCAACCAGCGTCCCGAGCTGTGGGCGCTGTACAACGGCAAGGTCCACGCCGGCGAGTCGATCCGCGTCTTCCCGCTGTCCAACTGGACCGAGCTGGACATCTGGAGCTACATCGAGTCGCGCGGCGTCGACGTGCCCTCGATCTACTTCGCGCATGAGCGCGAGGTCTTCGACCGCAATGGCATGTGGATGGCGGCGAACGAGTTCGCCGTACCGCGTGAGGGCGACGAGGTCGTCACCAAGATGGTGCGCTACCGCACCGTCGGCGACGCGACGCTGACCGCCGCGGTCGAGTCGGACGCCGACACCCTTGAAAAGATCATCGAGGAGACCGCGGCCACGCGACTCACCGAGCGAGGCGCGACGCGCGGCGACGACCGCGTGTCCGAGGCGGCCATGGAAGACCGCAAGAAGGAGGGCTACTTCTAATGGATCTGCTCCGTTTCGCCACCGCCGGATCGGTCGACGACGGCAAGTCCACCCTCATCGGACGCCTGCTGTTCGACTCCAAGTCGATCTTCGAGGACCAGCTCGACGCGGTCGAGTCCGCCTCGCAGGCCCGCGGCAACGAGTACACCGACCTCGCTCTCCTGACCGACGGCCTGCGCGCCGAGCGCGAGCAGGGCATCACGATCGACGTCGCGTACCGCTACTTCGCCACCCCGAAGCGCAAGTTCATCATCGCTGACACCCCCGGCCACGCCCAGTACACCCGCAACATGGTGACCGGCGCCTCGACCGCGGACCTCGCGATCATCCTGGTCGACGCCCGCAAGGGCCTGACCGAGCAGTCGCGTCGCCACGCGACCATCGCGACGCTGCTGCGCGTGCCGCACCTGGTGCTCGCGGTCAACAAGATGGACCTGGTCGACTACTCCGAAGAGGTGTTCAACAACATCTACAAGGAGTTCTCGGACTTCGCGTCGAAGCTCGACGTGTCCGACCTGACCGCGATCCCGATCTCCGCGCTCGCGGGTGACAACGTGGTCGAGCGCTCGGACAAGACCCCGTGGTACCAGGGCACGTCCCTGCTGCACCACCTGGAGCACGTCCACATCGCGTCGGACCGCAACCTCCAGGACGTGCGCTTCCCCGTCCAGTACGTGATCCGCCCGCAGCACTCCAAGGCGCGCGACTACCGCGGCTTCGCGGGCACCGTCGCGTCGGGCGTGATCAAGGTCGGCGACGACATCCTCGCGCTGCCCTCGGGCCTGACGTCGAAGGTCAAGGCCATCGACGGGCCCAACGGCGAGGTCGACGCCGCGTACCCGCCGATGTCGGTCTCGATCCGCCTCGAGGACGAGCTCGACATCTCGCGCGGCGACGTGCTGTGCCGTCCGCAGAACCACGCGACTCCCACGCAGGACCTCGACCTCACGGTGTGCTGGATGGATGACCACCCGCTCACGGTGGGCCAGAAGATCGGCCTGCTGCACACCACCCGGTCGGCGCGTGCGATCGTCAAGGAGATCTCCTACGAGCTCGACGTCAACACGCTCCACCGCGAGCAGGGCGTCCACCAGCTCGGCCTCAACAGCATCGGCCGCGTCAAGCTGCGCGTCACGACTCCGCTGATGGTCGACGACTACGACGACAACCGCACGACCGGCGCGATGATCCTGATCGACGAGGCCACCAACGGCACCGTCGGCGCGGGAGTCGTACGGACGGCGGGCTGAGCGTGCGCGCCGGTCACACGGCGCGCCTCCTCACCTCTCCCCAGGGAGGACGCCGCTGATGGAGATGTTCTTCGCGGCCCTCGTGGTCGGCGTGGTCGTCGGACTCACCGGCATGGGCGGCGGGGCCCTGATGACCCCGATGCTCGTGCTGGGGTTCGGCGTCCCGCCGCTCACCGCCGTCTCGAGCGACATCGTCGCCTCCACCGTGATGAAGCCGGTCGGCTCGATCGTCCACATCCGCCGCGGCACCGTGAACTGGCAGCTCGTGAAGCTGCTGGTGATCGGCTCCGTGCCGTCCGCCTTCCTGGGCGTGCTGCTCGTGCAGATGTTCGGCGAGGACGAGCAGATCCAGCACTTCATCAAGCAGGCGCTCGGCGTCGCGCTGATCCTTGCCGCGGCGGGGCTCGGCGTGCGCGCCTACATGCGTCTGCGTGAGCGGGCCCAGGCGCGCGACGGCTCGGCAGAGCCGCTCCCCACGGAGCGTCCCGATCCCGAGCCGCGGGTGCTCGCGACGATCCTCGTCGGCGTCTTCGGCGGCCTCATCGTCGGACTGACCTCGGTGGGCTCCGGCTCGCTGATGATCATCGCGATGATGGCGCTGTACCCGACGCTGCGCGCGTCGCAGCTGGTCGGCACCGACCTGGTTCAGGCCGTACCGCTGGTCTTCGCGGCCGCCGCGGGACACCTGCTGTTCGGTGACGTGGACTGGGCCGTGGCTCTGCCGGTGATCGCCGGCTCCGTGCCGGGTGCCTTCATCGGCGCGCAGATCTCCTCGCGCGTCGGCGGTGCACCCGTGCGCCGCGCGCTGGCCTTCGTGCTGCTGTTCTCCGGCCTCGCGATGCTCGGCCTCGGCACCTACGCGTCCGTGGCCATCGTCGTCGCGGCCGCAGCGCTCACGCCCGTCGTGTGGATCCTGCTGCGCCGCCAGCAGGGCTTCACGCCGTACTGGTGGCACGAGCGACTCGTCGACCATGAGGCGGCGGCCGACAAGGCCGCTCAGGAACGGCGAGCGAAGGCCAAGGAGCTCGACGAGCTCGACAGGGAGGACTCGTGACCGAGCACCGGCTCACCGAACTCGAGCACCACGACCTCGAGCTCATGGTCGCCGGCGTCGCGCCGCTTCACTTCTCCCTCCCCGGGGACGATGCGACCGCGCCGACGCTGCATCTTCCCGAGGACCCCGGAGCCGAGGTCACGCTCCTCGACCGCGAGGCGACCCCGGTCGCCCGCGTGACCGTCGACGCGGCGAACCACGACTCCCGAGGGTGGTGGACGGCCGGCGCCGTCGAGCTCATGCGTCCGCTGCATGCCTTCGCCTTCGCCCACCTCCGTCCCGGCGACGGCAGCGCCCTGGACGAGCCGGCCACGCTGTACGCCGGCGACGTCACCCCCCTGCCCGCGCCCGACCGCGCCGTGATCGTCATCGACTCCGGTGACGCCCGTGCGCTCGCCAGGGCCGTCTCCGCCGCGGAGCAGGCTGGCCACACCGTGCGGGTGCTGCCCGAGCCCTCGGCTCCGCATCTCACCGGCGACGGACGCCTGAGTCTGCTCGCCGGGCTCGCGCGCGAGGCCTTCGGGATCGACGACCTCGAGGTGGTCGACTCGGAGCGCTCCGTCGGCGACGGCAAGGTCATCCTGCTCACCGGCCTGTCCGGCTCGGGCAAGTCCACGATCGCCAAGGAGCTCGCCGAGCGCCTCCGCGTCCGCTCGGAGCAGCACGTGACGCTGCTCGACGGCGACGAGGTCCGCGCGATGCTCTCCAAGGGCCTCGGCTTCAACCGCGAGGACCGCCTGCTCAACGTCCAGCGCATCGGCTGGGTCTGCGCCCTCGTCGCCGAGCACGGCGGCATCGCGATCGCCGCCCCGATCGCTCCCTACGCCGAGATGCGCACCGAGATGCGCGAGCGCGTCGAGAAGGTCGGACAGTTCATCCTGATCCACGTCGCGACGCCGCTCGAGGTCTGCGAGGCCCGCGATCGCAAGGGCCTCTACGCGAAGGCACGCGCGGGCGAGATCAAGGAGTTCACGGGCATCTCAGACCCGTACGACGAGCCCACCGACGCCGACCTCGTCCTCACGCACGACCTCTCCCCCGCCCAGGCCGCTGACGCGATCATCGCCGTCCTCACCCGCTGACCGGTGCCTTCCGCGCCGCGAATCGGACATGGCCCTCGCAACTAGAATCGCCCCATGACCGGCTACGACGACCTCCTCCTGGAACAGGGCACCACGCTGCTCCACATCGGAGCGCCCAAGACGGGAAGCACTGCCCTCCAGCATGCGGCCGCCGCCTTGCGCAGCGAGCTCCTCGACCGCGGCGTCCTGTACCCCGGGAACGAGCTCAACCACCAGAAGGGCACGAGCCACCTCATCGGTCGCCGCGCCGAGGCGTGGCAGGGCGAGCTCGCGAAGCCCGAATGGTGGGACGAGCTCGATGCCGAGCTGCGCGCCTCGGACGCCTCGCGCAAGCTCGTGAGCTTCGAGGTCGTGGCGCAGGCAGACCTCGACGGCGTGGAGCGGGTGCGCGAGGCCATGGAGGGCCCCGTGCACGTGGTGATGGTGCTGCGCAACTTCGGCCAGCTCCTTCCCTCGATGTGGCAGCAGAAGCTCAAGGCTGGCTTCCGCAAGCCGCTCGATCGCTGGCTCGGTGAGGCCCTTGAGGACGAGACGGCCCCGCACATCTACGGGTCGGACGCGTTCCACAGGAGGGACGGCCTCTCCCTCCCCGAGCGCTGGGCGAAGATCTTCGGCGCGGAGAACGTCACCGCCGTGATGCTCCAGAAGAGCCGTCCCGAGCAGCTGTTCGGCTCGTTCGAGGGAATGCTCGGGCTGCCCCACGGCATCCTCGACTCGGCGCCCCTCACCGGCTACAGCGCGAACCGGGGGATGTCCGCGCTCGAGGCGTCGTTCGCTCTGCACTTCAACCAGACCAGCCACGCTGCGGGCGTCACGCGCAGGGAGCACCGACACCACATCTGGATGGGCGCCTACGACCGCATGCTCGCGCAGCGCACCCCGGGTCCCGAGGAGGGTCGCGTCGGCCTTCCCTCGTGGGCCGTAGACAAGTGCGCGGCCGCCGGTGAGTTCCTCGCCTCCGAGATCGAGCGCAGTGGCATCCGTGTGGTCGGCGACCTCACCGAGCTCACCGCGCCGGTCAAGCCGATGCCGGAGGGGTCCCTGGTCCTTCCCGACGCGCTTCCCACGGACCTCACGCAAGAGCTCATGCTGGGCGCGGTCTCGGCCGGACTGGGTCGCGGACCCGACTTCGGCTCGCCCAGGGTGCTGCCGACGTGGCCGACCCCCGCGACTCCGGCCCCCTCCGCAGCGCCGACGGCGCCGACGACGGACGTAGCGAAGCAGGGCGATACGCCTGCGGGGCGCCCGCTCGCCAAGGTGCCGGCAGCGCAGCTCCGTGATGAGCTGCTGCGCCGCGTGCGCACAAGGCTGCTCGGGCGAGGCTAGCGGCAGACCTACGCCGGAGGCTCGTTCCGGACGCGATCGAGCGCTCTCGAGGTGACGGCGGCGGCAAGGTCCAGATACGGACGCGGATCCGCGATGATCTCCTCCTCGAGAGCGAGATCGGTCCCGATATCGACGGCGTCGGCAAGGTCTCCCACCACCTCGACGTCGAGGCCGTGCAGGCTCTCCGTGAGATCCCCGTCGATGCGATCGAGGATCGCGGTGAGCTCCTCCGGCAGACGCATGTCCGCGACCAGCCGGCGGGCGGCCCGCGCCGGGACCAGCGAGTCGAGACCGTCGTAGACGGCAGAGGACTCGAAGTCGGAGTCTCCGCGCGTGCGGCGCCAGGCGTTCGCACGGCGCACCGACTCGATGAGCACCGGATGCGGGGCGGCCGCCGCGGGCGCGAGCTGCGCCGCTCGGGCCCCGCGCCTGAGCATCCCGATGACTCCCTGTCCACGCCGTCCACGGCCCACGAGCGTGGCCGGTTCGAGCAGGACGGTGACCGGTCGCGGCGCGAACGCCGCGGTCCACGCCTCGAGCATGTCCGCCTCGCGGCCGAACGCGTGCCCGTAGGCCCCATCCTTCGCGACCGCCTCCACGAGGACCTCGTCCGCGAACTGCGACCAGGTGGCCGCGCCGCCGCGCAGCACGCGGGAGCACCATAGCCGGAACAGACGCGTGCGGGCGCTGTCGATCATGAGGGCGGCTCGCTCGACGCCTGGCTCCTCGTCGAGACGGGCGGTGATCCCGGCCGCGTCGAGCCGCCAGAGATCGCGTGCGAAGACGAAGCGCGGCGGCGCCGCGCCGAACCGTCGGCCGAGCACGCCTCGCGGCGGGACCTCCGTCGACTCCATGAGCGCTTCCCCGAGCTCGCGTCCATAGGTTCCCGGCTGCGCGACGATCATGACGACGGGCGTCTCCGGCGCGTCGTCCTCCTCGCCGGGACCGCCGGACCGCTGCTCGCCGGCGAATGCCGCATCCGACTCGTCCTCAGACTCGACGGCAAAGGCGTCGAACGGATGCGCAGCCGCGCGCGCGACGCAGCCACCGACCGCCGCGACGGCCGTGGCGACGGGTACGGTGCGCAGCTGCGGGGACTCATAGGGCGCCACCTTCGAGGGGGCCTTCGACAACGCGTCGAGGTCGCCGACCACGGCGATGCCCGCCGCGCGCACCGCTCCCGCGAGGCGCTCGCCTGCGCGGCAGGCGGCTTCGACATGGCTCTCGGGGAACTGCAGGCGGTCCTGCCAGCCGGGAGTGTCGGCCATGCCGTGGACGAAGCCTGACTTGACGACGTTCTGAAGCCGGTAGGGATCGACGTCGGGCCCGGAGAAGCGCTCACCGAGCATGCGGGTGAACTCCGCGGCCTGACGGCTGAGGCTCTCGTTGAGGCTGCCCGGATCCTCGAGCGTGCCGGGCTCGAGGCCCAGGAACGCATCGAAGAACTCGTAGACCAGCGTCGGACGCGCGCGATCCACGACGACGACCGTCATGTTCTCCGCGCCGACCAGGCTCACCCACCGGGTGATGAGGTCGAAGCCGTCGTCCATGCGGTACTCGCGGATGGGGCTGAAGTCGAGCGAGTCACCGTGGCCGAGCACCTCGTCGAGCCACCGGTCGATCGAGCGGCCGGTGCCGTGCTTGACCTCCTGCTGCCAACGCGACAGGAGCAGGTCAGGGAATGCCCGCAGCGTCAGCACGACGTGGATCGGGGAGGGCAGCGCCGCGATCAGGCGGGCCGCCTCGTCATGCTGCAGCGTCGACGCGTACTCGGAGCTCACGACCACGGTGCGCCCCTGGGCGTGCTCGAGCTCACCGAGGAGCTCGTGTGCCTCCTCGACACGCTCGGGAATCTGTCCGGGCGAGATGAGCGCGCGGAAGACATCGTTGTGGTCCGCGCGTATGCCCGGGTAGATCACGCCTCGGTCCTCAAGGGCAGGCTTCGCGCGGCTGAGGGCCTGCTGGACGCTCGTCGTACCAGTCTTCAGGGGACCGATGTGGAGGACCGTGGTGCCCGAGGGTACCGGGGTCATGGCCATCGTCTCCCCTTTCCGTGAATCGACGATTCGCTGGCGAGCAGTGCGTCACCCACCACGCGCTCCGCGCGTCGACCACGCGAGCACGAGGAACAGGCACCAAGAGTACGCGGTCGATCGCTGACCTCCGCACGACCCTCGGCACGGCGCCGCACAGGACCCACCCTCCGCCGAGACGCGAGGTGGCGGGCTCCGCCGACACCCCGACGCCGGGCACGCCTGTCCGTCACTCGTGCGAAGGCGGCCTGTCGTCCACGCGCGGCTCGCCTTGGTCCGGCAGGCAGGCCTCGATGATCCTGCGAGACATCGCGACGACCGGCTCGAGCGCCACCTCGGCTCCGAGCGCCGTCGGTCCGGCCAAGTCTCCACGCAGCACTGCAGGATCGCCGTCGAGACGCGCGCCGACGGCGTCGACCGCCTCGAGCAGCTCGCTGTCCCACCTCGCGCACGCTTCGGCCGCGGCGGCTGACAGGGGCGCGGGGAGAGCGTCCTCCGTCGGCGCGCCCGCTCCGCCCATGAGCGCGATGGCGGCGGAGGCCACGCGTGCGGACGCGACGTCATCCTTCTCGACGGCCTTGATCGCATGCTGCGCGGCGAGCGCCACGAGCGGCGGCACATCGTCCTCGGCGGCCGCAGCGACCTTCACCACCACTCCGGACGGCTCCACGAGCGCGCCCCAGCGGCGCACCGTCGCGGCGGCGTCTCCGAGACCCGCGCCGCCGGAGGCGACGACGCGATCGGCGAAAGCCTCCCAGGACTCCGTCGAGCCTCCGGAGACCTCGGCGCACCACAGCCTGTAGAGGCGCGTCGCGGCGGGAGCCGCGACGATCTCCATCCTGGCCACGGCGCCCAGCTTCTTGCGGATCCTGGCCGCGCGAGCGTCATCGAACCCCTCGAGCGAGGAATGGCCGAGGGTGCCGATCAGGGCGCCCAGGCCGAGGCCGCGGAGACCTCGACGATGGCCCTCGGGGTCCACCAGACGGGCGCCACGACGGGGCTGTCCCGGGCGGGCACCCGTGAGCCCTCCGACAAGCGCCGCGGAGCGGGGTCCGAGGACCTCGATCTCGAGCGCGGCGCCGGGTTCTCCCGTGACGACCCCGTCGGACTCGTCGGACGGCCCATCGAACGGCTTGCGGTACGAGCGCGCGAGCGTCTCCGCGAGACCCGCGGCTGCGCGTGACGTCGCGACCGACGTCGCCGGCTCGCTGTCGTGCGCCTTCACGCCCCGGGGCTCGCGCGCGAGGTCGTCGACGGAGCCCATGACCGTGACTCCCGCCTCCACGAGCGCGGCGCCGATCGCGCGCCCCGCCTCGCGCGCGGGCTCGACCAGCGCGGCAGGCAGCATCGGCTTGGTGCCCGGCTCAGGGTTGCGGATCAGCCCGCGGGAGAAGCCCTCGCGAACCAGGAGCTGGACCCGATAGCCGCTCGCGCGGTCCGTCCGCAGATCGCTCGAGCCCTCGCCCACGCGATAGACGATGTCGAGGTCCTCCTGCGTCATGCTGAGGTTGCGGTCCCCCGTCGCGGCCAGCGAGCCGTCGGGAAGGTCGAGATACTGCTCGAAGGAGCGGAAGACCGCGCCGCGGTCCTTCGGGTCGAGGATCACGGCCGTGACGTTGTCGGCTCCGGCGACCTCGCACCAGCGGCTGACCATCGTGTGGCCGTCCGCGGTGCTGTACTCCATGATCGGGCGGAAGTCGAGCTTCTCGGGATGCTTGAGCGCCTTCCCGAGCCAGTCCTCAGCCCGGTTCGGCAGCCCGCTCTTGACCGCCTGCTGCCATCGCGAGATGAGCAGATCGGGGAGGTTGCGCCATGTCATGAGCACGCGGACGGGCTGCGGAAGCTGCTCCACCAGAGCCCTCGCGAGCTCGATATCCAGGGTCGAGGCGTACTCGCAGCTGACGAGGACCGTCTTCCCGGCGGCGGACGCTGCCGCGGACTCGGCGAGGAAGCGTTCCGCGGTCGGCTGCGCGTCAGGCACGACGTGCGGACGCGTGAGGTAGCGCGCGATCTTGTTGTGATCGACCACCCCGCCCGGGTACACCAGTCCGTGCTCGCCGAGCAGCTCGCGGCTCGACGCCAGCGACTGCTGGATCGTGCTGGTCGCGGTCTTCAGCGGGCCCATGTGGAGGATGGTCCCCCCGTGCTGCGTGGAGGTCATGACGCCTTTCCTACGCGGTGCCGCCGAAGCGCGGGACGATGCGCTCGCTCACCATCGTGAGCGCGGAGGCGATCGCCATGTGCATATCGAGGTACTGGTAGGTGCCGAGACGGCCACCGAACCACACGTCCTTCTCGCCCGCCATGAGCTCGCGGTACGTGGCGAGCCGCTCGCGGTCCTCGGAGGTGTTGACCGGGTAGTACGGCTCGTCGTCGCCCTCGGCGAAGCGCGAGAACTCGCGCATGATGACGGTCTTGCCCGCCGGGTAGTCGCGCTCGGGGTGGAAGTGCTTGAACTCGTGGATGCGGGTGTACGGGAACTCCGCGTCCGGGTAGTTCATCACCGTCGTGCCCTGGAAGTCGTCGAGGTCCAGGTTCTCGCGCTCGAAGTCGAGCGTGCGCCACGACAGGTGGCCGGCCGAGTAGTCGAAGTAGCGGTCGACCGCGCCCGTGTAGACGATCGGGATCGAGCCCACGGCGGCCTTCGAGGCCTCCTGCGTCGTGTCGAAGAAGTCGGTCTCGAGCCGCACCTCGATGTTCGGGTGGTCGGCCATCCGCTCGAGCCACGCGGTGTAGCCGTCGACCGGCAGGCCCTCGTAGGTGTCGTTGAAGTAGCGGTTGTTGTACGTGTAGCGCACGGGCAGGCGCGAGATGATGCCAGGAGGCAGCTCGGTGAGCGGCGTCTGCCACTGCTTCGCCGTGTAGTCGCGGATGAAGGCCTCGTACAGCGGGCGACCGATCAGGGAGATCGCCTTCTCCTCGAGGTTCTCCGGCTCCTTGTCGCCGAGCTCGGCGGCATCGCTCGCGACGCGCTCGCGCGCCTCGCCAGGCGTCATCGCACTGCGGAAGAACTGGTTGATGGTCCCGAGGTTGATCGGCATCGGGAAGACCTCGCCGGCGTGCGTCGTGTAGACGCGGTGCTGGTAGTCCGTGAAGGAGGTGAACCTGTTGACGTACTCCCACACACGCTCGTTCGACGTGTGGAACAGGTGAGCGCCGTAGCGGTGGATCTCGATCCCGGTCTCGGGGTCGGCCTCGCTGTAGGCGTTGCCTCCCAGGTGATCCCTGCGGTCGATCATGAGCACGCGCAGGCCGAGCTCCTCGGCGGCGCGCTCCGCGACGGTGAGGCCGAACAGGCCGGTCCCGACGACAAGCAGATCTGCATCCATGGTGGCTCCTAGCCCTTCAGTCGACGCTTGGCGGCACGCGCGGCACGAGCCGCGAACCTGCGGCCCTTCGCGAAGTCGCGCCGGACGGTCCGGCGCACGCCGGCGAAGGAGCCCTTGCGGAGATCCACGATCTCCTCCTCCTTCTCGGCGACCTTGCGCGCGAGCTCGTCGGCCTCGTCGGTCATCGTGTAAATGCGAGTGGAGTCGTCGTCGGGCCGCTCGCGCAGGTCGAACGCCCGTCCCGAGCTGAGGCTCCACCAGTGGAGGTCCCAGATGCTGGCGATCGCCTTGTCCATCTCGGAGGGGTCGTCCACGTAGTGGGCGGCCCGGGCCGCTGCGGGCCCGAAGGTCACCGTGATCGGCGCCTCGACGCCGTGGCCGTCGACGGTGAAGTAGTGGCGCCCGATCGACGGCTGGTGGATCCGACCCATCATCGTCCGGACGGCGCGAGAGTCGAGCCCGACGGTGATGGGCACGTCCATGCGATACGGCGACGGGAAGAACGGCTGCTCCTCCTCGAGCATGCGGACCCGACCCTCGGCGCGGTACCACTCCTGGACCAGGTAGAGCTCGTTGTTCGGGTCCTTGAGCACGCTCCGGCGCGGGTTGGTCAGCTCGGACCAGGGACCGATGAGGTCGACCTGGAGGTCGGTCTCGGTCTGCGCGAGAAGCCGGTCGACGCACGCGCGCGCGTAGATCGCGGTGTCGTAGTCCACGTGGACGACCGCGCGGATGTAGGGCACATCCCACTGGCGGTTCGTCGCAGTGCGGCGACCGCGCGGGATCGGCATGCGGTTGGCGAAGTACGGCTTGTTCTGGTGGGCGACGGCCTTGCCGTGGCTCGTCACGGTCGCGCGCCCCAGGTGCCAAGCGTAGCCCTCGTGCACGGGGATGAACACCGCGCCCCCCTGCCACGCCTGGTACGCGATCTCGGTGTCCTCGCCTGCGCGCAGGCGGCCGTCGGTGCGGTTGGTGCGGTCGTACACGAGCCGGGTGACCGACGCGGTCGCACCCATGTGGGTCGAGTAGTTGTGGCCGGCCGAGTCGTTCAGGTCGTCGGTCTGGTCGTAGATGTCGAGCGACCAGTGGCGGTGGAGGCCCTCGCGCGAGAACAGCTCGCGCACGCTGTCGTCCTTGACCGCCTCGAAGACCTGCTCGGGGGTGAGGTCCCACTCCTCGATGAAGCCCTTGTCGCCGATCGTCGCGGCCTCGGGGATGAAGTGCGCCCACTTCGCGTGGCTCCGGATGTTGTCGGAGAACAGCACCATGTCGGAGTCGACCCAGTAGATGATGTCGCCCGTCGACTCGTCGATGGCCTTCATGGTGCCGTTGGCGCGGCCCCAGCCGTCGCCCTCGGCGATGCGCATCACGCGGGTGTTCTTGTGGACGTGCTCACCGAGCTCGACGGGCGGCTCGCTGCCGTCGTCGATGACGATGACCTCGACGAGGTCCTCGGGGTAGTCCTGCGCCGCGAGCGACGCGAGAGTGAGGTCGAGCGTGGGGCTGTTGAACGCGGGGACGATGACGGACACCGACATGGTCGGCTCCCAGTCGGCCGGCACGGTGCCGTCGAAGGTGTCCCGCCAGCGGTTCTTGTAGACGATGCCGTCGAAACGCGGATCGCTGCTTGATCGTGTAGTCGTCACTGCTCTTCTCAGTCTTCGGGGGAAAGGTCCTTGGCGGTCCCGTCAGGGACGCGTCGCTTGCCGACCAGGATAGATGTCCGTGGGCAGGCCCGCCCACTGCTCGAAGGCGTTCTGGATCAGGGATCCCATGTCCACGTGCCAGGTGTGACCGTCGTCGTGGCGGATGTAGACGTACCCGAGGCTCGACGTGCGGTAGCCGATCATCCCCTCGCGGAAGAAGCGCAGCTGCACGCTGCGGTCCGTCGAGTTGGTCGTCGGACGCCATCCGCCGGAGGCCTCGAGGTCGCCTCGCGACATGAGCATCGCGCCGCCAGCGACCTGCCGGCTGTAGCGCTCCGCCGCGAACTTGCGGTGGAAGGTCTGCCCGATGCCCTCCACGTGCATGTACTCGGTCGTCTTGCCGACGATGTTCGCCGAGGAGTAGAGGTAGGCGAGGACGATGTCCCACACGAACTCCGCCCCGTAGAGGTCGTCGTCGTCGACCTTCATCACGAGGTCGCCGCTCGACCTGCGCGCGCCGGTCGCGAGCGCGGTGCCGAAGGGGACGTCGGAAGGCACCTCGACGAAGTGCACGGGGTGGGAGAACTCCTGCGCGCGAAGCTCGGCGGGGATCGGCCTGCCGTGACCGACAAGCACGATCTCGAGGTTCGGATAGGTCTGCGCGTCGAGGTCGCGGAGGGTCTTCAGGACTCGGTCGGGCCGCATGCTCGACATCACGAGCGACACCGACGGGACAGCCAGCGCCCGATGCGCGCCGCCCTGTTCGGCTGCGAGCAGCAGCGGCGAGTGGCTGCGGAGAGCCTGCCTCCGCTGGGCGACGGACCTACGGTCGCGCGTGAGGCCGAGAGCGGGCGTGTACGGCTGCTGCCACATCTCCACGAGCGCGGAATCCGCGCCGACGACGCCATCGGCCACCTGGGCGGGCAGCGAGTGCAGGATGACTCCCGACGCCGACAGCTCCACGAGTCGCTCGCCGAGGTCGAAGGCCTCACGGGAGCCCTGCGGTGCAGGGACGCCGTCGAGCGAGATCTCCTCGAGCAGGTGGAGGCGGTCGATGTGTCGGGCCGTGAGGGGCTCGCCCATCGGGAGCTCGATCTCGAAGGGCTCGAGGTCGCCGCGGTCGACCGTGAGGGTGCTCACCTCGCCGAGGTTCCAGCGGATGTCATCGACCCGCTGCCTGGGCGCCTCGAAGTTCAGGAGCCAACCCGTCGGGCGGTGCACGTGGAGGTCGACCCGAGCGCGAGGCTCCGCGGTGGAGACCTCGATCAGCTCGACCTCGGCGGTCTTGATGCGCGTGGGGTCCGCGAGGGTCGCGGTGAGCGACGCCGCCACCGCGGGGTCGTCGGTCACGGCGACATCGGCGCGCGGGAGGCGCACCCCCTCGAGCAGGTGCGGCTCCTTCGTGTCCAGCAGGGACAGGGGGTTGGGGGACTCGAAGAGCCCGAGCGCACGCGGAGACAGGCCGTCGACGGTCACGATCTCCGGCATGCCCGCGCCGTGTCCCGACCGGCTCGGCGCGAGCGCGGCGTACGCGGCGCGCGCGAACACCGCGAGGCTGCGGCCGCCGCGCGTCTCGATCACCACGCGCGCCGTTCCCCGCCGGGCGGGCAGCGTCACCTCGGTGTGGCTGGTCCCTGCGATGAAGCCGACCTTGCCGTTCCAGTCGATGAGCGGCCTGGTCCAGCCGGGCACCTCGAAGGTGACGCGCTGGAACTTCGTTCCCTCAACCGTCGGGATGGCGAGCCGACGCAGGACGTCGACGTGCTCGCACTCGATCTCCGCCGCGCGCGCCTTGGTGGCCGCGAGCCGATGAAGCACCTCGGGCAGATCGGTGTAGGTCGCCTCAACCTTCAGCGTTCTCGCCATCTGCCTGTCAGGCCCCCTTCTCGGTCATGGCCGTTGCGGGGCTGCCCGCGCGGTATCCGCGAGGCGCCACCGGTGCGCGTCGAAGCCACGACGCGGCGTGTCGTCGCATCAAGTCTAGACGACCGATACGCACCGAACGTGTGCAATCCCACAGCGTGGGAGGGGCACAAAGGGGCATGAACGGGCGATACTGAGGACCCGACGGGATCCTGAGGAGAGGAGTCGCGCGTGCGCGCCTGGGTGCTTGGCGTCCTGATCGCCGTGGCCGGAATCGCGGCCGTGGCAGGCGTCTACCTCGTGCTGTCCGGCGACGACCCCGCGGTCTCGCCGAGCCCTTCCGCGACGGCTTCGGTCTCGGCCACGCCCTCGCCCTCGGCATCCGTCACCGACGCCGCGACCGCGAGCCCTGCGGCAGCCTCGCCCTCGCCGTCGGCGACGCCGTCCACCGAGGAGCCCGAGGACCCGACACGCACCGGCGTGGGGGTCTCCCTCACGCGCTACGGAGTGTCCGACGGCGTGCTCACCGCCGCGGCCATCGTCTCGGACGTCGTCGAGGAGGGAGGCACGTGCTCCCTCGTCCTGAGCGGCAGCACCGAGGAGCTGTCGGTTGACGGCCCCGGCACCCCGTCCGCGACCACGACGGACTGCGCCGAGGGTCTCTCTCTCGACGTCTCCGACCTCAGCGGCTCATGGATCCTGTGGATCACCTACGACTCACCCGACTCCTACGGGACGTCCGACAGCGCGGAGATCGATCTCTCTTGACCTTCCCAGGCCAGTGCAAGACCTACCCGGCGACCCGGCTCCTCGCCGCCCTCCTCGCCACCCTTCTCAGCGCCACCCTCGTCGTCGGCGTCGGGGCGCAGGAGGCCGAGGCCGCATCGTCCTTCGACGCGGGCAACATCATCGACGACTCGGTCTTCTTCGACTCGGACTCGATGACCGTGACGCAGATCCAGGCCTTCCTCGACAAGAAGGGCGGCGACCTCGCCGACTACGTGACGAGCACCCGCTACAAGGCCGACGACGACTACTGCGATGGCTACTCCGCGAAGTCCGGTCAGACCGCCGCCCAGATCATCAAGGGCGTGTCGAACAGCTGCGACATCAGCCCCCGCGTGCTGCTAGTGACGCTCCAGAAGGAGACCAGCCTCGTCACCCGCACCAACACGAGTGCCTGGTACTACAAGCGCGCGATGGGCTACGGCTGCCCCGACAGCAACCTCAGCACCTCCGTGGACGCGAACCAGGACGGCTGCTACGACTGGGCCGAGGGCTTCTTCCAGCAGGTCTATCACATGGCCAAGCAGTTCCAGCTGTACGCGAAGAAGCCGAACAGCTACTCCTACAAGGCCGGCGAGAGCAACAAGATCAAGTACAACCCGTACTGCAGCGGCTACTCGTGGGTGTACATCGAGAACCAGGCGACCGCCGGGCTGTACAACTACACCCCGTACCAGCCCAACGACGCCGTGCTCAACGGCACCTCGGGCAGCTGCAAGGCCTACGGCAACTACAACTTCTACACGCTCTTCACCAGCTGGTTCGGGTCGACCCACGGCAAGTCCATCGACGCCAACCTGCTGGACGAGTGGCGCGATCGCGGGGGCCTCGACGGTCCGGGCCTGCCGACCGCGAAGGCCGTCACCACATCGCTCGGGACCTACCAGAAGTTCCAGAAGATGTACCTCTTCGTCGACAACGACGGCAACGGCTTCCGCATGAACCGCAACGGCACGCTGACCGACGCCTACTTCGCGTCGGGCGGGCCCAAGGGCGACTGGGGCTTCCCCGCACGCGACCCGGTGAAGAACGACGGCAACTTCCGCATCGAGTTCACGAACCTCAACGCCTACTCCTACGACGGCATGGTGCTGACCAGCACGCGCGTCGTGAACTGGGACATCGTCCCGGCGTGGGCGGCCGTGGGCGGCACCGAGGCGACCGGCAGCTCGGTCGACGGAGCGGTCGGCAGCGGCACGACGCGCTACCAGCAGTTCGAGAACGGCACCGTGTACCGCAAGGGCGACGACTCGGCGCTGCTCAACGAGTCGGGACCGATCACGGTCGCGTTCCTCGCGGCGGGCGGCGTCGACGGCGACTGGGGATGGCCGCTCGAGAGCCCGCGGAACCGCAAGGGGATCTGGTCAGCCAAGTTCGACAACCTCATCGCGTACAACGATGACGGCACCGTCGACACCGCGTCGCGCTACATGAACGGCCGGATCGCGCCCGCCTGGTTCGCCCTGGGCGGCAGCGCGGTCGTCGGCAGCCCCGAGCGCAACCCCGTCACGCATGACGGCACGATGCAGCAGAAGTTCGACGAGGGCGACATCTACGTCTACGACGACGGCACCTACTCGTACCTCGCAGACGACTCCGCGCTCGGCGTGAAGTACGCCCAGAAGGGCGGGACCACTTCGTGGTGGGGCTGGCCCATTCGCGCGAGCATCACCAAGGACGACATGGCCCGCCAGGTGTTCGAAGACGCGAACGTGTACCTCTATGAGGACGCGGTGCTGTGGAGCAAGCGCGTCGTGACTTGGAAGATCGTGCCGGCCTGGGCGAGCGTGGGCGGCTACTCCGTCACGGGAGGCTCGGTCGACGCAGCCGTGACCACGTCGGAGGGCACGTACCAGGAGTTCAGAGAGGGCTATGTCTTCGTCGACGACGAGGGCGATGCCGCGTTCCTCCCCACGGGCGGGCCCCTCACGAAGGCCTACGAGAAGCAGGGCTGGGTGGATGGCGAATGGGGTTGGCCGATCAGCGGATCCACGAAGATCGATGGCGTGTTCACCGTCGAGTTCACGAACGCGACGGTCTACAACGACTCCGGCGTCATCACGGTGGAGTGGAAGTGACTGCTCCTCGCGCCTCAGGATCCCACGGTCGCCCCGGTGCCGCACGTGGCCGCTGACACGACCCAGATCCTGGCCCTCGCCACCTGGCGGCTGAGCGAGGATGCCTCCGTGCTCCGCGAGCCCCCTCGCCCACCGGAGGCTCGTGAGCCTGGATTCGAGGATCGCTTCGACTTCCGCACGGTGTTCTACGACGTGTTCGAGCTCGACGGCGAGATCGTCCTCCTCGGCCCGCCGCTGCTCAACCTGAGAGACGGGCTCGAGTCCGCGCGCTGGCGCCTCGACGGCGTCCCTGTGCGAGTCGATCTGGGCGTCGACAGGCTCGGGAAGATCTCCTTCAGCCGCATCGCGGAGGACCAGGTGCCCCGACGCGCGTGGCTGCGCCGCTCACGCCCCCGGCGCCTCGAGATCGAGTCGGTGCTCGGGAGCGCGACGGTCGAGGTCAGCCCGTCAGCCGCCGACCTGTTCGCGGGCCGTCGTGTCCTCTCCACCATGCAGAAGGAGAACTCTCTGGGCTGGATGCGCGACTGGGTCTCCTTCCACGTGCAGGAGCACGGCGTCGATGCGGTGCTGATCTACGACAACGGCTCCGCGTCGTACACGCCCTCCGAGGTGCTCGACGTCGTCGCATCCGTCCCTGGCGTCGCGTCGGCCGTCGTGGTCCCGTGGCGCTTCCCGTACGGTCCCGTGACGTCGGGCGACCCGGCCGCCCACGACTATGAGGAGCGCACCCGCGGCCACGACTCGGCCTTCTGTCAGCTGGGCGGTCTCAACCACGCGCGGCTGCGCGTGCTGGCGCGCGCGGAGGGAGTGATCAACGCCGACATCGACGAGCTCGTGATCGCGGGCGACCGCCGCTCGGTGTTCGCGCACGCGCACGAATCCGCGTCGGGCGTCGCGCGCTATCGGGGTCGTTGGATCGAGGGAGTGGCGGACGATCCGCGACCCGCGGGCGGGACCACCGACGACGATGCCCCCGTCCGGCACCGTGACTTCGTCCGCTTCGATCCCGATGCCACCCCGGCCCTTCCCAAATGGACGGTCGTGGACAAGGGCGAGGGCCTGGGCTCCTTCTGGCGCCCGCACGTGATCGCGGGCCGCTCCGAGTTCACGGAAGCGGTGAGCTACCGGCACTTCCGTGCGATCTCGACCCATTGGAAGTACGCGCGCGATCTCGCGCCTCAGCACGAGCTCGAGGTCGACGGCGCTCTGCGCGAGGTTCTCGACGAGCGGTTCCCGCCGGCCGGCGACTGACCACCTCCGCCGTCGTCGCTGTTAGCCTTGTCGCGTTCGACGGCGCGTGAGGAAGGGCGGACATCAGCCGAATGGCCTCGTACCTGCTCGACGTCCTGATCCCCGCGTACAACGCGGAGCGCTTCCTGCCCACGTGCCTCGCGTCCGTCCGGCGCGCGCATCGCGACGGCTACCGGTTCCTCTTCATCGACGACCACTCGACCGACGCGACCCCCGAGATCCTCGAGGCGGCGGCAGAGGAGTCGCCGTTCATCGAGTTCGTGCGCAACGAGCGGAACCTGGGCGTCGCCGCGAGCCGCAACGTCCTGCACGGTCAGGTCGACGCCCGGTACCTCACGTACCTCGACGTCGACGACTGGTACGGCGAGGACCATCTCGAGTCGATGGTCGGCGCGATCGGCGACCTCGAAGTCGACTTCGTGCGCACCGACCACGTGATCGTCGACGGGCCGCAGCGCACGATCGCGCGCACGCCCGAGACTCAGCGAGGCATCCGGCTCGATCCGGCGAACGCCTTCGGCGTGCCGGGACCGCGATCCCCGCTCAACTACCTCTACATCTGGGCAGGCATCTACGACCTCGAGCGCATGGACCTCGCGGACTACGCCTTCCACGAGCACCTCAGGACCGCGAGCGACAGGCCGTGGATCTGGAAGCTCTACCTGGACCAGCGATCGACCGCCGCGATCGACCTCAGCACCTACTTCTACCGCAAGAGCACGAACGCGACGGCGCTCACGCAGCGCGGCGACTCGGCGACGCTCGACTTCCTGGTCGCGAGCGAGATCATTCTTGGTATGGCCACGGAGGCCGGCAACGCCCGCGCGGTCGACAAGGCCGTGCACAGCCTCCTGTTCCTGATCGACTACCACCTCGAGAGGGCCGGGCGCCTGACCCCCGCGCTGCGCGACGAGCTCGTCGCCCGGTCGTCGGCGCTCCTCACGGCGTGCACCGACGACAGCATCGCGGCCTCACTGCCCGTGTTCTCCAAGAGGTCGCTCGCACGGCTGCGTCCCGTGCTCGACGCGCGGGGGGCGGTGGCATGAGGCTCGTCGTCGTCCGCAGCCTCACGGGCCTTGCGCTGTACACCGCGGCCATCGACTCCGGTGCGCTGCCGCGAGCGCGCACCGCGTTCGCGATCGCGAACCTCGCCGACATCCCCGAGGTCACCCCTGGCCCGCACCTCTCGCCCAGCGGGGCGGGCATGGTCGGCCGGGACGATGCGGTCGTGGACCTGGGAGCGGCGATGCACCCGTATCACCCGGCCGTCCATGAGCCCCCGCGCCGCGATCGCTACGCGCTCACCGCGCACCTGGTCCAGGGCGCCGGTGGCGAGGAGGTCGACGAGCTCGTCGTACCGGATGCGACGAGCCGTCCGATGCGCACCGTGCTCGACCTGTTCCCACACGTTCCGACGACGGTGATCCCCGACTCGCTCGAGCACTACGCGAGCACGTCGCGGCCCACCGCCGCGGACCTCGGACGGATCGCCGCCGTGCTGCACGGGCTCGCGGGCGCTCCCGTCGCGAAGGGCTTCGCTGACGTGCCGTCGGAGCCGCTCGACGCGGACGCGGTCCGGACGGTGCTCGCGACACACGCAGACGAGTTCGAGGCGCACCTCGACTCGACCGTGATCCTCGAGACGCCGCAGACGCGGGGACCAGGCGACGTCGCGGCGCGGATGCTCGAGGCGTGCGGAGAGGCGGCGCTGGACGCGATCGCCGCGTCCCCGAGCACCGACCCCCGCGTGGTCCTCGCGCTCGATCCCGACGCGGCGCCCCGGCATGTCCCCTCAGTCCTCGCGCCGCTCGCCGAGGTCGCGACGGGGGCGTCGCTGTCCGGCCACACTCTCCCCCGGGCGGCGCTCGCAGTCGCCGCGCGCGGCTGGGTCGTGGGCGGGCCCTCACTGGAGCTCGCTCTCGGCGCCTCGCTCGGCTCGGGGAAGTTCGGCGTCGTCGGTCCGGCCGGCGACCCCAGCGACCTGCGGGGGGATGCGGCTCACGACATGCCTCTGCTGGTCCGCACGTGGGACGAGACCCGCCGCGCCATGGCCCCGTCCTTGCCGGGACCCATGAGCCGCCGCGGGCTGCGTCGCCTCGCCACCGCCGCGATCCGGCGCGCGCGCAAGGCGCTGGGCTGACGCGCGCGGGGCGGCGCTGACCGTCCGGGCTGCGCTGACCGTCCGGGCAGCCGAGCTCGACCGCCCTCGCACCTGGCCCTCGCGGTCAGGGAACGTCGAGCCAGCGCCCATGCGCGTGCGCGGTCGCCCTCACTGTGGCGGTCGCCCGCGTGAGCCCCGTGCGGATCGCGGTGTGCGTCGGCGCCCCCGCGGGCTCCATCGCCACCCGCGCGACGCGACGGCTCTTGGCCAGGGCGGTCACCGCCGCGTCAAGGTCGAGCTGCTGCGAGTGCGTCAGCTGATACGCCATGACCGTGTGCATCACGACGACCGGCCCAGGAGGGAGCGTGTCGTGGAGCGTCGGCAGCAGCGCGATCGCGTCGCCCGCGATCAGGTCGACCGGAGTCTCGGCGCGGATCGCGAGCGCGGCGCGCAGGCGCTCGAGGCGGTCGACGTGCTCGGGCCACACGAGCGCCTCGAGCCACGCGGCCTGCGCAGGATCGGTCGCGTCGACGGGGTTGAGGTCCAGCCCGATCCGGCTCGCGATCGGCGGCGTGGCGGCGGGCAGGTCGAACCGTCCCCTGTTCTCGCAGTGCAGTGTGAGCGGGGTCGACGCGGGCAGGCCCGCGGGGACGATGCCGTCGCCGTAGTCGTGGTCGTACCGGTCCAGGCATAGGTTCAGTCCCGCCGAGGTGCCGACGTCGACCAGGTGGACCGGCTCGCCGAAGCGCTCCGCGGCCTCGACGATCCACGGCAGCACGGCAGCGCTCCGGCCCGCCTCGTTGGTCTGGGTGCGGTGCGAGGCCGCGATCTCGAGCAGCGCGTCCTCGCGGTCGAGGACGTGCGCGCGGAAGATGTCCCACAGCTCGTCGTCCGGGAGCCGCGCCCCCTGCCCCACGAGCACGGGATACCAGGCCGCGAGCGCATCGTCCGCGGTGAGGCCCATCCGGACGCCGCCGAACAGGAGGTTGAGGGGTGGCGTGCGCTCGATCTGCGCGACGATGCGAAGCATGCGCTCGTCGGCCGCGATCCGCGTGGCGAGGTACTCGTACATCGGCGAGTCGACGGCGGACTCCGACCATCGCAGGACGGCCGACGCGACGTCGACGAGATCGGTTCGCGACCGCGGTTCCCAGCGCCTGTTCTCCACGGCGCGAATTTACCATTCTTTGACCTTGGAACGCCTGAGATGTCCACAGAGCAGCCGACGCGACCGCTCCCCCAAGGCCCCAGGGCAGGTAAGGGGCGGGTGAACGTCCACCGAGCCTGTCGCGTCGTCCGTCGGAAGTCTCTAGGCTCGGAGCCATGAGCGATGCAGCAGGCCTCACGGCCGCCCAGACCAAGATGAAGGAGGCCGGCGTCAGCCAGGCCGCGATCGACGTGTTCACGCACTACTACGGGGAGCTCGAGGCCGGCGCGACCGGGCTCATCCTCGAGGACACGATCGAACCTCTGCTGGACCCGGCGAAGCTCGACGACGTCGACATCTCCGAGGAGGCGGCGAACGAGGCGCTCGCCAAGACCGCGATCATCAAGCTCAACGGCGGCCTCGGCACCTCGATGGGCATGGACCGCGCGAAGTCGCTCCTGCCCGTCCGCGACGGCAAGAGCTTCCTCGACCTGATCGCGGAGCAGATCACCAAGGCCCGCGGCGCCTCGGGCGCACGCCTGCCGCTGCTGCTCATGAACAGCTTCCGCACGACCGAGGACTCGCTCGCCGAGCTCGCGTCCCACGAGGATCTGGCCCTCGAGGGCCTGCCGCTCGACTTCCTCCAGAACAAGGAGCCGAAGCTGCTCGTGGACGGGCTCACCCCCGCCGAGTGGCCCCAGGACCCCGAGCTCGAGTGGTGCCCCCCTGGCCACGGTGACATCTACACCGCCATCCTTGCGTCCGGCGCGCTCGACGCCCTGCTCGACGCGGGCTTCCGCTACGCGTGCGTGTCCAACTCCGACAACCTGGGCGCGGTCCCGAGCGCGAAGCTCGCGGGCTGGTTCGCCGCCTCGGGCGCGCCGTACGCCGCAGAGCTGTGCCCCCGCACCGCGATGGACCGCAAGGGCGGCCACCTCGCGATCCGCAAGTCCGATGGCCAGCTGATCCTGCGCGACACCGCGCAGACGGCCGAGGACGAGATGCACTTCTTCACCGACGAGTTCCACCACCCGTTCTTCCACACGAACAACCTGTGGTGGGACCTCGAGAAGCTCAAGGCGGCGCTCACCGAGCGCGGCGCGGTTCTCGGTCTCCCCCTGATCCGTAACAAGAAGACGGTGGACCCGACCGACAAGGAGTCGCCCGAGGTCTTCCAGATCGAGACCGCGATGGGCGCCGCGATCGAGGTGTTCGAGGGCGCGACCGCGATCGTCGTGGGCCGCGACCGCTTCCTGCCGGTCAAGACGACGAACGAGCTGCTCCTCCTGCGCTCGGACGCCTACACGCTCGACGAGGACGGCGCGCTGCGCCTCGCAGTCCGCAAGGCGCCGATGATCGACCTCGACTCGGACTACTACAAGACCGTCGAGGACTTCGACCGGCACTTCCCCTACGGCGTGCCCTCACTCAAGGAGGCCTCGTCCCTGACGATCTACGGCGACTGGACGTTCGGCAAGAACGTGACCGTCGTCGGCACCGTGGTGCTCGAGGACGACAACGGCGAGCCGAACTTCGTGAACGACAACACGGTGCTCGAGGGCGGCATCATCGAGGGCTGAGCCCAGGACCCACGTCGCCGCGCGGACGGGCGGTGACTCGCCGCGCGGGCGGGCGGTGACTCGCCGCGCGGACGGCGTCGGTTCGCTCCGCCCACGCGGCGGGACTGCGGTCGGAGCGACCAGGACTGCGGCCGTTCAGGCCCGCTTCGTGATGTCTCCGCGCCAGCGCTGGAGTCGCCGCACGGTCGCGTCTCCGGCGGCCCTCACACGATCGTCGCGCGCCCTGAGGATCGCGGCCGTCACGATGTCGGCGGCCTCCTCGATCGGGACGGGCGGACGGTCGCTCTCGCTCGGGGCGGGGTGGCCCACCGCGCGCCGCCACCGCCCGCCGCCGGGCTTCGCCGTCTTGACGCAGCGGACCGCGTCGTCGACGAGGTTGGCGGGCACGTGCGTCACAGGCGGCACCGGGGCGGCATCGGGCTTGGGCATCACGGCGTAGCTGCTCAGGTCCCCGATCACGTTCACGCCCAGGTCGCGGATCTTCCTGATCTGGCGCTTGGCGACCGCCTCGATCCTCGTCGCCCTCTGGGGCGGCAGCCTCAGGCGACCCTCCTCGGGAGTCGGCACGCGCGTGTTCTGGAGGCCATCGACCAGCGCGAACCGCACGAGCGAGCGGTACTCCGTCGCGTCGAGCACGGGGTCCTTCACCCGCTGGTTCACGAGACGGACGAGCTCGACCTCCTCGTAGGACAGGCCGCGGTTGGCGCGGTCGTCCTTGAGGTTCGACGAGAGCAGTCCATCGGGCAGCCCGAGCAGCGACTCGAAGGACTCGAACGCGAGCTCGGGACGAGTCTTGTCGAGCATCACGACCGTGACCCGCTCGGGGCCGAGGCGGTCGACCCAGGGACGGGCGGCCTGGACCATGCCGTACTTGGCCCACACGCGCTTCGCGAGCTTGCCCTCACGCTCGACGACCACGCGCTTGAGCCACTTGCGATAGCCGACCTCGGTGCGCTGCTTGACGTACTGCTGCCACGCGGAGGGCAGGAGCTGGGCGAGCGGGCGCACGGTGAGCACGACGTGGAGCTCGGGCCCGAACTGCGCGATGAGACGGTCGACCGCCTCCTCGTTCGTGCCGGCGATGAGCTCGGAGCTGAGGAAGAGGCGATCCTTCGGGTTCTGGTCACGCTCGGCCACGAGCCGGTCCCACTTCACATCGTGGCGCTCCGAGTCGTAGCGCACGCCACCGGGGCCAAGGATGGACGACAGCGCCTCGCTGTGATTGAGCCCGATGCCCGGGTAGCGCACGCCATGCTTGAGAAGATCCGAGCGATGCTGCGAGGCGGCACCCTGGATCGACGTGGTCGCCGTCTTCATCATGCCGATATGGAGCACGCAGCCGCCCGGGCCGACCACCGCCTGCCTCGTCGCATCGCTCATGACATCACCTTCCTGGGTCCGCACACGATCCTCGTCCGTGCGTCGGTCGGTGGAATGTGCCTCACCAGCCTACGGCTCCGCGGTCGCGGGCGAGGACGCTCACGCATGGCAGGTCGCGGAGGGCAGGGTGCCCGGACTACGTGGCGGCGGTCTCAAGGATCTCGGCGACCGCCACGTACTGGAGGAACCATCCGACGACCGTCGCGAGCGCACCGGCGACGGCCAGCAGGATCCCGACGCGCCCGACCCACGGGTTGGTCGCGTAGCCCCGCACCGCGGCATTGTGCGAGCGCACCCCGTAGACGAACCCCCACCCCGCCATGAGGATCGCGACGCCGAGCGGCATGAGCATCGCGCCGAGGAAGAGCCCGACCGCGGTGACGACCGCAGCCGCGACCCCCAGACCAACGGAGTACCAGCCCAGATGGTTGAGCTCGTTCGAGACGGAGCGCACGGGCTCGAGCGCCGGCAGCACGCCGGGATAGCCGGGCGCCGAGGACGGATCCGGGATGCCCGCCGTCCCGGGATGACCGGCTGCCCCCGATGAGTCGGGAGCGCTGGACACGACGAAAGACGTGAGAGCCGCCCCTCCCTGGTCCCAGCCGTCGTCCCAGCCGGAACCGCCCGCGGGAGGCTTCGTGGGTCCCTCCCACGGCACGTACGGCTTCCCATCGAGGCCGATCTCCATGCGCGGAGACTTCTGGTCGTCAGGCTGCACGTTTCCCCCGTCCCTCACCGGCCCCCGCCGGTCGATGCCGGCGGCTGGCCGACCCGAGCCGGCCCCCGCCGGCGTCGTGGAGCCGACGTTACCGTTGCGGCGGCGGGACCGCTACGCCCAGACGAGTCCCTGCGACGGATCCTGCATGACCCGACCCACGTCGGCGAGGACGCGCGCGCCGAGCTCGCCGTCCACGAGGCGGTGGTCGACGCTCAGCGCGAGCTGCGTGACCCAGCGGATCTTGATCTCGCCCTCGTGCACCCACGGCTGCTCGCGGATCGCGCCGAACGCGAGGATCGCGGCCTCGCCGGGGTTGAGGATCGGCGTGCCGGTGTCGATGCCGAGCGGGCCGACGTTCGTGATCGTGATCGTGCCGTCCCTGAGCGCCGACGGCGGGGTCTTCGACTCGCGCGCGAGCCCGGTGAGCTCCTGGATCTCGTCCGCGAGGGCGTGCAGCGGGAGGCGGTGCGCGTCCTTGATGTTGGGCACGAGCAGGCCGCGCGGCGTGGAGGCCGCGATGCCGAGGTTCACGTAGTGCTTGTAGACGATCTCCTGGGCGGACTCGTCCCAGCTCGCGTTGATCTCGGGGTGGCGACGCGCGGCGAGCAGCAGTGCCTTCGCGACGATGAGCAGCGGCGTGACGCGCACGTCCGCGAACTCGCGGTCCTTCTTGAGGCGCGCGACGAGGTTCATGGTCTCGGTGACGTCGACCGTGAGGAACACCGTGACGTGGGGAGCGGTGAACGCCGACGACACCATCGCCTCGGCGGTGCGCTTGCGGACCGAGCGCACGGGGACCCGTGTCGCGCGCCCGTCCTTGGTCATCGTCCCGGACTCAAGCCACGGCTGGTCGTCGCCGGGGTAGGTCGCGAGCACCTGAGGGCTGAACGACTTGGCCGCGGACTCGACGTCCTCGCGCGTCACGAGGCCGCCGATCCCGGACGGGGTGATGGTCGTGAGGTCGATGCCGAGCTCCTTGGCGAGCTTGCGCACCGGGGGCTTCGCGAGCACGGGGTACTCGCTGTCGCCCTCGCCGCCGATCGGCTCGAGCGCGTCGTCGCGTCGGGGACGGCGCTTCGCCGACCCGGCGCGCACGCCGTAGCCCACGAGCACGGCGCCCGCAGGCTCGTCCACAATCTCCGCCGCGCCCGAGGGAGCGGGAGCCGTGGCCGGGGACGATGCGACGGCTGCGGGGGCAGCCTGGGACGCGGACGATGCGGCAGCCGCCTGGGGGGCAGCGATCGCCTCGGACGACGCAGCGGACACGGACGATGCGGCGGCACCCTGGGAGGCAGCGGTCGCCTCCGGCGCGGGCGCCGGGGCGGCCTCGCCGCCCGGGTCGACGTCGAACGTCGCGATCACGGCGCCGACGTCCACGGTGTCGCCGACCTCGGCGAGCAGCTCGGTGACGACCCCGTCGACGGGGCACGGGAGCTCGACCAGCGACTTCGCGGTCTCGACCTCGAGGAGAGGCTGGTTCACCTCGACGGTGTCGCCGACCTTGACGTGCCAGGTGACGACGTCGGCCTCGGTGAGGCCCTCACCCGCATCGGGCATGCGGAACGACTCGAACGTGGGCATCGCGGGTCTCCTAGTGAGCCATCAGGCGGTCGACGGCATCGAGGACGCGGTCGAGGTTGGGCAGGAACTCGTGCTCGAACTTCGACGGCGGGTACGGCATGTGGAAGCCTCCGACGCGCATCACGGGGGCCTTGAGGTGGAAGAAGGCCTCCTCGCCCACGCGGGCGGCGATCTCCGCGCCGACGCCGTGGGCGGTCGGGGCCTCATGGACCACGACGACGCGACCCGTGCGCTTCGCGGAGCGCACGACGGTGGGGATGTCGAGCGGCGAGATCGACCGCAGGTCGACGACCTCGACGCTCGTGCCCTCGTCGGCGGCGACGTCGGCGACCTGGAGCGCGGTGCGCACCGTCGGGCCGTAGGCGACGAGAGTGACGTCCGTGCCGGGACGCGCGATCCGGGCCCGCCCGATGTCGGCGGTGGCGGCCGCATCGTCCAGGCGCGTGCGCACGGCGTCCGTGTCGACGTCGCCCTTGTCCCAGTAGCGGGCCTTGGGCTCGAGGAAGAGGACGGGGTCGGGCGCGAAGATCGACTGCTGAACCATGTCGAAGGCGTCCTGCGGCGTGGCAGGCGAGCAGATCCTCAGACCCGCGGTGTGCGCGAAGAGCGCCTCGATCGACTCGCTGTGGTGCTCGATCGCGCCGATGTCGCCCGCGAAGGGCACACGGATGACGACGGGCAGCTGGATCGCGCCGTGCGAGCGGTAGTGCATCTTGGCGAGCTGCGTCGTGATCTGGTTGAAGGCCGGGAAGATGAAGCCGTCGAACTGGATCTCGATCACGGGGCGGTAGCCGCGCATCGCCATGCCGATGGAGGTGCCGACGATCCCGGACTCGGCGAGCGGGGTGTCGATCACGCGGTCGCCGCCGAAGTCCTTGTGGAGGCCGTCGGTGACGCGGAAGACGCCGCCGAGCTGGCCGATGTCCTCGCCGAGCAGGAGCACCTTGTCGTCGCGCTCCATGGCGGCGCGCAGGCCCGCGTTGATCGCGCCCGCCATGGTCATGGTCTTCACGGCGGACTCGCGCTCGACCGCGGTCGAGCCTGAGGTCGTGTCGGTCATGCGTGGCTCCCCTCGTCGATGAAGGACTGCTGATAGCGGTCGAACCAGGCGCGCTCGGCCTCGACCTGGGCGTGCGGCTCGGCGTACACGTGGTCGAACATCGTGAGCAGCGGCGGGCGCTCCCACGACTTCACGGTCTCACGGGTCCGCTTGCCGAGCGCCTTGGCCTCGGCCGCGACCTCGTCGCGGTACTCCTGGGAGAGCTCGCCGAGCGAGTCGAGGTGCTTCTCGAGGCGCGCGATCGGGTCGCGCTGGCGCCACTTCTCCTCGTCGGCGTGGCTGCGGTAGCGCGTCGGGTCGTCCGACGTGGTGTGCGCCGCCATGCGGTAGGTGAACGCCTCGATCAGCACGGGGCCCTGGCCGGCGCGCGCATGGCGCAGCGCCCACTGGGTGACCGCGTGGACGGCGATCACGTCGTTGCCGTCGACGCGCACGCGCGGGATGCCGAAGCCGTCGGCGCGCTGAGCGAGCGTGACGCGCGACTGCCGCGTGGTGGGCTCGGAGATCGCGAACTGGTTGTTCTGGATGAAGAAGACGATCGGCGCGTTGTTGACCGACGCGAAGACGAACGCCTCGTTGACGTCGCCCTGGCTGGTCGCTCCGTCGCCGAAGTAGCAGACGACGGCGCCGTCCTTGTCGGGCTGGCCGGACGCGACGAGGCCGTCGCGATCCATCGCCATCGCGTAGCCGGTCGCGTGCAGCGTGTGCGCGCCGATGACCAGCGTGTAGAGGTGGAACGAGTGCTGCGCGGGGTCCCACGACCCGTGCTCGAGGCCGCGGAACAGGGTGAGCATCTGCGGCAGGTCGACGCTGCGGGTGAGCGCCACGCCGTGCTCGCGGTAGCTGGGGAACACGTAGTCAGGCTCGCGGATCGCGGTGCCCGAGCCGATCTGGGCAGCCTCCTGGCCCAGGCACGACACCCACAGTCCGAGCTCGCCCTGGCGCTGGAGGCTCGTGGCCTCGGCGTCGAAGGCGCGGGTGAGCGTCATGAGGCGCCATGAGAGGCGGAGGGCCTCGGGCGTGAGGTGCGAGGCGTACGGCTCCCAGTCGGGGTCGCCGACGCGGGTGCCGTCGGCGTCCAGCAGCTGGACGAGCCCTTCGTCGCTGAGCGGTCCCATTGCTTCCACAGTGAACTCCCCTGCAGATCGAGGGCGCGCAGGGTCGCGCGCTAACCTACGCAAGCGTAGGCTACGGTTCCGTAGGTTGCAAACGTCACGCGGCGCTACCGCGTGTGATCAGGGACGATGCGGTCGCGCAGGCCTCACAGGACGGCTCGGGAGGTCCGGATCAGGCGGGCCTCACAGACGCCGTCACGCGTCTCCGGCGCAGTCCCACCGTTCCGGCTCAGTCGCGCCGCGAGGTCGGGCTCGCGGGCAGCGCGGGCCCGTACTGCTGCTCCTTGAGACGCTCGAGCGCCTGCTCGTGCAGGGTGCGGTTGGTCTTGAGCAGATCTGACAGCACCCCGAGAGCGAGCGACAGGAACGCTCCCATCACGAACACCGCGCCGAGCAGCAGTGACTGGAAGTGGTTGCCCTGGTCGCCCGTCGCCACGAGCACCAGGTAGCGGACGTACGGGAACACTCCGATGAGACCGAACAACGCTCCGAGCGACATGAAGATCGTCCACGGCCTGAACATGATGTAGGACCGCAGGATCGCCTGCGCCGACTTCATCATGTGCTCGAGGCTGCTGCTGAAGAGCCGCGACTCGCGGGTCTTCGGGTTGGTGTCGACCGCGACCGACGCGATGGCGAGCCGCTTGTTGCCGGCCTGGATGATCGTCTCCATGCAGTAGCTGAACTGCGTGATGACGTTGAGGCGATAGATCGCGAACTTCGAGTACGCGCGGAAGCCCGAGGCCGCATCGGGCAGGTCCGTGCCGGCGGCCTTGTTGACGACCCACGAGCCGAACCGCTGCATCGCCTTCTTGAAGGGCGAGAAATGGGCGATCTTGTGCGTCTGCCGATCGCCGATAACGATGTCGGCCTCACCCCGCAGGATGGGCGCCACGAGGTCGCCGATCCGGTCCTGCGGGTACTGGTTGTCGCCGTCCGTGTTCACGACGATGTCGGCGCCGTGCGCGAGAGCGTAGTCGAGCCCGTCGCGGAACGACGTCGCGAGCCCCATCGTCCGGTCGTGCCGAAGCACGTGCGCGCCGAACTCGCGAGCGATCTCCCCGGTGCGGTCGGTCGAGCCGTCATCGATGACGAGCAGCTCGACCTCGTCGACGCCGTCGATCTGGCGGGGCACCGACCCCAGCACGGTGGCGAGGGTCGCCTCCTCGTTGAGGCACGGTACCTGGACGAAGACCTTCACCCCGCGATCGTAGCCCCGCGAGGGACCCGCACGATCCGGCACGCTCGGCGACCCGCGCATCGTCCCTGAACAAGCGGCCCGAGGCGACTGGATCGGGCGCTCCACGGCCTCCGATCGCGGCACCCGTCGCGGTCGCCAGCGACGCCCGGACCCAGACACAACGAAGGCGCCCGTCCTCACGAGGAGGACGGGCGCCTTCGGAACGCGTCTGCGGGGATCAGGCTCCGACGCGGCGCAGCTTGCTCAGCGGAGCCAGCTCGCCCGGGAAGACCTTCTTCACGCCGTCACCGAGAGCGGTCTCGATGATGCGGATGTCGCGCACGAGGTGGTTGAGGCCACCCGGCTCGAGCGACGCGGCGTGGTCAGAGCCCCACATGGTGCGGTCAAGGGTGATGTGACGCTCGACCGTGACGGCGCCGAGGGCGACCGCGGCGAGCGAGATCTGCAGGCCAGGCTCGTGGCCCGAGTAGCCCGTGGGGACGCCGTAGCGCTCCTTCAGGGTGTCGATCATGCGCAGGTTCGCCTCCTCGGGGGGAAGCGGGTACGTCGAGGTCGCGTGCATGATGACCAGGTTGTCCTTGCCGAGGGTCTCGACAGCCTTGTCGATCTGCTCGATCGTCGACATGCCGGTCGACAGGATGACGGGCTTGCCGGTCTCCTTGATCTTGGCGAGCATGCCCAGGTCGGTGACCGAGGCGGACGCGATCTTGTACGCGCACACGTCCATCGACTCGAGGAAGTCGACCGAAGGCTCGTCCCACGGCGACGCGAACCAGTCGAGGCCCTTCTCGTCGCAGTACTTCGAGATCTCGGTGTACTCGTCCTTCTCGAACTCCACCTTGTAGCGGTACTCGAGGTACGTCATGGTGCCCCACGGCGTCTCGCGCGGGGTCTTCTTCATGTGCTCCGGAGTCGCGATCTCCGGGGTGCGCTTCTGGAACTTCACCGCCTGGCAGCCGGCCTCGGCGGCCACGTCGATCAGCTGCTTCGCGAGCTCGACCGAACCGTTGTGGTTGAGGCCGATCTCCGCGATCACGTAGACCGGGGCGTCGCCGCCGATCTCGTGCTTGCCAATACGTACCGAATTCGTCACGCGTATTCCTTTCGCCGAAGCTGCCGCTCCTGGCGCCTGCTGAAACTTGTCGTAGGCGTCACGCGTGGCCCAAGCCGCCGCGTCGCCATCGTTGGGCGTTCCCAGTCTACGTGCGCAGACGCATTTCGCCGCATCGAGGGTCAGGGACGGGACTGCCGCAGCCGGTTGATCCTCCAGCTCACGCCCCGCAGCACCTTGGTGGCCGCCGCGAGCGCCACGGCCTGGGGCGAGCCCGGCTCGAAGGCCCCGGCCGCGGAGCGCGCACGCAGGCGCCGCCGCCAGCCGAGCTCGTCGCGCACGATTGAACGCGGAGGACGCAGCCGGTCCTCGCGACGCGCGCGTACGAGCTCCGTGAGGCGCGGCACCACGTCGTCATCGGTGTCGGGGTGGAAGTAGTTATGCGCGAGCCAGTCCTGGGCGGGCATGCGGAAGGTGCCCGCGCGCAGGTCATCGAGCGTGCCGATCGTCTCGGAGCCGAGGAAGACCGTGTTGATCATGCGGTCGCTCACGCCGAAGTCACCGAGGATCAGGACGGGCACCTCGGCGGCGATCGCCTCGATCGCCGCCGTCGAGCTGACCGTCACCACGCCGACCGCCCGCTCGAGGTGCTCCCTCATCGAGGCCCCGGACACCTTGAGGTTGGGAGGCGCCTCGAGCCCCTGCGCCACGAGCCCGTCAAGCAGGTCGGGGAACGCGAACTCCTCGGCGTGTGTCTGGGCCTCACCCGCGATGGCGCGCACCTTGACGATCACGTCGAGCTCGGGCCGCGTCGTGGCGAGATCCACGAGAGCGCGCAGGATCGACTCGCGCTCCTCCTTCTCGTACGGGACCAGAGCCTGCGCGGCGAAGAGCACCTCGTTCGGCTGCTCCGCGCGCTCGCCCAGCCCCGCGAACGGCAGGGTTGCGAGCGCGAAGGTCCCGTGAAGAGGGTCATCGCCCACGAGATCCTCGTAGGCCTCGACCTCGCGCGAGCTGTGCAGGATGAAGAGATCGGCCCCCGAGCGGTACACGGTCCCGAGGCGCTGGGCAGGGATCGAGATGCCAGGCAGCCCCGTCACGACGACGGGACGATGCGCCATGGGCGTCACGACGTTCTCGATCACGAGCCACGCGGCGGGACCGCGGGTGGCGAGGAGCAGCACGTCGGCCTGCTCGCGCTCGAGAAGGCCGCCGAGCTCCTTCAGCCCGACCGGCAGGCATCGCTCGGGATCGAAGGAGCTGCCGTCGAGCAGCGCGACCGTCTGGGCGGGCGAGGGCGTCGCCGATCCGACGAGCGAGTGGATCGACACGTCCCACTCCTCCGGCAGCCGGTCGAGCGTGTAGGCCAGCCATTTGAGGTACGAGTCGGAGTCGGCGATGCCCACCACCCGGATGGGGCGGGAGGGCATGGCGCTGTCGTCCGTCACGAGGCGTCGTCCTCCCACGCGGCGAGGACGCGCTCCGCGATCTCGCGCACCGCGCCGCGGCCGCCGGGCTTCGCGCATGTGACGCGCGCGACCGCGATGGCCTCGGGGCGCGCGTCGGCCGGCGCCGTCGGCCAGCCGACGAGCCTCATCGACTCGACGTCGTTGATGTCGTTGCCCATGTACACGACGTCCGCGAGGTCGACGCCGACCTCGGCGCACCACGCGGCGAGCGCGGTCGGCTTGTCGTCGATCCCCTGACGCACATCGACGCGCAGCTTCTCGGCGCGCGCGGAGACGACGGGGTTGCGCTCCTTGGAAAGGATCAGGAACGGCACACCGGCGGCGCGCAGGCGCGCGACGCCCATGCCATCGGAGCGGCTCACGGTCACGGACTCGACGCCGTCCTGCGTCACCGTGGCGGTGTCGTCCGTGTGGACGCCGTCGAAGTCGGTCACGACGGCCTTCGCAGGGATCGGGGTGGAGCCGGCCTCGGACTCCGCGAGCCTCCGAGCGAGCTCGAGCTCGTGCAGGTCGTCGATCTCGATCGCGGTCGACGGGTCCACCTCGATGACCTCGACGCGGCCGAAGAAGCGGTGGTTCGCGGCCAGGAAGCCCTCGAGGTCCATCACGTAGAAGGCACCGGTCTCCTGGTAGTGCGGCTCGCGGTCCTGACGGCGCGGTCGGTACGACTTGTCGTGGTTGACGCCCTCGGCGCCGTCCTCGGTGCGCCGCCACAGGAACGCGTACGTCTCCACCGCGGAGAAGGCGGAGTCCGCGCGGCCCTCGGCCACGACCGCGACCGCGCGACCGAGCGCGGGGACGTCGATGAACGGCGAGGTCGCCTGCAGGAACGCGATCCGCTGAGGGTCGGCGCCCTGAGCGCGCAGCGTCTCGATCGCATGCACGAGCGCGGACTCGGAGGTCGCCTGGTCGCCGGCCAGCTCGGCCGGGCGGTCCACCACCGTCGCCCCGTGGCTGCGGGCCTCCGCCGCGATCGCCGCATCGTCCGTGGACACCGCCACCAGGTCGATGCCGTCCACCTGAGCCGCCGCCTGGATCGCGCGGCCCACGAGCGAGACCCCGCCGACCTCCTTGAGGTTCTTGCCGGGCACCCCCTTGGATCCCCCGCGCGCGGGGATGATCGCCACGGTGCCGGTCACACCGGTCATCGACATGGTCATCGGCTCTCCTCGATTCGCCGCACCATCGTGCGGAAGTCTGCGGCCGCGCTCTCGGTCCACCAGGCGTCGGGCACCGGTGCCAGCTCGAGCGCGACGGTCTCGGGCAGGATATGCGTGAGCGTCGCGAGCACGCTCGACGGGAGCGTCACGACCCTGGACAGACGGGGCTGCTGGGCGAGCACGAGCTCGAGCGCGATGCCCGGACGGTAGACGCGCAGGCCCGGGATCGTGGCGTAGTCCGCGACGTCCTTCGCACGCTCGCGACGATGCGGCAGATACGTGACCTCTCCCGCGGCGGCGAGGCCGACGAGCCAGTCCCGGTAGCGCTCGGGCCGCACGAGCGAGTCGGCCACCATCGCGGAGCCGACGACGACCGTGCCCTCGAGGTGCTTCGACAGGCGGCCAGCGGACGTCCGCGTCCAGGCGTAGTCGTTGCGCAGGATCGTGGCGCCCAGATCGGCGAGCGCCTTCACCTCGTCCGCATCGTCGTACGCCGTCCGCACCGTCACCCTGCCCTGCTCCATGAGCGACCGCACACGACGGGACGCGACACCACCGAGGAACCGCATCACGCTCCCCTCGGCGTTCGCGGGCCGCGTCACCGGCGCGCTCGACGCGAGCTGCTCGGCGAGCGACAGCATGACGGCGCCGTCGTCGACGATCACGAGCTCGTTGACCGGGCCCGCGGCGAGCACGGCCCGCAGCTGCCCCGAGTAGACGTCGCCCGCGAGAAGGCTGCGTGCGCGCCCCGCACGGGAGGTGACAGCCGAGCCCACGCCCCGCTCGAGCATCGTCCCTTCGGGAAGCGCCGGCTCGATCGCGTCGGCGACGTCGTCGAGGGTCTCGACCCCGGGCCTCACGAGGATGCGCGTCGGCGCTTGCGAGGCGTGCGCGTGCTCAACCGCGTTCACCAGTTGGAGCGGTGACTCTACCCAGGCGACGAGTGACACTGGACTGCCCGGTGACGCTACTTCTTGGAAGCCTTGTAGGCGGCGATGACCTCGTCGGTGGGACCGTCCATCTTGAGCGTGCCGTGGTCGATCCACAGGACGCGGTTGCACGTCTCGCGGATGGAGCTCATCGAGTGCGAGACGAGGAACACGCACCCGGCCTGGTCGCGCAGCTCGCGGATGCGCTGCTGGCTGCGCTCACGGAAGCCCTGGTCGCCGACGGCGAGGGCCTCGTCGATCAGCAGGATCTGGTGGTCGCGCGCGACGTTGATCGCGAAGCGCAGGCGCGCGCTCATGCCCGAGGAATAGGTCTTCATCGGCAGGTCGATGAACTCCTCGATCTCCGCGAAGTCCACGATCTCCTGGTACTTCGCCTCGATCTCCGCGGGCGTGAAGCCGAGCGCGAGTCCACCGAGCATGATGTTCTTGGAGCCCGACAGGTCCTGGATCAGGGCCGCGTTGACGCCCAGCAGCGACGGGCGCTCCGAGGCCCACACACGGCCCTCTGTCGCCGGGGTGAAGCCAGCGATCGCTCGCATGAGCGTGGACTTGCCGGAGCCGTTGTGGCCGATCACGCCGATGCTCTCGCCCCGGTGCGCGACGAAGGACACGCCCTTGAGCGCGTGGACGACGCGGATCCCGCGTCGCCGCGTCATGAGCGAGCGCTTGCCCTTGGCGCGCTTGCCGCCCGCGAAGGACTTGTACTTCACGTGAACGCCGTCGACGACGACCACCGGCGTGCCGGGACCCTCGGTCTGCTCGTTCAGGATGGGATCAGTCGCGGCCATACTCACCCTCCGCACGCCAGAAGAACACGACACCGAAGACCAGCAGGGCGACGGACGCCACGATGACCACGTACCAGACGATCGGCGGCGACGGAGTGGTCTCGATCATCGCGTCGCGCACGAGCGCGATGAAGTCGCCGATGGGGTTGAAGTAGCTCGCGTACAGCAGTCGAGGCTGATCGGCGAGCGTCTTCTCGAGCGAGTAGAACACGCCCGACGTGTAGAAGAGGATGCGCGTGATGAGCGGGATGAACTGCGTCAGGTCGCGCACGTGCACCGTGAGGCGCGCCGAGATCAGCGCGACGCCCATGTTGAACATGGTCATCAGCGCGAGGACCGGGACGACCATGAGCCATGACCAGGAGGGCACCTCGCCGAAGGCCGTCACGATGATCGCGAGGACGAAGATCATCGGGATCAGCTCAAGCAGGTTCTCGATCACCGCGGCGATCGGCAGCAGCATGCGCGGGAAGTTGAGCGAGCGGACCATCTGCGCGTTGCCTGTGATCGATCGCGCCCCGGCAGCCCACGAACGGCTGAAGTAGCCGAAGATGAACACACCCACGACGAGGTACGGGATGAAGTTGTCGGGACGGGTGTTGGAACCCATGAGGACGCCGAAGACGAGGCCGTACATGGCGGCGCGCAGGATGGGCTGAAGCACGACCCAGAACACGCCGAGCCGATGCTGGGAGAAGCCCGCCTGCACCCGGTACTTGGCGAGCGTGATCGCGAAGGCGCGGCACCTCCACAGGTCCTTCAGATACTCGCCCAATGGCACGCGGTCGCCCACGGGCTGGAGGCCGGCCTGATGGGCCGTCGCCTCGTAGTCTGTCGTACTCATTCCGCTCCTCTATCGCCCCACGTAGGCGTTCTCACGCCGGACGGGGAACAGCAGTCCCATGAGGGATCCCCAACCCCAACTTAGGTGCATCAGGGGAAGAACACCGCACACGCGCACGGCGGTCGCGGCTCCCATATCCCGAGCCTTCACCGCTGCAGTCGCCACGAAGACCCCGTAGACGACGGGGCTCACCAGGCCCAGTGTCAGCAGCACCGCTCCGGTGCCGCCCGCCAGAATTGGCGCCAGCAAGAGTAGCACCACGCTCGCAGCGAGTGCCGCGACGAGCGTCATCGGGATGAAGTACCGGATGCTTCCCAGGGTCGGGTGGCGGCGGATGATCTCACCACGCCAACGACCGGAGGCGTGGAACTGCTTCACGACGGCGCGCACGGTATGGCGCGGCCGGTAGATCACGTCGACGCGCGGCTCGAACCACACGGTGTGCCCCGCGGCGATGAGGCGCTGGTTCATCTCCCAGTCCTCGCCGCGCTGCAGGGTCTCATCGAAGCCGCCGACGCCGACGACGGCGTCGCGGAGGAAGACCCCCAGGTAGGCGGACTCGGCAGGGCCGGCCTCGCCACCCACGTGGTAGATCGCGCCGCCGAGCCCGAACGGGGAGTTGTAGGCCCACGCGACCGCGCGCTGCATGGGGTCGAGGCCCTCGGCGTGCATCTTGCCGCCGACGTTCGCGGCGCCGTTGTCGAGCAGCGCCGCGACCGTGACCGCGGCGTAGTCGACGGGCAGGACGGCGTGCGCGTCGACACGGATCACGACCTCGTTGCGGGCCTCGGCGAGCGCAATGTTGATGGACCGCGAGATCCCATCCCGCTCGTTGCGCAGCAGCCGCACCCTGGAGTCCGCGTCCGCGAGCTCGCCCGCGATCTCGTCTGTGCGGTCGGTCGAGTTGCCGAGCACGAGCAGCACCTCGTCGACCATGGCGCCCTGCTGACCGAGGATCGACTCGACGGCCTCGCGCAGATACGCCTCCTCATTGAGGGCGGGCATCACGAAGGACACGGGGGGCGGGGGGTTCAACGTTCCGGTTCACCTCTCGCGCGTCTTGGGTCCGAACGCGCCACACGATTCTACGCGGTGCGACCGCCACGCACCGGTGGCGGGCAGCAACGCCCCAGGTGCGCGGCGCACGGTGAGCGCGGGCACCGGAGCGAGATCCTTCGCGCCCGTGCGGACAGCCGGTCCGGTCAGGCCTTCTCGGGATACTCGGCGAGCGCCTCGATCAGGGCGTCGTTCTCCTCGGCGGAGCCGATCGTGATGCGCACGCCGTGGCCCGCGAACGGGCGGACGAGCAGCGGGCGGGCGGCCTGCGCCATCGACGCAGCGAGCGCGTCGGTGCCCTCGCGGACGCCGAGCCACACGAAGTTGCCCTGCGCGTCGGGGACGGTCCAGCCCTGCTCGCGGAGGGCGTCGGCCACGCGGTGACGCTCGGCGACGATCGCGGCGACGCGCTCGAGCAGCTCCCCCTTGGCCTCGAGCGAGGCGATGCCGGCGGCCTGGGCGACGCCGCTCACGGAGAACGGGGTCACGCACGTACGGATGTTCGCGGCGAGCTCGTCCGAGGCGACGGCGTAGCCGAGGCGCAGGCCGGCGAGGCCATAGGCCTTCGAGAAGGTGCGCAGCAGCACCAGGTTGGGGTGACGCTCGAGCACCTCGGTGCCGTTGACGGTGTCGTTGTCGCGCACGAACTCGCCGTAGGCCTCGTCGAGCACCACGAGGACGGTCTGCGGGACCGCCGCCATGAACTTCTCGAACTCCTCGGTGTGGATCGTGGGGCCCGTGGGGTTGTTGGGCGAGCACAGCAGGACGACCTTGGTGCGCTCGTTCACGGCCGCGGCCATCGCCGGGAGGTCGTGGCGGGACTCGGCGTCGAGCGGCACGGTCACGGGGGTCGCACCGACGAGCTGCGTGAGGATGGGGTACGCCTCGAAGCTGCGCCAGGCGAACATCACCTCGTCGCCGAGGCCCGTGTACGCCTGGAGGATGTGGCTCAGCACGGCGACGGAGCCGCCGCCGGTGACCACCTGGGCGGGCCGCACGCCGACGTGCTTGGCGATCGCCTCGGTGATGTCGGTCGCCATCATGTCGGGGTAGCGGTGCATCTGCTCGCTGGCCTGCTCGACGATCGACACGATGCTCGGCAGGGGGCCGTACGGCATCTCGTTGGACGACAGCTTGATGGGCTCCGGGCCGTCCTCCGCTCCTCGCGCACCGGGGACATAGCGGGGCAGGGAGGCGATCACGGGACGGGGTGCGGGAGTGGTCATGGTCTCCAGGATGCCAGGTTGCGCGATCGCCGCGCTAGCGACGATGCGCCCGGTTCGCCCGGGCGTCGACGCTCGCGGGATGCGCCGCAGAGCCCGCCACCCGTCGCCGGGAAGCGTCGCGACACCCACCTCAGCGTGCCGAGATGCACACGCCGACCCGCGACGCGGTCATCTCCCCGTCACACGTGCGTGCCAGAATTCGGCCCATGAAGTTCCTCCTCGAAGTCGCCATCACCGCCGTCGCCGTCTGGGTCGTCACCCTGCTCCCCCTCGACGTGACCGTGATCGGTGGTGAGGGAGACGAGTGGTGGCACCGCGCGCTGGTGTTCGCCTTCGTCGGCCTGGTGCTGACCGTGCTCAACCAGTTCGTGAAGCCGATCCTGGACGTGCTCGGCCTGCCCATCAAGATCCTCACGCTCGGCCTGTTCGGCCTGGTGATCAGCTGGTTCATCCTGTGGCTCACCTCGTGGATCACGGAGCAGGTGTCGTTCGCGACGCTCGAGATCGGCGACTTCTGGATGAGCCTCCTGGCCGCGATCGTCATCGCGATCACGACGGCGATCCTCTCGGCCGTCGTCCCGGGGGCCGACAAGCGCTGACGCACGGGACCAGGCACGGGACGACCCAGGGCGTCCACCCGGGTCGTGCACACTGGGACGATGCGGGGTTGACCCACAGCGTCGTCCACGCACACCGTGGAACAATGACGGCGTGAACGACTGGACCCGCCTCGCCGACATCACTCCCCCCATCGCCCTCGGGCCGCTCGATGGCCGCTACCGCGGCGCGGTCGCGGACCTGGTGGACCACCTCTCGGAGCCCGCCCTCAACCGGATGCGCCTCCACGTCGAGGTCGAGTGGTTCATTCACCTGTGCGCGAAGAACGCCGTGCCGGGCGTGCGCCCCCTCACGGACGACGAGATCGCGCTGCTTCGCTCGATCCCCGCGGACTTCGACGCGGCGGGCATCGCGGAGCACGGCGAGATCGAGCGCGTCACGATCCACGACGTCAAGGCGGTCGAGTACTACATCAAGCGCCGCATCGAGGGCACGTCGCTCGCGCCGCTGAGCGAGCTCGTCCACTTCGCGTGCACGTCGGAGGACATCAACAACCTCTCGTACGCCCTCATGGTCAAGGGCGCGGTCGAGCAGGTGTGGCTGCCCGCGGCCACCGCGCTGGTCGGCGATGTCGCCGCGCTCGCGCGCTCCGCCAAGGGCACGCCGATGCTGTCGCGCACGCACGGCCAGACCGCGACGCCGACGACGCTCGGCAAGGAGTTCGCGGTGCTCGCCCACCGCCTGGGCCGCCAGCTCGACCGCATCGGCGGCCAGGAGTACCTGGGCAAGATCAACGGCGCGACCGGCACGTTCGGCGCCCACACGGCAGCGGTGCCTGGCACGGACTGGATCGAGGTCTCGCGCACCTTCGTCGAGCACCTGGCACTGACCTGGAACCCGCTCACGACGCAGATCGAGAGCCACGACTGGCAGGCCGAGCTGTACGCCGATGTCGCGCGCTTCGGGCGGATCCTGCACAACCTCGCGACCGACGTGTGGACGTACGTGTCGCTCGGCTATTTCGCGCAGGCCGCCGCCAAGGGCTCGATCGGCTCGTCGGCGATGCCGCACAAGATCAACCCGATCCGCTTCGAGAACGCCGAGGCGAACCTCGAGATCTCGGCGGCACTGCTCGACACCCTGGGCGCCACCCTCGTCACGAGCCGCATGCAGCGCGACCTCACGGACTCGTCGTCGCAGCGCAACATCGGTCCGGCCTTCGGCCACTCGATGCTCGCGATCGACAACGTGCGCCGCGGCCTCAAGACCCTCACCGTCAACGAGGCGCAGCTGGCCGCCGACCTCGATGCCTCGTGGGAGGTGCTGGCGGAGCCGATCCAGTCGGCGATGCGCGCCGCCTCGATCGCGGGCGTGCCTGGCATGGAGAACCCGTACGAGCGCCTCAAGGAGCTGACGCGCGGTCAGCAGATCGACGCGCAGTCGATCCGCACCTTCGTGGACGGCCTGGAGCTTCCCACGGAGACCAAGGAGCGTCTCGCGGCGCTCACCCCGGGCGGCTACGTCGGCGTGGCCGAGACGCTCGTGGATCGTTTCCTGCGCTGAAGCGCTAGCTCACCGGAGCGCGACACACAGGGCGCTACAGCCGTAGCGGGCGCCGGAGTGTCCTCGCGCAGGGCGGCCTGGGGCGGACTGGGGCGGCCGTGTGTAGAGGTAGAGACAGAGCTCTCCCAGCGACGTGGACCTAGGCAGCGGCGGCTGCGTCGAGCTCCAGGGCGGCGACGCCGCCGAGCACGGGAGTCCGGATGGGGTCCTGCGACGCAGGCGGGACGAAGTACACCCGCGAGCCACGGACCTCGATGCCCCATCCCTGCGTGTGGGTGTCGTGATGGCATCTCGTGCAGAGCATGACGCCGTTCGACAGGTCGGTGCGGCCGCCGTGCTCCCACCAATCGATGTGGTGCGCCTCGCAGTGCTCGATCGGGGCATGGCATCTGGCGCACCCGCCGTCGCGTTCGGCCAGTGCGACGCGTTGGCTGCGTGAGAACAGGCGCTGCTGACGTCCGAGGTTCAGCACGGCACCGTCGCGGCCGAGGACCTCGGGGATGACGCCGGCATCGCCCGCGAGGCGCCGCAGCTGAGTGATCGAGACCGGCTGATCGACGCCGTCGATGCTCCCCAGCCCCACCCCGGACCGCAGGTCCTCGAGGTTCATGCGGATCACCATCGTGGTCCGCACGCCAGAGGTCGCAGTGTGGGCGCAGCCCAAGGCGTGACGCGCGAGCGCGAACAGAGCGTCGGCGCGCATCTGGCCCTTGCTGCGGGGGTCGACCTGCGCCGACGCAGCGCGCGCTCCGGCACTGCCCGCACTGGCGCTCCCGGCACCCTCGCCCGTCGCACCACTCGCGCCCTCCACGCCACCGACCGCTGCCTCACCGGGCCGGGCCTGATTGCGGACGTCACGGGTGGTCATCTGCTCGAGCACCGCGATGATCGGTGCGGCGGTGGCCGCGTCCAGCCTGCCGTGGATCACGGTCATGCCGTCGCTCTCCTGCTTCCACCACAGGTAGCGCTCGCCATGGTTCTTCTTCTCGCGCTCCTCGTGCGCGGCCTGATCGGCGCGGGCCACGGCGCGAGAGACCATCTTCGCCACCTCATGAGAGCTCTTGCCCGCCGCACGAGCCACCAGGCGCTCCTCGAGTCGCCGCAACGCGACACCATCGACCTTGCCGGTCAGCGAGTTCAGGCCCCGCACGATGATTCCCGCCGCATCCGTCGACAGGCTCCCGTCGAGCTGAGCGGCAGCAACGTACGGGTACTTGTGCCGCTTCGGCTTGGGCTTGGGTTCCGGCTCGGGCTCCGGGTCGGGAGCACCGTCGGGCTCGGGCGAACCCGAGCCGCCCGTGGGGCCGGAATCTCCTGGTGTCACGCCAGCACCCTCATCCTCGGGCTCGCCGTCCTCCTCAGACTCAGCGAACGCCTCCCCTGCGGCCATCGAGTTCTGCGCGCTCCTGAACGAGCCCCCGCGCACCTTGGACAGCAGGCCCCCCGCATTGCCGAACCCCTGCTCGCGCGCGAACCCACCACCGGGCTGATCCGGGTCCGACAACCGCATGATCTCGCCCGCCACACGCGAGCCCAGAGCACCGACAAGCCGCTCCAGGCGGGCGATCGCCACCGTCAGATCCAGCAGCTCATTCTCGGGCAATCCGACGCAGTCATGCTGGGCGAGTGCATGCACCTGCGCACTCACCCGCTCGACCTCTGCCGTTCCGATTGCCATGGGTACAGTCCATCACTGGGGTCTGACATTCGGGACAATTCAGACTCCCTGGGGGACGAGCGGCACGACCCCAAGACCGGCGGACGACGCGTCGTCCCCTCCCCTGCGCGGCCGAAGGCCCGCTCGAGGCGCCGCCCGACCAGCGGGGCCGCGCCGTGGGGCTGTTCGGCATGGCGGGCCAGGGCTCGCGCACCTTCGGCGGCATCACGTTCGGCGCGCTCGGCACCGCGCTCGGCGTCCACGCGGCCGTCACGCTCAACGCCGCGGCCCTCGCGGTGAGCTGCCTCGTCATGCTCGGCTTCGCGGCGCGTCAGCGACGTCGGTAGAGCCTTCTGACGAGCGCGAGCGATGCGACCCCACCCACGACACGTCCCTCGACTCGCGACCGACATCAGCGGCTCGCGACGAAGCCTCAGCCGCTCCGGGGCCATGTCCTCGACGATGGGGAATATTCCTCTTGTGACGGAAAATCCGAATTGCTAGTTTCCGATTGAGCGCGCTGGCAGCACGGTTGGGACGTGACGCGGCCGAGGCGAAGCCATGAGGGTGCAGTCTTCCCGTCCGCGGGGCTCTAAACCGAGTCAGGGGGACTCATGTTCACATCGCGTCCAATCGAACCTGCCTTCAGGGCGGTCGTTGCAGCGGCACTGGCCATTGCACTCGCGGTCGGCACCTTGATCGCCACCTCCGGCGACGCCTCGGCGTCGACGAAGGCCACGACCAGTGTCACCATCAGCAGTTTCAAGCACCCCGATTCGAGCCGATTCGTCAGCGGCACGAGCGCGGTGATCAAGGGCACCACCTCCGCGAACCTCAAGGGCAAGCGCGTCGTGCTCCAGCTCAAGAAGGGCAAGAAGTGGGTCTCGACCGGCTACAGCGCCAAGGTGACGTCGACGAAGACGTACACCTTGAAGTTCAAGCCTCGAGGCATCGGAAGCCAGACCTATCGCGTCAAGTACCTGGGCAACGCGAACCTCAAGCCTTCGCTCGCCAAGAAGAGCATCACGCTCTGGAAGTGGATCGGCCTCGCACCACGTGAGGTCAGCGGCGATCTGTACAAGGACGACGTGAACATGGCCGGCCGCTACTTCTCCAACGCCATCGTCGACTACATGAGCTACTACAGCGACAACGGCTCGTACTCCGACTACAACCTCTCCTACAAGTGCGTGAAGATCAAGGCTCGGGTCGGGCTCGACGACGGGTCGGACTCTGGGCTGAAGGTGAGGTTCAAGGTCGCTCTCGACGGCAACACCGTCTACACGTCCAACTCGATCGGCGTCGGGTCGAGCGCATCGTTCACCAAGAACACCACGGGCGTCTTCCGGGTGCGCCTCACGATGACCTCGATGGACGACTCCTACAGAGGCTACGCGGCCTTCGCGGCGCCACAGATCCTCTGCAAGGGATACCCGGCGACCTGACGGTAGACGCCACGGCATGAAGGGCCGCTCACCGCTCCGGTGGGCGGCCCTTCATGCCGCCACGAGCGTCCAGTGAGCCGGCGGGCCTGCCTCCTCAGTCCATGGACGATGCGGCAGTCGCCGACGGCGACGGCGTCGCCCACGCGGGCAGGCAGTACTCAGGCCCGGCCAGCTCGGCATCGACGTCGGCCCAGACCTCCTCGCCCATGTGCACGGTCGGCGTCGAGGACTCGTAGAGCACCTGCACGGTCGTCACGCCGACCCACTCGAAGGTCGCGAAGCCGTCGTCGCCTGCGTCGAACTCCTCCACAGCGCCGTCGACGAAGGTCACCGTCACCGAGTCGTCCGCGTCGACTCTCAGGGTCAGCGCCTCGGCACTCGCCGCTTGGTCCCACCAGATCCACGTGCGGCTGCCGTCGTCCTGCTCTCGCCCCGCGTAGGAGACGTAGCGCCGCAGCGGATCGGTCAGGTCGAACTGCGTGAACTCGTCCAGATTCGCGGGACCGGTCCCGAAGGTCGCCTCCTCGTCCGATCCGTCGAGGGCGTACGTCATCTCGATGAGATCGTCGGTCCAGGTGAGCGAGACGTCGATCGTGGTGCCCGAGTCGAACTCGAGGTGCAGCGTCTCGCCGCTCTCCGTCGTCCCCTCGAGCAGGTGATCGTGGAGCGGCACGATGAGCGGCTCGGAACCGGTTCCGTTCTCCGCCACTCTGAGGCGCTCCTCGCTGAGCCGCAGCGTGACGCGCTGGCCCGCACCCGTCAGGAAGTCGCCGTCCGCGGTGCCGTTGGTCCACCACTCGGGGTCCTCGTCGGGGGCCGGCACGCATGCCGGCGCCACGGCTGGATGGAGAGCAGAATCCACCGACGGATAGGCCACCGCCCCGACCCCGAGCACCACCGCGAGCCCGAGACCGACCGACCCCGCGGCCCGCACCCGCCGACGCCGCCGCACGCGCCCTGCCACGGCCCCACCCCGCACCGAGGCGAACTCGGACGACGAGAACCGCGACGCATCGTCCTCGAACTCGTCGTGCAGCATCGTCCGGATGTCCATCACCGACCTCCCTTCCTGGCCCGCGCCACGACGGCCACGGTGGAGGACTCGCCCTTCCACTCGACCTCCTCGCCGAGCAGCCCCGCGAGCCGGGACGATGCATCGGACAGGTAGCGCTTGACGCTCCCCTCGGCGAGGTGGAGACGATGCGCGATCTGCGGGACGGTGAGGTCGTCGTAGAACCTCAGCACGATGCAGGCGCGCTCGCGCGGGGGCAGCTCGGCCAGGGCGGCGCGCACGTCCAGGACGACGGCGTGGTCCCGCTCTTCACCAGAGGCAGGAGCGCGACCCGCGAGCCTTTCATATGCCGCGGCAAGAGAACGTTGGGACCGGTAGCGGTCGATGAACACGCTCGGGATGGCCTGACGGACGTAGCCCTCGGCGCGATCGACGTCCGGGAACGACCGGCCCCGCGAGAACGCCCTCACCAAGGCGTCCTGAAGGACGTCCTCGGCCTCCGCATCGTCCCTGGTGAGCAGGCGCGCGTAGGCGAGCAGGCGAGGCGCGCGCTCGCGCATCACCTCGTCGAGCATCGGCTCCCAGCGCGCCATCGATGTCCCTCCCCACGGGCCGGGCCGTCACACCCCGCCTGATCCCAGCATCCTCACCCCGTCAACGGAGCGACATACGCGAAACGTTGGGTCGGCAGGGCGAGCGGGCGTCAGCCGACCGAGACCGCGTCCCCCACGGTGAGCGTCCCGGGCGTCGCCACGTCGCAGTACACGGCGGCCCTGAGGTCGCGCTCGGCGCCGAGGCCCTTGAGCCATCGCGTCCGCTCGAGCACGCCGTCCTGGGCGAGGTCGATCGTCCGGCACCGCTCGATCCGCTCGACCGGCGCGAGCACGGCGGAGCCGACCACGATGCGCTGCCCGAACCAGGTCTCCTCGACGAACGGCTCGTCCGTCTCGACCACGAGGTTCACGCGCAGCCGACGAGGGTCCGCGTCGACGTCGAGCTCGCGCGCACACCAGTCGAGGGTCGCGGTGCCGATGAGCGACACCGCACCGTCGTCGAAGTGGGGCACGTCGGTCTCGGGCGCCATCGCGACGTCGTCGTCCATCGCGTCGCAGAGCGCGGCGTCGAGGTCGAGCGCACCGGCGGTCCACTCCGAGGTCCCGTCGCTCACGAGCACCGCGCCCTCCCAGGTGCGGGCAGCGAAGCTGAAGACCGCGTCGCGACGCACCATCCGCTTGGTGTTCTTGCCCGAGGCGAGGCGCGAGTCCGCGTCGCGCACGGCCCACGCGCGGTCCCCGACGAGCCCGCGCGCGTCCAGCGGCACGGAGTGGAGGTCCTCCCCGGCCATCGACTTCACGGGGTACCGGCGGATCGACACGACTCGCATGCGGCCACTGTATGCGGCGAGTCGTCGTCCTCTCGTCGCGACGTGACGGAGACGGCACAGGATTCCCGGCAACCTCCCAGCAACCGTCACTACAGTGAGCGTGATGACCGACAGCCCGGCAGCCGCCGTCGCCCCCACCGACGCAGGCCCGTCCCCCCGCCGCCTCAAGTGGGAGATCGCGATCGTGCTCGGCCTGTCGCTGGGCCAGTCCGCGGCGTACGCGATCACGCAGTTCATCGAGTACTACGTCAAGGAGGTCGACCTCTCCACGACCTCCTCGACGCTCAACACCTCGACGTCCTCGGTCGCCTGGATCGACCTCGTCCAGCAGCTCATGGTGATCGGCTTCCGCCTGATGCCCGTGCTGCTGGTCTTCTACCTCTTCTCGGATCGCGGCCGGTCCGCGTGGCGCACCCTCGGCCTGACCGGCCCGTGGTCGGCGGTCCGCGGGGACGTGGGCTGGACGTTCGGCATCGCGGCGATCATCGGCCTCCCCGGCATCGCGCTCTACACCGTGAGCCGCGCGCTCGGCGAGACGATCACCATCAACACCTCTGGCCTCCCGGACGAGTGGTGGTCGGCCACGATCCTGCTGCTGTCGGCCGCGAGCGTCGGGATCCTCGAGGAGGTCGTCGCCGTCGGCTACCTCGTCACCCGGCTGCGCGACCTCCGATGGGGCATCCCGGCCGCGATCCTCGCCTCGGCCCTGCTGCGCGGCGCGTACCACCTCTATCAGGGCTGGCCCATGGCGCTCGGAAACGTCGTCATGGGCGTCGTCTTCGCCTACGTCTACGTCCGTCGCGGCCGCCTCGGCCCGCTCATCGCGGCGCATCTGCTCATGGACGCGGTCGCGTTCATCGGCCCCGAGGTCGCGCCCGAGTCGTGGCTCGTGTGGCTCGGTCTCCAGTAGGCGCCGCGCCCGCCACGGGACACGGACGACGGACGACGCGCCCGCACCTTTCCTGACACCGAGGCCCCTGGTTCCGGGGCTCCCCTCTAGACTCGCTCCATGGCCGCCGACGCACTTGTGGACCAGCCGGAGAAGCCGGCCGCTCGTGCGCAGGTACGCATCGTCGACACCCCCGAGGAGCGCGTCCACCGCTTCACCGACCTGCTGTCGCTCATCGCGACGCTGCTCGGGATCGTCCTAGTCCTGCTGATCGGCGCGTACGCCACCGGCACCACGCAGGGCATCACGTCGGACGTCAGCGGATTCGCCCGCGTGCTCCAGCGCCTGCTCGTCGCCCCGGTGAACATCTTCTCCGGCATCGTCACGCTCGTGATCCCGACCATCGTGATCATCGACATGGCGGTCCGCCGTGAGCCCCGCCGCATCCTCGAGATGATGGGCGCCTCGCTGCTCGCGTTCCTCGCGACCGTCATCGCCGCGGTCACGACCATCTACTTCGGCGCCGAGGAGCTCGTCAACTCGCTGTCGATCCCGAACGACGAGGGCGAGCTCGTCGTCTCGCTCCCCGCCTACATCGCAGCGGTCGCGGCGATGCTGACCGCCGCCGGCATGCGCTCGAGCCGCCGCATCCTGTCGTGGTCGTGGAACCTCGTGTGGGCCGCGATCGCCGTGGCCGTTATCTCCTCGATCGTGACGCTGCCCGCCGCGCTGGTCACGGTCCTCATCGGCCGGGCCACGGGACTCCTGCTGCGCTGGTCGATCGGCTCGACGGCCGACCGCGCGTACGGCGAGGCGCTCGTCGAGGGGGTCAGACGTGCGGGCTTCGAGCCCAAGGCGCTCGTGCGGGCGGATGTCCGCGACGAGTTCGCGGCCGTGGACCTCGACGAGGTGTCCGCCGCGATGGGCCGCACCCGCCAGGGCCGCGTCTACTCGCTGACCACCAAGGAGAACCACCACCTCCTCGTCGTCGCGCTCGACGGCGACCGTCACGCGGCGGGCTTCCTGGCGAAGTTCTGGAACACCCTGCGGCTGCGCGGGATCGACACTCGCGCGGACGTGTCCCTCAGGCACAGCGCAGAGGCGACTGCCCTGGTCTCTCATGCCGCGCGCAATGCGGGCGTCCGGACGGCACGCGTGCTGGGCATGAGCCATGTGCGCGACACGATGCTCCTGGTCTACCAGCGCCCGACGGGCGTGCGACCGCTGTCCGAGGTGCCCGCGGAGGAGATCACCGACACTCTGCTCGACGCGATCTGGCAGCAGATCGGCCACGCGCACGACGCAGGCATCTCACACCGCGCGATGTCGGCGGACACGGTGCTGGTCAGCACGGACGATGCGTCGGATCCCGTCGTCTGGCTCACCAGCTGGGAGCTCGGCGAGGTCGCGACCTCGACGCTCGCGAGGCGCATCGACCTGGCGCAGACCCTCGGGCTCATCGCGCCCCTGGTCGGCCCCGAGCGCGCCGTCGACTCGGCCTTCAGGGCGATGAGCGACGCCGACATGGAGCAGGTCGCGCCGCTGCTGCAGATGATCGTCCTGCCCCGTTCGACGAGGCATGCGCTGCGCGCCGCGCACACCCACGCGCTGCAGGGTGTCCGCTCCGAGATCATCGAGCGCCTGCCCGGCGTGGAGATCGAGCCCGAGAACATCCAGCGCTTCGGCTGGCGCACCGTGCTCACGCTGTTCCTCGGCGTCGTCGCCGCGGCGATCGTGCTCGCCTCCTTCAACACGCAGTCCGTGGTCGCCGCCCTCGCCGAGGCGAACCTGTGGTGGCTGCTCGCCTCGTTCGGGTGGGCACTCCTCACGTTCGTGGGCGCCGGACTCGCGCTCATCGCGTTCAGCCCGGTCAAGCTGCCGTGGGGCAGGGCGATCCTCGTGCAGGTCGCGGCTGCGTACCTCGCGATCGCGGTGCCCGCCGGTGTCGGACCCGCTGCCCTGAACATGCGCATGCTCACCAAGCGCAAGGTGCCGTCGCCGCTCGCCGTCGCGACCGTGGCGCTCGTCCAGGTCTCCGGCGTGGTCGTGACGGTCGTCGGACTCGTGGCGCTGTCCCTCGTGACCGGCTCTGAGGGCACCCTCGCCCAGCTGCCGAGCACCTCGGTGCTCATCGGCGTGGCCGTCGTCGCTGGCGTCATCGCCCTCGCGCTTACCGTCCCGAAAGTGCGGTCCCTGGCCGCGGCCCGTGTGATGCCGATGCTGCGGCAGACGTGGCCCCGGCTGAGCCAGGTGCTCGGACAGCCCTGGAGGCTGGCCCTTGGCCTCGGCGGCAACCTGCTGCTCACCGTCGGCTACGTCGGCGCCTTCTGGTCCGCGCTCGAGGCGTTCGGGTGGAACCTCGCCGTGGTCGACGTCGCCGTGCTGTTCTTCCTCGGGAACGCGGTCGGCGCGCTGGTCCCCACGCCCGGCGGACTCGGCGCCGTCGAGATCGCGCTCACCGGTGGTCTCACCGGTGCGGGCGTGCCGCTCGCGGTCGCGTCGTCCGTCGTCGTGATCTACAGGCTCATCACCTACTGGCTGCGCATCCCGCTGGGCTACCTCGCGATGAACTATCTGCAGAAGAAGGGCGAGGTGTAGCGCGGTCGATCAGGGCGCCACGACCCAGACCGGACCGCCTCTCCGTCCGCCGCTCCTGTGGCGTTTGCCACAGAATGTCGGGTTGGCGTCACCTTCTGGACCGCGCGAGCGGTGACGGGGACATGAAGCCCTCACGCACCGCCCCCACGCCCGAGTCCTCCACGAAGCCCGCGGGCCTGTCCACGATGCGCCGGCGCGCGCTCACCGCGGTGAGCATCGCCGGCCTGGCCGCGCTCGCCGTGGGCGGTGCCGCCGCGGCCGACGACGCGAAGCCAGGCGAGGCGCTGTATGAGGTCGACCTCGCGCTCGAGGACCTCGGCATCAACGACGGCGGGTGCGAGGAGCGCCTGGAGGAGACCGAAGAGCTCGTGGACGACGGCGAGATCGACCTCGCGCTCGAGACGGCCGACGACGCCCTCGAGGACATGGAGGACCTCGATGAGGGGGACGCCGAGGAGCTCACCGGCCTGCTGAAGGCCGCCGAGTCGGTGCTCGAGAACGGCTCGGAGCAGTCGCTCGAGCGCCGCACGCAGGTAGCGGAGATGCTCACCTTCATGGCGACCACCGAGCTGACCGGCAAGGAGTTCGGCCACGCCGTGTCGCAGCACGCACGCGGCATCTGGGTCGACGAGGCGACGGAGGACGCAGCCGAGGACGGCGCTGAGGATGGCACGGACGACGTGGAGGTCGCGGACCTCGAGGTGACTGACGAGGAGGCCGCCGACGAGGAGCTCGCCGCGGCCGACGAGGCCGACGTCGACGACGAGGCCGACGACGCGACCAAGCAGGCCGAGAAGGCCGCCGCCAAGGCTGAGAAGGCGGAGGCCAAGGCCGCCAAGACGATGGAGAAGGCCGAGCAGAAGGCCATCAAGACCATGGAGAAGGCGGAGCAGAAGGCTGCGAAGGCCGCACAGAAGGCCGCGAAGGCCTCCGCGAAGGCCGCCAAGTAGCCCCACACAGGCCCGCGCCCCCGTCCCTGGCCATTCTCCCCCGGGACGGGGGCGCCGCTCTTTCTGGGACCGGCGCCGCCTACCCTTGATGACTACCGCCGGCTCAGCACGCATTCCGACGCGCCCGGCGCACGCGAAAGGAGACGGGATGACCGGGGAGCAGCCCACGACGGAGGCGGTTCACGCGGACGCCGTGATCTTCGACATGGATGGCACGATCGTCGACTCGACCGAGGTCGTGGAGCACGTGTGGGGCCGCGTCGCCGAGCGTCACGACCTGTCGCTCGACGAGGTGCTCGCCTACTCGCACGGGCGACGCAGCCGCGACACCTTCACGCACTTCCTGCCCGAGGGCGCGGACATCGACGCGGCGGTCGCCGAGCTCGAGGAGACCGAGCTGCGGATCACCGAGGGCACCAAGGAGATCCCGGGCGCCCGCGCGCTGATCGACTCGCTCGGGGAGGCGCCCTGGGGCGTCGTCACCTCGGCGCCTCGCGCGCTCGCCCTCGCGCGCATCGCCGCCGCGGGCCTTCCCGAGCCGCGCGTGCTCGTCGCGGCCGAGGACACGCCCGTGGGCAAGCCGGACCCTTCCGGCTACCTCCTCGGAGCCGAGCGGCTGGGCGTCGAGCCCGGACGATGCGTCGTGTTCGAGGACGCCGACGCGGGGGTCAGGGCCGCGGTCGCATCGGGAGCGACGACGGTGGTCGTCGGTGCCTACCGTTCCGCGCTCACCGAGGGGCTACGGGCCGTCCCCGATCTTCGAGGCGTGGCGGTCTCCGCGGCATCTGGCGCGAGCGCCTTCGTGATCCGTATGTGAAGCCGAAGACCTCGACGGCCGACCACCGTCACATGTTGAACCTGCACCAGCGAATTTCTAGACTCTCTAAGGTTATTTGAGCGCACATTGGTGCGCGCATCATCCTCTCTGCTTCAACTCACAGTTGAATTTATTGCTAGGATTAGATTTTCGGGATACTCTCGACCTACCCCGGACACCCAGTGTCCCCTCAAGGCGAGGCCGTGCGCGCGGCCTTACAGGCAAGGAAGCCTCATGACTATCTCCGACGAAGCAGCAGTCACCACGGAGTCGACGCACGACTCCACCAGCACCACCGCCGAGTTCGGCACGCCACGCAGGACCATCGGACTCGTGCTGATCGCCGCGCTCGGCATGTACATCATGGCGATGAGCATGTCGACCGCCCTGTCGCTTCGCATCGCGAGCATCGCCCCCGACACCAAGGATGTGCTCTACAGCCGCACGGTCTCCGTCAGCGCGCTGCTCATGCTCGTGGTCATCCCCGTCGTCGGCGCCCTCTCCGACAGGACCACCAGCAGGTACGGCCGGCGCCGCCCGTGGATCGTCGGCGGCCTCGTCGTCGCGGTCGTCGCCGCCGCGATCGCGGGCCTCTCCGCCAACCCGATCATCATCGGCGCCGCGTACGTGATCCTCGTGACCGCGATGCAGTCCGCCTTCAACGCCTACGCCGTCATCCCCGTCGAGGCGGTTCCCGACGCGATGCGTGCGAGGGTCATGGGGATCATGGGCCTGTTCGGAGCCCTCGCCTACTCGGGCGGTTCCTACCTCACCGGTGCTCTCGTCGAGCAGCCCCTCCTGCTCATGACGGCGCCGATCCTGCTCGCCGTCCTCACGGTCCTTCCGCTGCTCGCCCTCTACCGCGACCCCGCCAAGGCGAAGTCCGAGGTGCCCGCACTCGACGTGAAGGAGCTGTTCGGCGGACTCCTCGTGAACCCGCGCAAGCACCCCAACTTCGGATGGACCTGGCTCGCACGCCTGCTCGCCGGCATCGCGATGGCATCGCTGCTGACCTACTTCGTCTACTACATGCTGGACGTGCTCGAGGTGCCGCTGACCGAGGTCGGCGCGAAGGCCGGCCTGCTGACGCTGATCTCCGCCCCGATCTCGATCGTGTTCTTCACCGGCTCGGGTTGGCTGTCGGACAAGGTCGGCAGCCGCAAGCCCTTCGTGGCCGCGGCCGCGGGCCTCATGGCGCTCGGCCTCGTCCTCGGAGCCATGGCCGACAGCTTCGTGAGCTTCGCCGTCGCGTGGAGCATCTTCGCGATGGGTCAGGCGATCTACCTCACTGTCGACCTCGCACTGTGCGCCGCCGTGCTGCCGGACGCGAGGGACGCAGGCAAGGACATGGCGGTGTTCGGCCTCGCGCTCAGCATCCCCAACATCATCGTGCCGGCAGTCGGCCCGACCATCCTCTCGATCGGCGGGGGCGCGAACTACGCGCTGCTGTGGATCGGTGCCGCCGTCCTGTGCCTCGTGGGAGCGGCCCTCATGCCGCTGATCCGCGGGGTGCGCTGACAGACCGAGCTCGAGCGTACGAAGGGCCCTCGGCGTCGCCGGGGGCCCTTCGGCGTGCCAGGCTCCTGCGAATCAGGCTCCGCCGGCTCGCTTCAGCGGCCGTGCGGCCGGCACCACGAGGATCGCGAGGAGCGAGACGGCGCCGACGGTGAGCATCGCATCGAGCACGCCCACCCTGTCGCCCAGGAACCCGATCAGAGGCGGTCCCATGAGGAACGCCCCGTAGCCGATCGTGGAGACGACGCTCAGGCGCAGCGCGGCACGCGCCGGGTCGTCCGACGCCGCCGACATGCCGACGGGGAATCCCAGGCTCGCGCCGACGCCCCAGATCGCGACCCCGATGAAGGCGAGCCACGAAGGACCGAACACCACGAGCAGGCATCCCACCACGGCCGTCACGAACAGCGTGCGCAGCACCACGACGCGTCCGTACCGGTCGAGCAGTCCCGTGCCGAGGATGCGCCCTGCGGTCATGAACGCGAGGAAGACCGCGAGCGCGACGACCCCCATCGCATTGGAGGTGTCGTGCCCGTCGACGAACGCGACGGCCATCCAGTCGTTCGCGGTCCCCTCGGCGAATGCGGCCGCCAGCACGATCAGTCCGATCAGGAGCGTGCGGGGCTCGAGCCACGGCGATCGCGTCGCGCCGGTGACGTCGACCGCCTCGGTGGCGCCTTCGTCGTAAGCCGGCAGGAAGTCGCGGGTGAACCACCACATGACCGCGAGGCCCAGCACCGCCGCCGCCCCGATGTGCAGCCCGACGGGGACCGCGAGCCACGTGATGAGGGCGCCAAGCAGCGCTCCGATGACGGTGCCGCCCGAGAAGCCCGCGTGGAACCAGGGCATGATCGCTCGCCTCAGGCTCTGCTCGACGATGGATCCCTCGAGGTTCTGAGCGACATCCCAGGTGCCGAAGCCGAGCCCGACCATGAACAGCGGGACCATCACGAGAGGAATCGACGCGTGGGCCTCCACGGCGATCCCGGCCAGGAGGACTCCCGGCATGGACACGGCACCGCCGAGCCTCACGGTGTTGGCGGCGCCGATGCGGCGCGCGATCCGGCCCGCCACTGGCAGGCCGACCAGCGATCCGATCGAGAGGGCGAGCAGGAGCAGGGAGAGCTGGCCCGGGGTGAGGTCCAGCATGTCCTTCACGTCCGGGACGCGCGACATCCAGGAGGCGAAGGCGAAGCCGTTCACGGTGAACACCGCGAGCGTGGCGTTGCGCGCGGCGGTCACTGCGCCGGGGCTGCGGGTCAGGTCCGCTGGCTGAGAGGTCACGGCGTCAACTCTCCTCGGTGCCGAGGATCCACGCGAGCAGAGCGTCGGGATCGGCGTGGTCCATGCCGCCACGCACCACGAGATCGGCCGTCTCGAAGCGCGCATCCCATGGGTCCGTGACGTACGGAATCGCGAGCACGCGAGCGCCCGCCTGCTTGCCCGCGAGGACCCCGGGGACCGCGTCCTCGACCACGACGCATCGTCCGGGGGCGACCCCCAGACGCGAGGCGGCCTCCAGGAAGACGTCTGGCTCCGGCTTGCCATGCGCGACCTCGAGCACGGAGACGCGGGTGGCGAGCGCATCGTCCAGGCCGACGGCCCGCAGGGCCGTATCGATCATCTCGGGGCTCGAGCCAGACGCGACGGCCATGGGCACGCCTCGTGCGGCGAGCAGGCGGACGAGCGCGGTCGTGGGCGCGAAACCGGGAACGGATCCGAGCAGCCTGACGACGTGCGCGAGCTTCGCCCGACCCAGCTCGGCCGGGTCCGCGTCGACGCCGAAGGCCTCGGCCATGCGCGCCATGACCTCGTGCCCACCGAGGCCGATGAAGGGCTTCTTGTCCTCCATCGTCAAGGCGACGCCGTGCTCCGCGAACGCGAGCCGCTCCGCCTCGAACAGCAGCGGCTCGGAGTCGATCAGGACACCGTCCATGTCCCACAGGACGGCGAACCCGGAGTCAGCGGCAACCATGCCCCACCCACCTTCGCAAAAAACAGACAACGCTGTCGGTATTTGATATCGTGACAAGCATGCCACAGGAGCCGGGAGCCCGCCACGACAAGGAGGCGGGCACGTACGCGAAGGGCGATCTCCGCAGGGCCCACATCGTCTCCACGGCGCTGCACCTGTTCGCGGACGCCGGCTACGAGCGCACGAGCATGGTCCAGGCCGCCGCGGCCGCGGGCATCTCCCGCGCAGGACTCCTCCACCACTTCCCCACGAAGGACGACCTGCTCGCGGCTGTTCTCGAGGAGCGCGATCGCCTGGACGACGCGCGGCACTTCGATCACCTGGACCCGGCCGACCCCCTCGGCTGGCTCGCCAACCTGATCCGCCTCACGGAGTTCAACGCGACCCAGCCGCGGCTGGTGCGCCTCTTCGCGGTGCTGTCGGCCGAGTCGTCGTCGCCCGACCATCCCGCGCACGAGTACTTCGCGCGCCGCTACGCAGCCACCCGGAGCGAGTACGCGCGCGTCATCGCGGAGCTCGTCAGGCAGGACCTCCTCGCCCCCGGCGTCGAAGCCGAGGGGCTCGAGGTCGAGCTGATCGCCTTCACCGACGGCGTCCAGGTGCAGTGGCTGCTCGACCCCAGCATCGACATGGCGCGCCTCCTGAGGCGCAGGCTCCAGCAGCTGGTCACCGCGCCGCTGCCCGACCCGACGCCGGAGACGACGCTGCGCTCATGACCGCCTCTCGGCGACCATGAGCGCAGCGCGCACCGGGATCGGAGTTCCGGCTACCTTCCGCTAGGCCCCCAAGCGGAGGGATTCGGGCAGCCCATCGGCGTGGGCCTCGAGGAGCTCGTCCGTCATGTCGCGGATCTGCTCGAGCGTGAGGTGCGCACCGGTCAGCGGGTCGAGCGCGACCGCCTGGTACACGTGCTCCTTGTTGCCGGTGCGGGCCGCCTCGAGCGCGAGGAGCTGCACGTTGATGTTGGTCCGGTTGACCGCCGCGAGCGCGGGGGGAAGCTCGCCGAGCGCGACCGGCTGGATGCCGTTGCGGTCCACGAGGCACGCGACCTCGACGGTGGCGTCCGCGGGCAGGTTGAGGATCAGCCCGTCGTTCGGGACGTTGCCGTAGATGACCGCGGGCACGCCCGTGACGGCGGCGTTGACGATCGTCGCGCCGTACTCGATCGAGGGCTCGAGGCTGTCGGTCAGGTTCGCGAGCTGCTCGTCGACGTCGCCCTGCTCATCGTGGTTCACGCAGATGTCGTAGTAGTCCCAGCGCTCGGGGATGTACCGCAGCACCGTCTCCGGGTCCTTGCGGAAGTACGGGAGGTACTCCGACGCGTGGTGGCTCGACTCGGTCTGGAAGCAGCCGAAGGTCTCCATGATGGCGTTGCGGACCTGCTCGTTGCCGCCCTCGTAGTTCGAGTCCCCCTCGGCGATGCCGGTGTGGTCGCCGTCATCCTCGGCGATGTCCTCCGCGCCCCGGCCCAGTGAGTGCTTGCGGTGCATGATCTCCTTGAGGCGCGGGTAGAGGTCCTCCCCGTCACGCTCGAGCTTGAGCAGCCACGCCTGGTGGTTGATGCCGGCCGAGACGTAGGACATCTCCTCGTAGGGGATGCCGAGCGTGCGGGCGAGCATGCGGGTCGTGCCCTGCACGCTGTGGCACAGACCGACGGTGGAGATCCCCTGCGCGTTGAGATAGCCGGTGGCCATGGCCATCGGGTTCGCATAGTTGATCAGCAGCGCGTCGGGGCACAGGCGGAGCATGTCGTCGGCGATCGCCTTGTAGGCCTGGATCGAGCGCAGGAAGCGGAACACGCCGCCCGGGCCGACGGTGTCGCCCACGGTCTGGTCGACGCCGTACTTGCGCGGGATCTCGACGTCCCACTTGTAGGCCTCGACGCCGCCGACCTGGAAGGTGATGAACACGAAGTCGGCGCCGGTGAGCGCCTCCTCGCGCGAGGTCGTCTCGATCACGCTTGCTTGAAGCGAGTGGTGCTCCGCGAGCGCACGGGCGGCGTCGGCCGTGCGCTTCACGCGATCCGCGTCGATGTCCATAAGGACGTACTCGGCGGACTGGAGGGCGGTGTGGCTCATGAGGTCACCGATGAGGCGGAACGGGAACACGAATCCGCCGGCGCCGATGATCACGATTCTGGGAGTGGTGGTCATGGGACCGACTGTACGTTCGTCATTCACGCAGTTCCTCCGCCCTGCGTGGCGAATCTTCCGGAATCCTCGCCTCGTCGCGTAGCGTGGGGCCATGTCCGCCTCCGACGTCGTGGTCAACGCCCCTGGGTTCTGGGTGCATCGGGGCGGCGCGCTGCCGATGACGAGCGCGCACCGTCACGACGACCTGGAGCTGAACCTCGTCACGCGCGGGAGCCTCGAGTACCTCTTCGGCGGCAGGTCCCTCTCGGTGCCGGCCGGATCGATCGCGATGTTCTGGGCCGCCACCCCGCACCGGCTCGTCGACTCGGGGGACGATGCGGAGGCGCCCGAGGGCTGCTGGCTGCACGTTCCGCTCGCCACGGTGCGGGGATGGGGACTGCCCCAGGACTCGCTAGCCCGCCTCCTGCGAGACCGCCCGCTGATCGTCGACGCGGCCGGCCTCGGCGACCTCTCGGCCGCCTTCGACCGGTGGGCGACCGATCTCACCACCCCCGAGACGACCACGATCGCGCTCATGGAGGTCCAGGCGCTCGCGATGCGGATCCTGCGCGCCGCAAGGGACGGCAGCGCCGGCGGCCCGGGCGGGCGGCGCGGCTCCTCGCAGATGCCCGACGCGGTGGCCGCGATGGCGGGGTTCATCGCCCTCAACTTCCGGGATCCGGTGCGCGTGGCGGACGTGGCCGCCGCCGTGCCGCTGCATCCCAGCACGGCGATGCAGGTGTTCCGAGCGTCGCTGGGCATCACGATCGGCGAGTACCTCACGCGCTGCCGCGTCGCCGAGGCCCAGCGACTGCTCATCACGACCTCGAGGCCGGCGGGCGACATCGGGATCGCCGCGGGCTTCGGCACCGTGAGCGCGTTCTACGAGGCGTTCCGGCGTGCGACCGGCGGCCCGCCCGCCGCGTATCGGCGCGGCCTCGCGGCGCACGAGCCGCCGCGGAGCTGAACCGACCTCAGCAGCGCCTGCGGGTCACTCGGCCAGAAGGTCCGCGAGCAGGCCCTTCGCCCACTCGTAGGGACCGTCGTCCGGATACTGCCGGTAGTGGGTCTCGATCGTCATGAGCAGCACCAGGTAGATGCTGTAGAGCCACCGTCGCCGCGCCATCTCGGGCGTCACGAACTCGAGCCCGTATCCCTCGATGAACGGCGTGGGGTCGCCGAAGTCGGGCAGGTCCATGCCGTTGAAGCCGGCCTCGATGAGCGGGTCTCCCCACAGCGCGCGCTCATGGTCGATCAGCGCGACGATGCGGCCGTCCCTCACGAGCACGTTGCCCGGCCACAGGTCCCATTCGACCAGCCGCGGCTCGGTGACCTCGTCGAGCGCGTCCAGGTGGCCATCGACCACCGCGCGGACGACGTCATACTCGACCCCCAGGTCCAGCCCCGCGCGCTCACCGTCTCCGAGGATGTCCTCCATCATCGCGGCGAAGCACTCGCGCCACGTCGCGAAGCCGTCCCCGAGAAGCGGTCCGAAGCGCACGCCGACGGCCTCGTTGATCCCTCGGTTGAGCACGCCGAGGTCCCGCCGCAGCCCGGCCGTCACCGCGACCGGCACGTCCTCGGACTCCTCGAGGGCGGAGAGGCTGTCCCCCTCGATGAGCGGCATGACGAACCAATCGGCGTCGACGAGCTCATGCGTGGTGTCCGCGAAGTCGACCTCGGGCACCGGCGCCGACGTCCGCGAACGCAGCAGCTCGAGGGCCGCGAGCTCGGTGCGCATCGCACCGCGTTCGCAGGTCATCACCTCGACCTCCCGCGGAGGTGCGATCTTCAGCACCACCTGCCGTCCGGAGCGCAGGACGAGGCGGTAGGCGACGTTGAAGTAGCCCTCACCCAGCTCGGTCGCGAAGTCCTCGCCCTCGGGCACCTCGGCCTCGCCGTACGCCCGCGCGACGATGCGGCGCAGCACCTCGACGGGCTGGCGGTTCTTGGTGATGCTCTCCATCAGCCCTCCAGCAGCGCGCGAAGCCCGGCGCGCAGCGCCTCGCGCTGCTCGGCCGAGAGCCCCTCGGTGAGCCTGCGGTTCGCCTCCTCGACGAGCGGCTTGAGCCGCGCGCGCTCCGCGAGCCCGTGCTCGGTGAGCGTCACCGTGTTGCGGCGGGCGTCGTCGACGTCGCGCGCCCGCGCCACGAGACCGCGGCGCTCCATGCGCCTCACGAGATCCGCGACCGTCGAACGGTCGAGGTCGACGCGATCGCAGAGCTCGCGCTGGCTCGCCTGACCGCACTGATCGAGGATCACAAGGATCGAGTACTGGACGCTCGTGATCTCGGTGGAGACCACCCGAGACCACATCGCCAGATGCGCCTGCTGGGCGCGGCGGATCAGGTACCCGGTGTAGCGCTGCGGCTCCTGATCGTCGATCTCCACGGCCCGATCATCCCAGGGCGGCGGCCTCCCTTTCCAGCAGGATCGCGGAGAAGAAGTCGGTCAGCTCCACCCGAGCGGCGAGCGGCAGCACGTGCGCGACGTACTGGTCAGGACGGACGATGACGAGCGCGCCGTCGTCGGCGATCCCACGGGCGGAGAAGATGTCGTCGTCGGGATCGACGGCCCACGCCTTCTCCCAGTCCTGCAGCCCGAGAGGGCCCGAGCGTGGCAGCAGGATCCCGGGCACCGAGGAGATGTCCACCTCGTGGTGCCCCGCGCGGAAGATGCCGTGCACATCGAAGGCCGCGTCGAGGTCGGCGCCAGCAAGCCGGAATCGCTGCACGGGCGAGTCCAGCGACTCCGTGAGCCACTCCGCGAGCTCGCGCAGCGCCACGCCCGTCGTGTCGCCGAAGGCATAGAGCCTCCACCGGCCGTCGGCCACGTGCGCGTGGCCGAGGTGCATCGGGCGCGCGTCGGCAACGCGAATGACCGGCGAGGAGTGGAAGCGCGTGCCGATCTCGAAGCCGGTCGCGAGTCCCTGGTGCTCGCCGGTGCCGGTGAGCGTCGAGGGCCGGTAGCGGGTCGCGAGGCCTGCGGTGTACCTGCCCTGGCGCGCGAACTCGGCCTGCATCGCCTCGGCCGTCACGCCGCCATTCTCGGGGTGGTCGGGGTCGAGCGTCGGCTGCGCGATGAAGGCCGACCAGAAGCGGTCGAAGTCGATCAGGTCCTGCGCGACCGACTGCCGCTCCTCCGAGTAGGTCGCGAGCAGTCCCTCGGGCGCCCGCCCCTCGAGCACCGCGACGAGCTTCCAGCCGAGGTTGAACGCATCCTGCATCGACACGTTCATGCCCTGGCCCGCCTTGGCGGAGTGCGTGTGGCACGCGTCGCCCGCGATGAACACGTGGGGCTCGCGCTCGCCCACCAACTCCGCGGGGACGTCGTCGAAGCGATCGGTGAGTCGCTGTCCCACCTCGTACACCGACGACCACGCAACGGAGCGCACGTCGATCGAGTAGGGATGCAGGATCGCGTTCGCGACGTCCGCGAGCTGCGCCGCGGTCGTCCCGCGGATCGCCGAGTCGCCCGCCTTCACCTCGCCCAGGTCGACGTAGAGCCGCACCATGCTGCCGCCCTCGCGCGGGATCATGAGCAGGCTTCCCTTCCCCGCGGACTGGATGACGTTCTTGGTGCGCCAGTCGGGGAAGTCGGTGGTCGCGAGCACGTCCATGACGCCCCACGCATGATTGGCGGCGTCGCCCTTGAGCTCACGCCCGATCGCGGTGCGCACCGCGCTGCGCGCGCCGTCGCAGCCGACGACGTAGCGCGCCCGGACGGTGCGCACCTCGCCCTCGCGCTCGCCGCCCGCCTGACGCAGGGTCACCGTCACGGGGTAGCCCCCCTCCCCCACGGTCAGATCGACGAGCTCGACGCCGTAGTCCACCGTGAGCCGGCTGGGCTGCTTGGCCGCGTAGTCCAGCAGGTACTCCTGCATGCGGGCCTGGTTGACGATCACGTGCGGGAACTCGCTGAGCCCGGGCGGGGTGTCCTGGACCCAGCCGGTGCGCTCGATCCTGTCGCGGTCCGCGGACGACGGTCCCCAGAATCGCACCTCGTTGACCCAGTACGCCTCGCGCACGAGGGCGTCGGCGAGGCCGAAGGCCTGGAACATCTCGACAGTGCGGCACGCGACGCCGTCGGCGTGGCCGAGCTCGAGCGGGGTCGCGCGGCGCTCGATCACGCGCGTACTGATGCCGGGGAACGCGGCGAGCTGCGCGGCGAGCACCGCGCCCGCCGGTCCGGTGCCGACGATGAGCACGTCGAGCTGCTCGGGGATCTCGGCGGAGCGGGCGAGCGCCTGGGGCGCCGCGGGCCTGAGGTCGGGGTCGCCGGGGCGGTAGCCGTCGCGGTAGAACTGCATGCTGATCTCCTTTGATCAGTGATGCGTGCCGGGGTGGGATCAGAATAAGTCAGTACCCCAACGATTTCAAGGACGCGTCAACAGATGGGGCCGTCACCCCCGGCAGATCACGTTTCCTTGGCGAGGAGGACCGGTGCTTCGCTGACCGGCCCCGTCGCGCGGTACAACTGAGGCCATGGCGAAGGCGACCGACCCCACCGAGCCCGTGATCGGCGAGCTGCGACTCGACGACCTGGCCGAGGGCTTCCCCGGCGACCTCGGCCCGCACGAGCGCTGCGACGGCCTGCGATTCATCGACCTGGACCTCGGCGACCGCGACCTCACCGGCGCGACCCTGAGCGAGTGCGAGCTCCTCGGCTGCGACCTGCACGAGACCAGGCTGAACCTCGCCCGCGTGGTCGAGACCCGCATCGTCCGGGCGAACGCACCCGTGCTCAAGGCGCCCCGCTCCGCGTGGCACGACGTCCGCCTCGACTCCTCAAGGCTCGGCGCGGTCGAGCTCTACGAGGCTGAGGTCGACACGGTCGCCGTGACCGGCTCCAAGCTGTCCTTCGTGAACCTGCGCGGGGCGAAGCTCAAGGACGTGCTGTTCGAGGACGTGGTCATCGACGAGCTCGACCTGAGCCAGGCGACCGCCGAGCGCGTCGCCTTCCGCGACTGCCGCATCGACACGCTCCTGCTGCACGGCGCGCGCCTCACACACCTGGACCTGCGGGGCACGGAGCTGCACACGTTCGGCGGCCTCGAGTCCGCGCGCGGCGCGATCGTCTCCCCCGAGCAGCTCCTCGACCTCGCGCCCGTGATGGCGGCGCACCTGGGGATCGACGTCACCGGGTGACACCCGAACGATAGGGTGGACCGAGCGCCGCGGGGGCGGCGCGGACACGGGGGACACGGTGGGTTTCAGGAACGGGACGATGCGATTCGCAGCGCTGGCGACGGGGCTAGGACTCGCGGGGACGATGCTGTCCGGGTGCAGCAGCACGCCGGACTGCTCGCAGGGGCTCGGCATGCCCGACGAGGCGATCGAGGCCTTCACCGACGCGCTCGAGAGCGGCGACGCGTCCGAGGTCGAGGAGGCGCTCTCGGCGGGCCCCTACGGGACCTCGACGGACATCGCCGCGCTCGCCGAGGAGCTCGGCCCCACCTCGGACTACGCGATCGGTCTAGTCGACAGCCAGATCCCCGGCACGTACTACGTCAATGTCGGGGACGCGAGGGGCGGCAACTGGGCGACCTTCGAGATCTACGAGCTCGAGGACGGCGAGGACAACCCCCAGACCCCCTCCGCGTGCTACGACGCGGCGTGGGGCCACGCGACCGTCGACCCGAGCGCCACGCCGAGCGTGGCCGACTGAGCCCGGACCGCACGCCTCGCACACCCAGCCTGCGGCGCCTAGCGTAGAGCGCGTCCGCACGACGGGAGCAGCAATGTCAGACAAGGTCGACCCGAAGAGGACCCTCGACTCGTACGCCGCCCGCAAGGGCGAGTTCCGCATCGTCCGCGTGCCTCCGATGAGGTACCTCGCCGTCGACGGCCACGGCGACCCCAACACCTCCCCGGCGTTCGAGCGCGCGATCGGCGCGCTCTACCCTGTGGCCTACGCCCTCAAGTTCGCCTCCAAGGCCCGCGGCCACGACTACGTGGTGCCGCCGCTCGAGGGCCTGTGGTGGTCCGAGGACATGGACTCCTTCGCGGTCAACCTCGACAAGTCCCAGTGGAGCTGGACGCTCCTGCTGCTGATCCCCGATACGGCACTTCCGGAACCCCTGGACGATGCGATGGTCGCGACGGCCACGGAGGCCGCCGCCGCGAAGGCTCCCGATGCGGGGGTCGAGGGCGTGAGGGTCGAGACGATCGACGAGGGCGAGTGCGTGCAGACGCTCCACGTCGGACCTTTCGACGACGAGGCTCCGGTGATCGCTCGGATGCATGAGGAGTTCATGCCGGCGCACGGGCTGCGCCCCTCGGCCCACCATCACGAGATCTACCTGAGCGACTTCCGCCGCGCCGCGCCCGAGAAGTTGCGCACGATCCTGCGGCAGCCCGTCGCTCGCGTCTGAGGCCACGCGCCGCGCGGCTGGCACCGGGGCGCGAATCGTGACCGCACGGTGATGCGGCGCACGCCCGGAACTCGCCGGCGTGGGTTACCGTCTATGCAAGGCCGCATCGCATCCGGGGGGACGCATGGGCGGCCGAGGGGGTGTCATGAGCATCGAAGAGGTCGGCGTGCCCGCGCGAGCGAGGCCGCAGTGGCCGATCATGGTGGCCGCGGGAGTGGTCGCCGCGTTCGCGATCGCGCTCGTGGCGGCTTTTCCGCTGGTGGAAACCTCGAACGACGCCGATCCGCAGACGCTCACGACCGAGCAGATTGCGTCGCGCGGCTACGACGTCGCCGCCGCGGAGCTGCTCGCCGGGGTGTGGGACTCGAGCTACGGGCCGACGGTCGTCACGGTCGACGACGTTGTCTCGCTCGCGCCCGGGAGCACCGATGGCGACGTGACGCTCGTGGCCGACCACTCGGGCATCGACGTCGACGCGCGCACGGAGCGGACCGCGACGGCAGCAGAGCGCAGTGACGTGATCGCCGACGCGATCCCGATGACGGCGACCGGGCGCGCGGCGGTGACCTCGCTCATCTCCGAGCTGCGAGCCGTCGAGGAGGAGGCGACCGCCGCATCGTCCAGTGCCGACATGGTCGCCATCACCGTCGAACCGACCGCGGTCGAGGGCCATCTCACCGACACCGTCGGCGACTACTGGGTGCAGGTCAGCCTGTATGTGACCGAGGAGTACCGCGACGGAGTCGTGTCGGAGGGCGTCGAGACGGCCATCGTGGTGTTCGATCCGGACACACACGCGGTCGTCGACGCGGTGCTGCTGACGCAGGAGGACGCCGCTCCGTAGGCTGGCGGTATGACGTCGATCGGCAAGGTGCACGTGGGCTGGCTGCTGCTGGCCGTGCTCGCAGACATCGTGGCGATCCTCTTGTGGAACCTCACCATCACCACCTGCACCGAGGCCGTCGAGGGCGTCGGCGCGTGCGACACCTCACCCGTGCCCCGGATCGGCGCCGTGCTCGTCGCGCTGCTGTCGGTGGGCTTCGTGCTCAAGGCGCTCACCGCGATCCCGCGGGACGAGGTCTAGCAGCCCGCTCGCCGAGCGCGCGGCTGCACCGTCGACCTCCCTGGCGTGCGAGCCGCTGCTCACCGCCCGACGCGTGTGTTTCCGGGCTACCGTCGAGTCATGGTCACGTCCCCGGTCGAGATCACCTCTGGCGGTATCGCGCTCGTCGGCACGCTCGACGTGCCGGAGCTCGAGCCGGGCCAGCGGGTGCCTCTCGTCGTGATCATGCACCGACTCTTCGGCGACCAGGAGGAGGCCGTGCTGGTCGCCACCTCGCGCGCGCTGGTCGCGCGGGGGATCGCCACGCTGCGATTCGACTTCATCGGCCAAGGCCGCAGCGGCGGTCGCTTCATCGACATGACCGTGCCGATCGAGCTCGCGGAGGCCGCGGACGTGGTGGCGTTCGCGCGGGCCTTGCCGTTCGTCTCGACACTTGGGCTGGTCGGGCATTCGCAGGGCGGGGTCGTCGCGTCGATGCTTGCGGGACGGATGGGCTCCGACGTGGGTGCGATCGTGCTGCTCGCGCCCGCCGTCATCATCCGCGACGACACCCGCGCGGGCACCATCCTTGGCGCATCGTTCGATCCCGACGATCTCCCCGAGCAGATCGAGATGTGGGGATACCCGCTGGGTCGGGAGTTCCTCAGGACGGGGCAGGAGCTCCCGATTCTCGACGACTCCTCCCCGTACGAGGGACCGATGCTGGTGCTCGCCGCGGGTGCTGATGAGCATGTACCGCTCTCGCCCATCGAAGCCTTCGCCTCGCGCATGACTGACGCGCGCATCGTGGTGCTCGACGGCAAGGACCACTTCTTCGAGCCCGACGTGCAGCGCGCTGCGACGCTCGCCGCGGACTTCCTCCGCGAGCACCTGGTCTGAGGAAGAGGTCAGGCCGCGGTCGGCTCCCGGGACCATCCCGCATCGTCCGGGTTCACCCAAGTCTCCTCGGTGTCCCCATACGCGCGCACCCCGGCGAACCAGTACGTCGTGTCCGGGTCCCAACCTGCCAGGACGGACGATGCGCCATCGCCTACGGGGATCGCGCGGCCAGCGGTCTCGAGGTAGCCAGCGACGGTGAGATGGGCGCCGTCGTAGTACTCGGCGACGCGGGACCAGTCGGGAAGGACCCACGGCCCGGGCTCCCCCGTCGTCCGGTACCAGTCATGACGGCGCGACGCGGTGACGTCGATCGGGAAGCGGCGGCACAGGTCGGCCCACGCGTCGGGGCCGTCGATCTCGTAGACGTTCGCGTCGCTCGGGACAGCAGCACGGCGGACCAGCGCCCGCTCCGGCCCATGGCTGTCCTCGATCAGCCACAGCCCCGCAGGACCGCTGTCTCCAAGCGAGCGCGTGGTGCGCGTCAAGGCGTGCGGCGGCTTGGACCACCACGGTCCCGAGATGGCCTCCTGAGGGCGCTTGCGGTAGCTGCGGTGAAAGCGGTACTCCTCCTCGACGATCGCCTCGCGCCAGTTCGCCAGCACGGTGGCGGGCTCGCCCGCGTGCTCGAAACCTGCCGGGTGATCGTGAAGATCGAACTCGACCACCCATTGACTCGCAAGGTCCACCGGCGCACCCCACCAGGACGGTGCCTCGCTCGCCTCGATCGCGGCGGCCACCTCGACCAGCGGCCCTCGCATCTCGTCCGTCGCGGCGAGCACGTCCTCACCGTCGGGCGCCTGCCAGTACATCGCCGCGTCGACGGAGGCGACGAGCGCGGACATGAGCGTGTGCGCGTCGAGGCGCCCGCGCGGGGCGTCCGCCCACAGCCGGGCTACGTCCGCCGTGGTACGAATCGGGATTTCTGGGGGCCCGGACCCCTCAAGGGCGAGCATGCTGAGGGCCGGGGTCCCCCGGCGAGGATCGAGATCGTGCGAGGCGTAGAAGACCGCGGTGACGAACTCCTGGCCCGCGTCGTCCTCCGCGTGACTCGCCCACTCGAGCATCGTCGCGAGGCACAGTCTCCGCCCGCGCGGTCCCGCCATCAGATCCATCTGCACACCCCCGACTGTCACCCTAGGGCCGTGCGCTCCCGGTCGCGCTAGGTTCGATCCATGGACCTCACCGTCGACGCCGCGTCGAAGACGCCACCGTTCGCGCAGGTGCGCGACCAGATCGCCGCGCAGATCCTCGCCGGCGACCTTGCGGACCAGGCGAGGCTTCCGGCAATCCGGGCCCTCGCATCGTCCCTGTCCGTGGCGCCCGGCACCGTCGCGCGCGCCTACGGCGAGCTCGAGGAGGCCGGGCTCGTCGTCACGGCGGGCCGCAACGGGACGTGCGTCATCGGCCAGGCGGTCGATGTGGAGCTCGCCTCTGCGGCCGACGGCTTCCTCGCGCTAGGACGCATGAAGGGGCTCGAGCCGGAGGCGCTCATCGCACTCCTGCGGTCCCGCCCACGGGTCTAGGCACGCACGCGGCCGGCGCCACCGCGGACTGCCTAGCCGCGGCCTGCGGCAGCCGACGCGACCAGGTTGCTCTTCGGCAGGGACTCACCGGCCTCGACCGCCGCGAGCCACGTCGCGGCGTCAGCCACGGCTGCCCAGTTCGAGTGCAGCAGCGCCATGAGGGTCTCGTGGACCTGCCTCGCAGGAGCGGTACCTGCGTCATTGACCAGGTCGATCGCGCCCGTCGCATCGGCCAGCACCTCGACGGCGAGGCCCTTCGTGGCGGCGTCGACCGACGTGCCGAGCACGCAGTTGTTCGTCATGTACCCGGTCAGCGCGAGGGTGTCGACGCCCTGAGCACGGAGCCACTCCTCGAGTCCGGTCTCCGCAAGCACTGACGCGTGGTGCTTGACGACGCGTTCCCACGCGGGCGTCTCGCGCGCCGCGAGCGAGGGGTGGACCTCGTACCCGGGCGTCCCGGGTGCGAACACAGGGGCCCCGGCGCCCGAATCGTGCTGCACCACGACGATCGGGATACCTCGCGCCTCCGCCTCGTCGACCGCCTCGAGGATCCGCGCGAGCGACTCCTCTCGCGGCGGGTGCTGGATCGGCAGCCTTCCGGTGAAGTACTCGTTCTGGACATCGATCAGGACGAGCGCGCGGCGCGGCGTGGTCATCGTTCCTCCCGGGTGTCGGCCGCTGTCCACGCTACTCGCGCTCGGCACGCGTGGGCGCTGGAATCGCACCACGGTGGGGATCGGGCCGCCAGAGCGGCCGTCATGCGATTCCAGGACGCATCTGGGAGGGCTATGACGCGACCGACAGCTCCCGCGTCGGCCCCGCGACGCGCCACTCGCGCGGGGTCACCCCGTGCTGACGCCGGAACGCGCGTGTGAAGGTCGTCGCATCGTCGAAGCCCGCGCTCGCCGCGATCTCGGCGATCGGCACGTCGGCGAACTCGGGATCCGTGAGGCGCGCCGCCGCGAGCGCGAGCCGCCGGCCGCGCAGATAGTCGCTCGGCGTCGTGCCCACGTCCTCGAACACGTGATAGACCGTCCGCCGCGACAGGAAGAACTCCGCGGCGATGTCGTCGACGCGCACCCGCGGAAGGTTCACCGCCACGAAGTCCTGGATCGCGCGCAGCAGCCCGCCGCGGGTCCGCGGCAGCACACGCGTGCCCTCGGCCGAGGCACGGATCATCGTCGCCGCCAGGTCTCGCGCCACCTCGGACGCCTCGGCCGCCTGGGTCCCCGGAGGGGGACCGCCCTGCTTGTGCAGGTCGAGCGCATAGGTGAAGAACACCCGGGTCGCGTCCGTGGCGGGCAGGCTCAGCTGACCCAGCCCTCCCCTCACGGCTTCGGACGGCGCGTCGAGCGAGGCCTGCGAGACCTGCACGATGAGCTGCTGCTGCCCCGGTTCCGAGTAGTCGAGGTAGTAGGGGGAGTCGGTGGCGTACATGGACGCGCTGCCGGGACGCACCGACACCATGCGCCTGCCCTGCCGCACCGTGCCTCGCGAGGCCACCTGGAGGGACAGGTGCAGATCATCCACCTCGGACCTGGCCGCAAGTCGCTCGGACCGGTCCACCGTGTGACCGTCGGTCGCGACGCACGAGATCGAGATGCTGTCGTCGAGCTCGAGGTGATCCATCCTGGCCGTGAATCCGGGCTCGAACGAGTCGAAGCTGATCGGGATGAAGCAACGGCTGACGACGTCCTTCCATTCGTCCGCGCTGCCTGCCGCGTGAACAACCATCACCGCCTCCTTGCGCTGATTCTCAGAACGTAAAACCGCCCTTGGGAATTGTCAACAATCTGGCCGACAATGTTGAGGTTCCGTGATCTACACCGATCCCGAAGGATCCGCGAGGCTCGATCGGCATCGTTTACGCGACACCGTGCGGGCGGATTAGAACGGGTAGGTGGCGATCTCGCCCTGGATGGTCACCCACTGCGTCTCGGTGAACGCCTCGATGTTGGCCTCGTGGCCGCCGAAGCGCACGCCGGTGCCCGAGTCGCCGACCCCGCCGAACGGCGCCTGCGCCTCGTCGTCCACGGTCTGGTCGTTGATGTGGATGATGCCGCTGTGGAGACGATCGGAGAGCTCGAAGGCGGCGTACGGGTCTCCCGTGAGCAGTCCGATCGAGAGCCCGAAGGGCGACGCGTTCACGAGCTGGACGAGCTCGTCCGTCGTCGAGAACGAGGACACCGAGGCCACAGGCCCGAAGATCTCCTCCTCGAAGGCCGCCTGCCCAGGCGTCACGTCAGCGAGCACCGACGGCTCGTAGAAGAGGTCCTCGAAGGCGCCGCCCACCGTGAGCCTCGCCCCGGCCTCGACGCTGCGCGTGACGATCGAGTGCACCTTGTCGCGCTGGCCGCCGTCGATGATCGGCCCTAGCGGCGCGCCGGTCGCGGGCGCACCAGCATGGAGCCGCGCCGCCTTCTCGGTCAGCAGCTCGACGTAGCGGTCGTACAGGCTCTCGTGCACCAGGTGGCGGCCCGTCGTCATGCAGATCTGGCCCTGGTGCAGGAACGATCCCCATGCGCCGGCCGAGGCCGCCGCCTCGACGTCGGCGTCGGCGAGGACCAGGAGCGCGTTGTTGCCGCCGAGCTCAAGGTGGACGCGCTTGAGCAGCTGACCCGCCCTCGCCGCGATCGCGCGCCCGGCGGGAGTCGAGCCGGTGAAGGAGATCATCGGCACGCGCGGCTCGTCGACGAGCGCCTGCCCCACGTCCGCACGGCCGGGAACCACGTTCAGCACGCCCGGCGGGAGCCCCGCCTCCTCGAGGATCGCCGCGAGGAACAGCGCGCCCGCGATCGTCGTGCGCGGGTCCGGCTTGAGCACCACCGAGTTGCCGAGCGCGAGCGCGGGTGCGAGCGACCTCGCCGCCAGGATCGCGGGGAAGTTGAAGGGCGCGACCACGCCCACGACCCCCACCGGGAGCCGGCGGGCGATGCTCGTGCGCGGCCGCCCCGTGCGCAGCAGCTGGCCGTAGGGCATCATCGCCGTCGCCGCGGCGAGGTGGAACTCCGACGCGACGAGCCCGGCCTCGAAGGCCGCCTTGCCCGGCGCCGACCCCGCCTCGTCCGCGAGCCACGCGGCGAGCACGTCGGAGTGCTGCTCGATCAGCGCGGCCGCGCGGCGCATCACCGCGGCCTTCTCCTCGGGCGAGGTGCTCGCCCACGTGCGCTGCGCGCTCACCGCGAGGTCCACGGCCGTCTGCACGTCGTCGACGTCCGCCATCGCGTAGGACGCGATCCGCTCGCCCGTCGAAGGCGAGACCGCATCGGCGGTCGACTTCAGCGTCGTCCATCCGCCCAGGTAGGTGCGCCCCTCCCAGGTGCCCTTGTCGAAGAACCCCATGGTGGCCTCCTTCTTCCCGGCCGCTTCGGCCGCATCCGTCGTCATCTGATCGAGCATGATTCAGTCCGTTACCGTCATGACCGCGTCCGGGTGACGCGATGCGTGTCTGCGCTCCCCGTGGTCGGCGACCGCGACGACGCGGTGCCCGATGGGGAAGATGCTGAGGTTGAATCGCGACGCGAGAGCTCCCCAGACGCCCTGGGGAAGGAACAGCGTCACGACGATGGCCAGCACGCCGAGCACCGCGAGGTACCACAGGCCCATCTGGCTGAAGTAGAGGTCCATCACGTAGTAGATGACCGCCCCGACGATCGGCCCCTCGATCGTGCCGATGCCACCGATCAGCACCATGAAGACCATGAAGGCGGAGAAGCTCACGGAGAAGATCTGGGCGGGCGACTGCACGCCGATCGCCTGCAGGCAGATCACCGAGCCCGCGAGGCCCGCGCCGACGCCCGCGATCACGAAGACGATGCGCTTGGTGCGCCCCACGTGGATGCCGAGGGCGCGCGCGGCGACCTCGTTGTCGCGGATGCTCTGCAGCGCGATGCCCATGCGGCTGCGCAGCAGGAACAGCGTCGCGATGAGCGTCGCCGCGAGGATCGCGAGCGCGAGCCAGTACGTGAAGAGGTTCCGCATCACGGGGTCCTCGGTGTAGTTCGCGATCGACCGCCCGCGCCCCGCGCCGAGCGAGTCGAACTTCACGACGACCTGCCTCACGGCCTCGGCGATCACCCACGTGCCGATCGCGAAGTAGCCGCCGCGCAGCCTGAAGGCGACGAACGACAGCCCGAACGCGATCACCCCGATCGCGACCGACGCGACCAGTGCGCTCGCATACGGGTTGAGGCCCAGGTCGTTGAACACGAAGATCCCGTACGCGCCGAGGCCGATGTAGGCCTGCTGGCCGACCGACACCATGCCCGCGTAGCCCGCGAGGAGGTTCCATACGGTCGCGAGGGTGATCAGGTAGAACAGCTTGATCCACTGGCTCGTGACCGCGGGCACGAACAGGTAGGGCGCGAGCGCGAGCAGGACGATGACCGCGGCGCCGACGATCTGCGTCGTGATCATGCGCCGGCGCAGCCGGTCGACGCGCACGTGTCCGGGGACGAGCTCGGCCATCAGACTGCCACCTTGCTTCGGACGATGCCCGTGGGCCTGAACATGAGGACGGCGAGGAAGACGAGGTTGCCGACGAGCAGCGGGAGCTCGGGGCTGACCACTCCCGCCAGGGTCTGAGCGACGCCGAGGACCACGCCGCCCGCGAGAGTGCCCCACAGCGACCCGAGCCCGCCGATGATGACGGCCTCGAACGCGAACAGCACCGCGAGCTGGCCGTCGAACGGGGTGACGCCTCCCTGGCGCATCCCGAAGAACACGCCCGCGAGCGCGGCGATCCCGAAGGCCATCGCCATGGCGAGCGCATACACGCGGCGGTGGTCCACGCCCATGAGGCGCAGCGTCTCCCAGTCGTCCGCCGCGGCCCGCATGTAGCGGCCGTTGCGCGTCCTCGACAGATACAGCTGCGTGGCCGCGATGAGAGCCACCGCGACCACCATCGTGAGCAGCGGCAGGACACCGATGCTCACGCCCTCGACGACGGTGATGCTGCTCACGGCGAGGCTGCCGGTGGGGATCGCCTGCTTGTTCGTGGTGAACAGCTCGATCAGCACGTTCGGGATGATGATCGCTATCCCGAACGTCACGAGCAGGGGCGCGAGCTCTCCGATCCTGAGCGCCCGCTGCAGCATCGCCCGCTGCACCCAGTAGCCGAGAAATCCGAGCAGCGGCACGGCGACGAGCAGGCTCACCCACACGTTCACCCCGAGCCGGGACAGCGCGATCGCCGCGATGTAGGCGCCCACCGTCATGATCTCGCCGTGCGCGAGGTTCACCACGCGCAGGACGCCGAAGGCGATCGACAGGCCGAGCGCGGCCATCGCGAAGACTCCGCCCAGGAGGATGCCCTGCACCAGGGCGTTGACGACTACCATCCCGCTCCCCCGTTCCCGGCCGCCGCATCGTCCCCAGCCCCTCCGGCGGGCGCGGTGACGTGGCCGAAGTACGCGTCGGTAATGGCCTCGCGGCTCAGGCTGTCGGGGGTTCCCTCGAGCACGGCCTCGCCCTCGAGCATGCAGACGATGCGGTCGGCGACCGCGAGCGTCCGGTCCAGGTCCTGCTCGACAAGGACGACGCCGAGACCTCCATCGCGCACCGCGGCTAGCGACTCGTACAGCTCGTCGATGATGATCGGCGCGAGCCCGAGCGAGACCTCGTCGAGGAGGAGCACCTCGGGGTTCGACATGAGCGCCCGCCCGATCGCGACGGCCTGCTGCTGACCGCCGGACAGCTGCGAGGCGTTGCGGTCGAGCAGCGGCGCGAGCATCGGCAGCGCGTCCGTCACCGTGCCGACGTTCCACCGCCCCGCGCGTCGCGAGCCGCCTCCGACCAGGAGGTTCTCCCGCACCGTGAGGCTCGCGAACAGCCGTCGGCCCTCGGGCACGAGCGCGATCCCGCGCCGCGCCCGCTCGAAGTCGCGCAGTCCCGTGACGTCGTCTCCCTTGAATCCGACGGTGCCAGAGAAGGGACGATGCGCCCCGGCCAGCACGCGCAGGAGCGTGGACTTCCCGGCGCCGTTGGCGCCGACGAGGGCGAGCAGCTCGCCCTCGGCGAGGGCGAGCGACACGTCGGTGACCGCGCGCACGTCGCCGTAGCGCGCATCGATCTCATGTGCGGCGAGCAGCGCCATCACATCCCTCCGCCCAGGTAGACCTTCTGCACCTCAGGACTGCGCATCACCTCGTCGGGAGGCCCGTCGGCGACGACCACGCCCGTGGCGAGGCACACGAGGCGCTCGACCACGGCCGTGAGCGCCTTGACCACGTGCTCGATCCAGATAATCGTGATGCCCTCGCCGTGGAGCTGCCGTATCGTCGCGATGAGGCTGTCGCACTCGGCCTCGGTGAGGCCGCCCGCGATCTCGTCGAGCAGCAGCAGGCGCGGCTCGGTCGCGAGAGCCCTGGCCAGCTCGAGCCGCTTGCGGCCGAGCAGCGGCAGCGATCCGGCGGGGGTGTTCGCGACGTCGAGCATGTCCGCCATCTCGAGCGCCTCAAGGGCCCTCAGATCTGCGGCGTGGCCGTGGAGACCCGCCCCATACGCGGCGCCCGCAAGCGCGTTCTCGAACACCGTGAGGTGCGTGAACGGCCTGGGGATCTGGAAGGTCCGGCCGATGCCGGCGCGAGCCCGGTCCGCGGGGCTGACGCCTGTGACGTCGCGCCCCGCGAACCGAACTGCCCCCCCGGTTGCGTGCTCGGTGCCGTTGATGACGCTCAGGAGCGTCGACTTCCCCGCGCCGTTGGGTCCCACGATGCCCAGGGCCTGCCCGGTGGGGACCTTGAGGTCCACTCCCGTCAGCACGTCGAGAGCGCCGTACGACTTGGCCACCGAGTCGACCTCGAGCAGGACCTCCGCAGTCGCTGCCCGGGCCGCCATCACCACTCCAGGATCGCGAGCGGGCGCTCGACCTCGAGACCGGGCACGTCGCCAGCGTCGACGACCACCCACTCCCACTCGCCCTCATCGGTCAGCTCCCACTGGCCCATGGCCGTCGGGATCGTCGCGATGCCGGGGAACGGTCCGCTCGTGAAGTCGATCTGCCCGCCGAGCGTCATCATGTTGATGTCGTCGAACGCGGCGACCAGCGCCTCCTTGTCGAACGGATCGCCCGAGGCCTCGAGGCCGACCTTGGCGACCTCGAACAGCGCGCCGTTCAGCGGCGTCGCCTGGTTCCAGACCAGGCCCTCGCCCTCGGGGCTCGCCGAGTAGGCGTCGATCCACTCCTGAGGCGTCGTGCCGTCGAAGCTCGACTCGTACGGGAACGTCGGTCCCCACCAGGTCGCGAACGCGAGGCCCTCACCCAGGTTGTCCGGGATCGACGGCACGGTGGTCGGGAAGAACAGCGCCTTGCCGACCGTCGCGATCTTGGGCTCGAAGCCCTGCTGCGCGGCCTGCGTCCAGAACGTCACGAAGTCGGGCGGGATCGGGATGCCCGCGATGATCTCGACGTCCTCGTCCTTGAACGTCTGGATGATCGACGTGAAGTCCTGCGTGCCGTTCTCGTAGGCGCCCGGGTCGACGATCGTGTAGCCCGCGGCCTCGGCGTACGGCGTGTATCCCGTGTCGGGGTCGCGGAAGGCGCCGCCGTCCGAGTCGTTCGGCCACAGCACGCCGACCTTCTTGTTGGTGTCGATCTGGTCCCACGCGAGCGGGTCGACGTCGCCGAAGCCCTCGATGCCGAAGAAGAAGTGGTGCGACCACTCCATCGGGTTGTCGGGCCCGAAGCCGGCGCCGAAGATCACGGCCTGCCACGGAGCGTTCGCGGTGAGACACGGCACGGCGTTGGCCTCGCACTGGGCGATCACCGGGTTGACGGTCTCGGGAGTCGACGTCGCCATGAGCAGGTCGACGCCCTCCTGAGTGATGAGCTCCTGGGCGAGCTCGCCCGCCTTCGAGGCGTCGGAGGCGGCGTCACGGTCGATGATCTCCACCGGGTAGGTGACGCCGTCGATCGTGATGCCGTCGGCGAACTGCTCGCGGACCACGCTGAGCATGTAGGGGTCGCCGTCGGTGAATCCGGCGAGCGAGCCTGTGACGGGCGCGATGTAGCCGATCTTGATGGTCTCGCCCATCTCGTCTCCGGCGGCCATCTCCGAGGACTCGGGCTCCGCCGAGTCCGAGGCGCTGTCGGTGCCTGCAGGCGAGCAGGCGGCGATGGTGAGGACCGCTGCTGCGGGAAGCGCAGCGAACATGAGGTGGCGAGCGCGGCCTGGCCGCTTCACGGCCGATGCAAGGTAGGTCATGGGGACTTGTCCAATCCTTGGGTGCCCACTCCGTTGTGGGCGCGTTCAGGCTAAGGACGCGTCAACCAGTCGCGGGGGGATTTCGCGGGACCATGCACAGAACGCCGATTGCTGCGGCGGTCGACGCGCTGGCGTCGCATGAGTGCCGCGATCCGCACCGCCAGCGGCACTGGTGCGATGCCAGGGCGCTAGCCGTTGCAGTCGCGCTCGACGACCCGCGCGAGGGCGTCGATGTCTCCCTCTCTGAGCGGCTCGAGCAGCTGCTCGTCCTTCGCCTCCCCGAGCTCGGGGTTGTAGGTCGCGATCGCGCGCAACGCGCTGAACCCCTCGAGCGCGTCCTGCGCTTCGGAGACCCGCTGAGCGTCGTCCGCCTGCGCGCCCCACAGGTACTCGCGCAACCACGCGCACTGCCAGTCCATGGCCGCGTAGACCGCCGCATTCCCCTTGACGACGCTGAACTCACCCGGCTGCGCCTCGTCGGACAAGTAGCGCGCGACCGTGTCGTTCTCCCACAGCAGGGTCGCACCGTCCACCCGCGGCCACAGGTCCGCGAGGGTCGGCTCGGTCGCGCCCGCGGGGTACGGCTCCTCGACCTTGTAGAAGTCAGGGTCCTCGAGTTGCGCGGCCGCAGGGTCGACGCCGGTACCCTCCACCGCGTCGTCGAACTGCGGGAAATCCGCGAGCAGCCTCTCGTAGAGGATCTCTCCGGTCGCCACGTCGATCACGATGACGCTCTTCGCGGGCCACTCCGGGTCCGGGTCGGGCACGACAAAGTCAGGGCCCAGGTCGGCGTAGTCCCCGAGCGCCGCCATGCTGGTGCGGTAGGACGCCTCGATCATCGTGCCGTCGGTCGTGTTGATCGTGGCGGTCTCGGGGTGGCTGAGAATCACCTGATCCCAGTCCTCACACGCGCGCACCGGCGTCGAGTTCCAGTAGCCCTCGACGCCACCGACGCCTCCTGCGGCCTTGCCCGCGATCACCGTCGCGGGCCGGCAAGCCGCCGCATCGGCACCCGATCCCTCCATGACCGCGGGGCCGTGCGAAGCCGCGGTCGACGGAGTCGCCTCCGTCGCCGGCCCCACCTCGGCAGGCGCGGGCCGCAGCGTCGTCCCGAACAGCAGTGCACCCACGACCGCGAGCCCACCCACCGAGAGGAGCACCGTGCGTCCGGCCCTGTATCGCGCGACCCGCACCTCGACCGGTCCGGGATTCGCGCGCAGGTCGGTCGTGTCGAACACGCGGCCTGCAACGTCGTGCAGGTCGCTGAACGCTTCTCTCGCGGAGCTCATCGCACGCCTCCGTCCCTGGTCACGACGGGGACCGTGTCCCCGTCACCGAACTCAAGCCCCGGCATCGTCCGTCTCAACGTGGCGACCGCGTCGGACAGGTATCGCTTCACCGTGCCCTGTGCGAGGCCGAGCGTGTCCGCGACTCCCGCGACCGTCATGTCGTCCATGTACCTCAGCACCACGCACGCGCGCTCCCTGGGTGCGAGGATGAGCAGCGCGGACTGGAGGTCCAGCACGGCATCGACACGCGACCCGTGGTCGGGGGCGAGCGGTGCGCGGCTCACCCAGTCTGTGAGATCACCTGCGCTGACGGGCCGGGACGACGCACGTCTCGCCGCGTCGATGAACGCGGTCGTGATCGCGCGCTTCGCATACGCGTGCGCCGCATCGACGGATGAGCATCGTCGGCCGCTCCGGAACGCACGCACGAGGGCGTCCTGGAGCAGGTCCTCCGCGGCGTCGCGATCGCCCGTGAGGACGTACGCGTAGCCGAACAGCGCGCGTCCTCGCTCGCGCACCACGGCGTCGAGCATCCCCCGCCAGTCGTTCACCGGCCATTTCCCCCGCTCATGCCAGCAACAACGCAACCCTAGGCCAGAACGTTGGGGTCGGGCAGGTACTCATCCGGTCCCGCCACCGAGGTCCCCTCGCCACGTGCCCGTGGCCTCATCGACCGCGGCGCCGACAGTCGGCAGGAACCGGTCCGAGGTGAACCGCTCCGCGGTCCCGTACCGGCGCAGCACGTCCTTGACCGGCCCCTTCACCTCCGCGAACACGAGGCGGATGCCGCGGGCGCCGAGGTAGTCGTCGAGCTCGAGCAGCTCATCGAATGCGGTGGTGTCGATGCTCGTGATCGGCTCGGCGGCGAGGATCACCGTGTGGACGTCGGGTCCTGCCGCGTCGACGGTGGCCCTCGCCCAGTCGTCGAAGATCGAGCCGTTCGCGAAGAACAGCGGCGCGTCGAAACGCAGGATCACCACCCCGGGGATCGCCTCGCCATGCTTCGTGTGACGGGACAGGTCGTGATAGCCGCGCCGCCCAGGGATCCGCCCGAGCTGCGCGCGATACGGGCGCCACGACCGGTTCACGAAGGTCAGCAGCGACAGCACGATCGCGACGACGATGCCCTCGAGGACCCCGAACACGAGCACGCCGAGCATCGCGATCACGGACAGCGCCGCATCGACCCTGTTCATCCGCCACAGCGAGGCCACCGCCGGAGCGTCGATCAGGGTCAGCGCGGCCGCGATGACCACGGCGGCGAGCGCCGCCTGCGGCAGGTACCGGGTGAGGTCGGGAAGCGCGAGCATGAACAGCAGCACGCACGCGGCCGACACGACGCCGGTGAGCTGCGTGCGCGAGCCGGCCGCCTGGGCGACCGGGGTGCGCGACGAGGAGGCCGACACCGGAAAGCCGCCAAGCAGTCCCGTCGCGACATTGGCCGCGCCGATACCGCCCAGCTCGGCGGTGCCGCTCACGGTCTCGCCGCGGCGCGCGGCGAGGGTGCGGGACAGCACCGCGCTGTCGGTGAACGCGACGAGCGCGATGCCGGCCGCGGGCGCGACGAGCTCGCCGATGTCCCCCCAGGTGAGGCCCGCGAGCGCGGGTGCGGGAAGGCCCTGGGGCAGGCCGCCCACGACGGGAAGGTCGTCCGCGAGCCCCGCGATCCACAGCGCGAGCATCGAGGCGACCACCGCGACCATGACCCCCGGAACAGGTGATCTCAAGCGCCGCAGGATCAGGATCACGGCGAGCGAGCCGACGCCGATGACAGCAGCGACCGGCACGACGTCTCCTGTCGCGACGCCGTCCCAGGTCGCGAGCGCACCGGACCACGGCCCGTCCGCGTCGGTGGAGAAGCCGAGGAGCTTGGGGAGCTGCGACACGATGACGATGAGGGCGATCGCATTGAGATATCCGACGCGCACGGGCTTGGAGAGCAGATCCGTGACGAAGCCGAGTCGGAAGGCGGCGGCCGCGAGCATGAATAGGCCCACGAGCACCGCGAGGGCACCGGCGAGCGCGATCGCCCTATCGCCGTCGCCGAGCGCGAGCGGCAGGATCGCCGCGGCGATCACGGGGGCGAGCGCCGAGTCGGGCGCGAGGATGAGGATCCGGCTCGGGCCGAACACGGCGTACGCGAGCAGCGGGACGATCGACGCGTACAGCCCCGCGACCGGCGGGAGGCCGGCGACGGTCGCGTAGCCCATGCCCGCGGGGATCATCAACGCGGTCACCACGAGGCCCGCGCGCACGTCGGGCCACAGCCACGCGCGCTCGTACTCCCGGACGATGCGCACGCCCGGCACCCATCGCGCGATCCCAGTCGCCGCCATCGGAGACCTCCTCCTCCCATCCTTCCGCGTGTCAGGACGATGCGGGTGACGGGCGGGCAGGAGGGATTCCGCCCTAGGCGAGACGGGACCGCGACACGGAATGCCGCTCCTCGCGCATCCGTTGACGCTCACCATGCGCACTGTCATGCACGCCGAGTTCGGCGATCCTTCACACGTCCTCTCCGTCACCGAGACCGAGATGCCCGAGCCCGGCCCGGGCGAGGTCCGCGTCCGCCTCCTCCTGTCCCCCATCCACAATCACGATCTGTGGACCATCCGCGGCACGTACGGCTTCAAGCCCGAGCTGCCCGCGAGGGCCGGCACCGAGGCGGTCGGCATCGTCGACGCGCTCGGCGAGGGTGTTGAGGGCCTGACCGTCGGCCAGCGCGTCGCGACGGGCGGCACCTTCGGCGTATGGACCGAGTACTTCACCGCCAAGGCCGCGGCCCTCCTGCCCGTCCCCGAGGGGGTGCCCGACGAGGTCGCCGCGCAGCTCGTCGCGATGCCGTTCTCCGCGATCAGCCTGCTCGAGTCCCTCGGCCTGTCCGAGGGCGACTGGCTGATCCAGAACGCCGCGAACGGCGCCGTCGGTCGCCTGGTCGCGCAGCTCGCGCCCGCGCGCGGCATCCACGTGATCGGGCTCGTCCGTCGCGCCGAGGGGGTGGCCGAGCTGGCCGCCGCCGGGATCGAGCGCGTGGTCGCGACCGATGCCGAGGACTGGAAGGACCAGGTCCGTGCGATCGCGGGCGACGCCCCCATCAAGGCGGGCGTCGACTCCGTCGGCGGCGAGGCCTCGGGCGAGGTGCTGTCGATGCTCGGCGAGGGCGGCACGCTCGTGTCGTTCGGGGCCATGGCCTCCCCCACCATGAGCATCTCCTCGGGCGACGTGATCTTCAAGCAGGCCACCGTCAGGGGGTTCTGGGGCTCCAAGGTCAGCGCGACGATGCCCGCCGAGGACCGCCGCCGTCTCATGGGCGAGCTGTTCTCCCGGCTCGGCGACGGTACGTTGAGGCTCCCGGTCGAGGCGATCATGTCCTTCGACGAGGTCCGCGAGGCCGCGGCCGCCAACTTCACGCCGGGGCGCGAGGGCAAGATCCTTCTCAAGCCGTAGCGCGCATCCGGCCGACGAGGCGCCCGCCCCTTCTCGGGGCGGGCGCCTCGTCGCATCTGAGCCACCGGCCCGGGGCTAGGCTCGCTCGGGTGACCACGAGCGCGCCCGCCACCACCGCATCGTCCCGGCGCGGTCGCATCGTCGCGATCCTCTCCCTGCTCGGCGCGACGCTGTTCTGGGCCGGCAACTACATCGTCGGCGCCGAGGTCGTCCACGACGTGGACCCACTTTCGCTCGTGCTGCTGCGCTGGTCGATCGCCGTGGTCCCGCTGCTGCTGCTCGCACACGCGACGGAGCGGCCCGACTGGCGCGCCGCGATCCGTTCATGGCCGTGGCTGGTCGCGCTGTGCGCGACCGGCCTCGCGGGCTACAACCTGCTCCTGTACAGCGCGCTTCAGTTCATCGGCGCATTCGACGCAGGCCTCATCAACGCGTTCAACCCGGCACTGATCGTGCTGGCGGCCGCGGTCCTGCTCCACCAGCCGCTCACGCGCCGCTCCGTCGGCGGAGTGCTCGTCGCGCTCGTCGGCGTGCTCGTGGTGCTCACCGACGGCGCGCCCTGGCTCGTGCTGACGAACGGCTTCGGCACGGGGCAGCTGCTCATGATCGGCGCGATCACCGCCTGGACGGCCTACACGATCCTCGGTCGGCTGGCTCCGCCCATCCCGCCGATCGCCTCGACGTCGCTGCAGGCGCTGATCGCTGTCATCGGCCTCGCCCCGCTCGTGCTCCTCACCGGTGGGCCCTCGCTGCCGTCGACGGGCACCGGGTGGTGGGCGCTGCTCTTCATCGCGGTGTTCCCGTCCGTGCTGTCGTACCCGCTGTGGAACCGGGCCCTGACGGCGCTGCCCGCGGGCAGCGCCGGGGTGTTCCTCAACCTCATCACCGTGTTCACGACGGCCTTCACGATCGCCGCAGGCCACCCCTGGACCTACGCCGAGCTGCTCGGCGGCGTCGCGGTGATCGGCGGCGTCACGCTCGCGAACCTCAGGCCGCGACGCTTGTCCACACCCGCCGAAGCGTGACCGACACCGAGTGCTACATTCAGCTCATGACCGGCAAGCACCTCACCCAGATGGCGAACATCTACACCACCTACCTGTTCCTCTACGTCGTCGGGATCGTCGCCGGGTTCCTCATCGGCGGCGCGGGAATCCACGTCATGACGGACGAGAACGGCATGTACGCGTCGTGGGACTTCCTGGGCGGGGTCATCGGAGCCGTCGCGGCCGCGGTCTCCGCGCTCCCGATGCTGCTCGTCTTCCTGGCGTTCAAGGTCGTCGTGGACCAGCGCGAGCTGCAGCACGGCGACACCCTGTGGAGGCTGGACCAGCAGACCGCCGCGCTGACCGAGGCGCTCGCCGCGCTGCAGCCGGCGAGCGCCGAGGGCTCCGGGGATGCGATCGCGGCCGACGAGGAGGGCACCGCGGGGACGCTGCTCGGCCGCACCGACTCGCTCGTCGACACGCTTCTCGCGGACCCTGAGATCGCCGCGCAGGCGCGCGACATCCGCAAGCTCTACGGCAAGGGCGTGTGCGCGTCGTTCCTCACCCGCAAGGCCGTCGAGAGGGGCCTCGAGGGCGAGCCCGTCACGGAGAGCGACATCCCCGACACCTTCTGACGCGGGGCGCCCACCACCTGCCTCGGATCTTCCGGAGCCGGCGCGCCGGACCGATCCGCCGTGGTCCCGGCTCCGAACCCTCACCGGACCAGCGAATACCGTTCGGAAGGTGAGGAACCTCAGGTGATCGACCCCACGGCCACCGCCTACGCACTGCTGCTCGGCGCGGTCGCGGCGTTCAACCCCTGCGGCTTCGCGCTGCTGCCCGCCTACCTCACGGTGATCGTCACCGGCACCGCGGACGAACGGATCGGCCGTGCCGTCGCGCTGCGGCGCGCGATCGGCTTCGGGTCCGCGATGACCCTCGCCTTCACCGGGGTGTTCACGGCCTTCGGCCTGCTCTTCGGAGCCGTCAACGCGGGGCTGCAGGGATCGATCCTCCCCTACGTCTCCTACGTCACCGTGGTGCTCGGTGCGGGCCTCATCGTGCTCGGCTTCGTGCTCGCGTGGCGCGGCGAGCTGCGCGGACCGGGGCTCTCGATGCGGGGCTCCGCGCCGGGTCGCACGTTCGCATCGCAGCTCGCCTACGGCGCGGCCTTCGCCGTCGCGTCGCTCAGCTGCACGATCGGGCTGTTCCTCGGCGTGGTCACGCAGTCGCTCGCGGCGCCGGGCCCGCTCGCGGCGATGGCCCCCTTCGTGGCGTACGGCATCGGCATGGGCGCGAGCGTCCTCACACTGTCGATGATCGCGGCACTCGCCGGATCCTCCGCGGCCGCGGCGCTCCGCTCGCGCACCCCGCTGCTCATGCGCGCCGGCGGCGTGCTCATGGTCGCCGCAGGAGCATACGTTTTGGTGTTCGGGCTGGCCGAGGTGCTCCCGCACTACGGCATCCGCACGCTGGACCCGGTGCTGCTCACGACCGCGAGCTGGCAGTCGACCGTGTCGGCATGGATCACCTCCTGGGGAACCGCCACGCTTCTCGCTCTCGTCGGCACCGTCGCCGTCGTGGTCGTCGCGGTGCTCGTGGCGGCCCGCCGTCAGGAGCGCGCGAGCGCCGCCGCATCCGGGATGCCTGACGACGCCGAGGCCGTCACGACCGCCGCGGGAACCGGCGGCTCCACCGGCCCCGCGAACGCCGGACCGTCGGAGTCCGCGCGCACCGCTGACCCGTCCACGCTCGCTGCGATCCGCGACGCCGTGAGCCGCCCGCAGCGCTGACCACGTCCCCCGAGATACCGCCCGGGTTGGGGCACGACCGCCTGGCCGGACTCGGCCGCCAGGTATGACTCGGCAGCCCGGCCCCACTTGGCTGCCCACGCTGACTCGGCGGCCCCATCGGCGGACTGGTCCGACGCGACCGGCATCCTCGGCGGCTTCGACGTGCGCCGCGTGAGGATCCTCGCCGGCCACGCGGACATCTGCTGACACCACGCGGCCTCTCGGCACGGCATGTCCGTCGAGACCCACCGATCCTTGAGGTGGTGCCGTGTCAGCGAGCGCCCGGCGCCGGGCAACACAGCGACGCCCGCCTCACCCCTGGGGCAAGGCGGGCGTGGCGGCGGGATGGCTACGACGCCGCGAGCTTCTCCGCGGCGGCGACGATGCCGTCGGCGTCGGTCGCACCGGCGAGCACCTCGACGCTGCCGTCGTCGTCGATCATGACGAGCGCGGGCTGGTACGAGACCCCGAAGTTGGCCCACAGCGACCCGTCCTCGTCGAACAGGTGCGGGAATGCCCCGAGCTCGTACGTCTCGACGAACTCCTCCGCGTCCACGAGAGCCGACTTGCCCGGCAGGCCGTACAGCGCCACGCCCTCGGGCAGGCGCGGGGCCGCGTCCGCGACCGCGGGCGCCTCGGCCTGGCACGTGGGGCACCACGACGCCCACACCCAGATCAGGGTGTCCTGACCCGCGAGGCTCGCACCGTCGAACTCCTCTCCGTCGGCGAGGGTCGTCGCCGTGAACCGGAGCTGCTCGGGCACCTCGACGTCCTCGCCGGACGCCATGGCCTCGCCGGTCTCGTCGGACATCGCGTCATCTGCATCGTCCGACTCCATGGAGTCCTCCGAGTCCATGGAGTCGTGACTGCCGGAGGAGGATTCCATCGCCGTCTCCTCGGAGGACCCGGCCTCCGTGGTGGCGGGGGCACAGGCCGCGAGCGCGAGCAGGGCGGCACCGAGGACGGGGACAGGGAGGGCGCGCAGAGTCTTCATGCGTGCAGTTCGGAGCCGACGCGCGAGCGGATGGGTGGCCTTGTCGCGCGAATCCGAAGACCCGCCGCCGCCTGGCTTCCGCGCGCGGAGGCCAGGCGGACACGCACAGGGGCCGGGACGGCGGTCGCCGTCCCGGCCCCTGTGAAGGTGCGCGTCATACGCACGCATCGTCGCAACGTCGATACGTGGCTACCGCAGCACCCCCTGGAAGCCGAAGGTGAACGTGAGCTCACCCTCGGGCACCCGGTACTCGGGGTGCGTCATGGCGCCCCATGAGTCGTCGCCTGCCGCGCCGCGTCGCATGAGCGCGGGACGCAGAATCGTCCGGTGGATCGGCGGCAGCTCGTTCGGATGACGCGCGTTCTGCACCTCGAACGGCGTCCACGGCAGCGCCGACAGCTCCATGCCCGTCGGGCAGTCGAGCCTCACGCCGAATCCCTTGGCGTCGAGCACCTCTGCCCACCGCACGCCGGTGTGGTTGCCCGACTCCTGGGGACGCATGTACGGCGTGAGCTGGTCGCGCACGTCGGCGCTGTAGATGCCGAGCCGCGCGCCGCCCCTGCGATCGACATAGCTCTCCGCGGGCCCCTCGCCGTACCAGGTGAGACGACGCAGGTCCGCATCGACGGTCATGAGCACGCCGAACTCCGGCACGTCCGGCAGGCCCTCGCCCGGCCGCACCGTCGTCGTCACGGACACATGCCCGTCCCCGTCGACCGTGTAGGACAGGTCGACCTCGCTCGGTGGCACGGTCGGCAGCTCGTAGCCGAACTGCACCTCGACGGCCGACTCGTGCCGGACGACCTTGGGCTTCTCGAAGCCCTTGCGCGACTTGCGGTTGCGGCTCGCGAGCTCCCACTGGCCGTCGCGGAACGGCATGCCCCAGCCGCGCTCATTGGAGGTGGGCGCATGCCAGAAGCTCGGATACGGCACGTCGCGCAGCAGCTCGCGGCCCCCGTCAATGGTCCGCCCGTAGCGGTAGGACACGAGGTACCCGTAGAGCCGCGAGAACGTGATCGAGAAGTGCGAGCCATGGACCCCGATGTTGTGAGTGCTCTCGACGACCCGAGGGGCGGGCGCCGGGGACGATGCGGGGGCGGCCGTCGGTTCGACCGTCACCACCTCCTGCTCCCAGCCGACCTCATAGCCCGCGGGCGCCCAGTCCGTCGCCGCCTTGAGGCGGTACGACACGTCGATCGTGTACTCGCCGGCGCGCTCGGGGACGACGAACGGCACCGGGTAGGTGCGCTGCTCGCCCGCCGGGACGTCGACGTCGAGCACGACCTCGCGCAGCACCTTGCCCACGCGCGTGAGGGTCACGACGACGTCGAGGTCGCTCAGGTCGGTGAAGAGCCGCCTGTTGTCGATCTCGATCGTCCCCTCGGAGATGCGCGTCCGGAACGGCTGGTAGAGGTAGCGCACCTCCTGATACGCCGGGGTCGGCGTGCGGTCCGAGAACACGATGCCGTTGGCGCTGAACTCGGCGTCGTGCGGCGCCTCGAGGCAGTCGCCTCCATAGCCCTTGAACGGCACGTCGTACCTGTCGGTCAGCGGCAGGGTCTGGTCCACGAAGTCCCAGATGAAGCCGCCCTGGAACAGGGGCTCCCTGTCCGCGAGGTCGAGGTACTTGTCGACGGCGCCGAACGAGTTGCCCATCGAGTGGGCGTACTCGCATAGCAGGAACGGCTTGTCGCGGTGCTCCTTCAGGTGCGCCTCGATGGTCGCCGCGGGCGTGTACATCTGGCTCGTGATGTCGGTGGTCTCCGGGTATCGGGGATCCCAGTGCACGCCCTCGTAGTGGACGGGCCTCGTGGGGTCCGTCGACCGGAACCAGTCGCTGAGGTCGCGCAGCACCGAGCCGCCGTACGACTCGTTGCCGAGCGACCAGATGATCACGCTTGGGTGGTTCTTGTCCCGCTCGAGCATGCTCGTGGCGCGATCGAGCAGCGCGGCGCGCCACTCGTCGCGGTCGCCGGGAAGCGCCTGCTCGACCGTGAGCTCGCCCGCCACGACCTTGTCCCACATCGCGTGGGTCTCGAGGTTCATCTCATCGATCACGTACAGGCCGTAGCGGTCGCACAGCTCGTAGAAGACCGACTGGTTCGGGTAGTGGCTCGTGCGGACCGCATTGATGCCGGCCCGCTTGATGATCCGGATGTCCTCCTCGATCTCGGCGGCGGTCATCGCGCGCCCGCGCGCTCCGAACTCGTGGCGGTTGGTGCCGTGGAAGACGATGCGCTTGCCGTTGACCCGGATGATCGCGTCGGCGATCTCGACCCGGCGCAGCCCGATGAGCTGTGGCACCACCTCGGCCACCTCGCCATCGCCGTCGAGCACCTCGATGAGCACCTCGTAGCGGTGCGGGTCCTCGCCGCTCCACAGGCGAGGAGAGTCCACGTGCGCGACGAGGCGCCCCTGACCCGCATCGTCCATCGGTCCGACGCCCACGAGCGTCGCGCGCACGCTGCCCTCGCCGACCAGCGCGACGTCGACGGTGATCTCCGCGCTCAAGAAGTCCTCGGCGAGCTCGGTCGACACCTTGACATCCTCCGCGTGGACCGCGGGGCGACGGTTCAGGACCACATCGCGGAAGAGGCCGTGAAAGCGGTAGAAGTCCTGGTCCTCGAGCCACGATGCGGCGGTCCACCGGAACACCTGCGCGGCGAGCCGGTTCACGCCGTCGCGCACATGCGGCGTCAGATCGAACTCGGACGGCGTGAAGGTGTCCGTCGCCCAGCCGACGTACGCGCCGTTGAGCCAGACCGCGATGCCGCTCTCCGCGCCGTGGAAGGTGACGGAGAGGTTCTCTCCCTGCGCGAGCGGCGAGTCGAGCGTGAAGTCCTTCACGTAGCTCGCTACGGGATTCCAGTCCTTCGGCACCTGGCCAGGCTCGAGGTCCTCGAGACCGTCCCACGGGTACTGCACGTTGGCGTACTGCGGTCGGTCGTATCCGTGCATCTGCACGTGCGCGGGCACGGGGATGTCGTCCCACCCGTCGACATCCGCTTCGGGGCTCTGGAACCCCGCGAGCGTCATCGACGGGTTCTTGGCGTGATGGAACTTCCACAGCCCGTTGAGGCACTGCGTGAACGAGCTCTCGCCCGTCGCTGCCTCGTCCGCCGTGGCGTACCAGTGATGATCCGAGTGCGCCGCGAGGCGGTGCTCGGACACGTACTCCGGATCGGTGATCCGGGAGATGTCGAAGGTCACTTGACCACTCCTGTGAATCCGGCCACGAAGGACCGCTGAAGGACGAAGAAGATCACGATCGTCGGCAGCGAGGCGATGAGCACCGCGAGCATGAGCGCTCCATAGTCGATCACGTAGCCGCCCGTGAAGTTCGAGATGAGCATGGGCATGGTCTGGTAATCGCTGTTGACCAGGATCACCTTGGGCCACAGGAAGTTGTTCCACGCCGCCATGAAGGTGATGACCGCAGCCGCCGCGTACGTGGGCTTCATGGTCGGGATGAACATCGTCACGAAGATCCTCAGCTCGCCCAGCCCGTCGATGCGCGCCGCCTCGATGATCTCGTGGGGGAAGCTGCGCGCCGACTGTCTGAACAGCAGGATGAGCAGGGGGGTCGCGATCACCGGGAGCACGACGGCCCACGCGGAGTTCACCATGCCGAAGTCAGCGAACAGCTGGAACAGCGGGATCATCGTGGCCGCGAAGGGGATCATCATCGCGAGCATGAGGACCCACATGAGGCGGTCCTTGTTCGGCGAGTGATAGACCTCGAAGCCGTAGCCGGCGATCGAGCTCACCACGAGCGCGAGCACCGTCGTGAGGACCGCGTTGACCGTCGAGTGGTACATCGCAGCGCCCACGTCCTGGAACTCGACCAGCGCCTTCCAGTTCTCGATCAGGTTGGTCCCGGGGAGCATGGTCGAGGCGAGCACATCCTGGCTCGTGTTCGTCGCCGACACCACCATGAAGTACAGCGGACCGATCGACAGCAGGGCCACGATCGTCAGGAAGACGTACTTGGGCGTCTCGCGGAGCGCCACCTTCGCCTTAGTCACGCTTGTCACCGACCTTCATCTGGATGGCAGCGAGGATCGCGACCATGATGAGGATCACGTAGGACAGCGCCGCGCCGTAGCCGAAGTTGGGGTTGTTCACGAACGACACCTCGTACAGGTAGTGAGACATCGTCATCGACGTGTTCGCGGGTCCGCCCCTGGTCAGGTTGAAGGACTCATCGAAGAGCTGCAGGGTGCCGTTGGTGGACATGATCACCGTGAGCAGGATCATGGGCTTGAGCTGGGGCACCGTGACGGAGAAGAAGGTCCTAATCGTGCCGGCTCCATCCATCTTGGCCGCCTCGATCGTGGTCGGGTCGATGTTCTGGAGACCCGCGAGGTAGAAGATCATGTTGTAGCCGGTCCACCGCCACAGCAGGCCCAGGATGATGACCATCCGTGCCGTGGTCGGGTCGCCCAGCCAGTTCACCGGGGAGTCGATGAAGCCAAGCGCGAGCAGCCAGTCGTTCACAAGACCGTCGTTCGAGAAGATCGTGCGGAACACGAGCGAGTACGACACGAGCGAGATCGCGGCGGGCAGGAAGATCGCAGTCCTCCAGAATCCCTTGAACTTGAGCCTCGGGTTGTTGAGGATGTTCGCGAGGACCAGGGCCGTGACCAGCATGATCGGCACCTGGATGGCCAGGTAGAGCAGCGTGTTCTGCATGGTGAGCTTGAAGATCTCGTCCTCAAGCATGCGGCTGTAGTTGAAGTACAGCGGGTCGGCGAAGTCGAGCGCGGAGCCGCGTCCGGTCTTGAACGACAGGATGAGCGCCTGGAACATCGGCCAGAACATCATCACGCCGATGAGCACCGCGGCTGGCAGCAGGAACATCCAACCCGTGAGGCTCCTGCGGCGGGCAGCGGGCGAGAGCTTGCGCTTCTCGACGCGCTTCTTGGACTTCGACTTCTTCTCAGGGCGGTCCGGGGCAACCACCGGGGTCATCATCGACACAGATCTCTCCCTTGTCGGTACGGGAGGGGGCCGGACAGCCGGCCCCCTCCCTTCTCCGAGGTGATGAGGGCTGGGGTCAGCTCATCGCGAACTCGACGGTGGACTGCGCCTCGCCGAGCGCCGTCGCGGCGTCGGTGCCGCCCATGATCTGCGTGATCGCGACGCCGACGGCGTCACGGGCCTCGTAGTAGTAGGCGCCGGTGTTGTTGGTCGGAACGCCTGCTCCGAACTCGATCACATCGGCGTAGATGGCCTGGCCGCCGTAGAAGTCCTGCGGCTCCTGGTAGACGTCGGAGTCACCCGCGGGGATCCAGTTCGCGACCGCACCCGCACTCGGGAGGATCGTGTCGTAGAGCTCGGTCGAGCCCGCGAAGGTCGACGCGAGGAAGTCCGCGGCGAGCTCGTAGTCGGCGTTCGAGCTGATCGCCCACGAGGATCCGCCGTTCGCGGAGTAGTGGGTGGCACCGTCGACCCCGTCGACGCTCGGCAGGTTCGTGACGCCCCACAGGCCGGCCTGGTCCTCAGCGGTCTGCAGCGAGCCGGAGATCCACACACCGTTGATGGTGCTGGCGACCTGACCATTCACGAGGGTCGCGATGTACTCGTCCCACGAGTTCACCTCGAGGTAGATGCCCTTCTCCACCATCTCCGAGTAGAGGTCGATCGAGGTCTCGAGCGCCGCGTTGTCGGTGATGGTCGGGTTGCCCTCGTCGTCGAAGAGGCTCTGGCCCGCGGACTGGAGCATCATGAGGATCGTGTCGGGCTCGCCCGCGATGCCGGACAGCATCGGGTAGCCGGTCTTGTCGAGGATGTCCTCGCCCATGGTGATGTACTCGTCCCACGTGACGTCCGTGAAGTCGTCCAGCGTGTAGCCGGCCTCCTCGAGGATGTCGGTGCGCATCGCGTTGATCGCGGTGCCCGCGTCGAACGGCACACCGTAGTTGGCCCCGTCGACCGTCGAGTAGCCGGTGACGCCCTCGGGGAAGTCACTGAAGCTCACGCCCGAGTCGGTGAGGTCGGAGAAGAGGTCCGGGTAGTTGATGACGTTCTTCTGGAACGCGTTGTTCTGCATCAGGAAGATGTCAGGGAGCTGGTCGAACTCCTGCGACTGCGCGAGGGTCGTGAGCTTGGTCTGAAGGTCCTCCCACGTGACCTCCTGGATGTCGAGGACGAAGTCCGGGTTCTCCTCCTGGTAGACCTTCTCGGCCTCCTCCATCGAGTAGATGTTGAACGCCGGGTCCCACGCCCACACGGTCAGCGTGTTGCCGCCGCTGCTGCCCGAGTCGCCGCTCGCGTCGCCGCTCGCGTCACCGTCGTCTCCGCCGCTCGAGCACGCGGCCAGTCCGATCGCCAAGACCGCGCCTGCCGCGGTCGCTGCACCTGCACGAAGCACTCTCATGTTCGTCCGCCTTCTCCATTGAAGTCGTTCAGTTCCCGGTACTGCGAGCGAACCCCTTTGAACGCCCTCCGGATCCCATCCCGTCGCCGTCGCACCGAGCCGACACCGTGATCGACCTTTCCCTTCGACCTCGTCGTCGATCGGCACCCCTGCGGCGGAATGTTAAGGTCAACATAACCGAGATCTGTCCGACACCCAAGGTCAACGTCGGTCACATTTCGGTAAAGGTCCCCTTTCCAGGCGGGCGAAGGGGCGAGTCGATGGCAACGTCAACATTGCGAGCGGTGAAGGGGTTATTGTGAGCAGCGTGGCGGTCAACGGAGAACGCAACGGACGCAAGAAGGGCCCGTCCCTTCTCGATGTCGCGCGCCTCGCAGGCGTGTCAGGACAGACCGTGTCGCGCGTCTCCAACCAGCCTGAAGCCGTCAAGCCCGAGACCCGCGAGCGCGTCCTGCGCGCCATGGACCAGCTCGGCTACGCGCCCAACCGCGCCGCCCGCGCACTGCGCCACGGCAGCTATGGCAGCATCGGACTGCTCGCGCGCCAGTTCGACCGCACGGGAGAGAGCGCCATCACCGACGCGGTGCTGCGCGCCGCAGCGCTGCGCGACCTGAGCGTGACGCTCATGAGCCTCCACGCGGTGCCTCACGACGACTGGGAGGCCGCCGCGCGTCGCATGCGCCACCAGACGGTGGACGGCCTCATCCTGCTGCGCTCGGAGGGCTACTCGACCGCGCGGCTCGCCCTCCCGCCCGGCCTGCCCATGGTCGCGAGCGACTCGCGCGTCCGGGGACTGCACCCGTGCGTGGTGAGCGATGAGGTGGATGGTGTGCGGAAGGCGGTCGACCACCTGCTCGCACTTGGCCACCGCACCGTGCACCACCTCGCGGGGCCGGAGGCCTCGCAGCCCGCCCGGCTACGCCTGCATGGCTGGCGCACGCGGCTCGAGGAGGCGGGCATCACGCCGGTCGAGCCCCACCACGGCGACTGGACTCCCGAGTCGGGATACCGGATCGGCCGGATCCTCGCGGCGCAGGACGACGTGACCGCCGTGCTGTGCGGCAACGACGAGATGGCTTTCGGGCTCATGAAGGCGCTGCGCGAGGCCGGGAAGGACGTACCCGGCGACGTCTCCGTGATCGGCTTCGACGGCATCGCGCTCGGGGAGTTCGCCGCGCCGGCGCTCACGACCATCCGTCAGGACTTCGCGCGGCTGGGGACGGAGCTGCTCAACGCCCTGCTCGCGCTCATCGAGGACGCCAGGCACCCCGGTGCGACCAACCTCCTCGTCCCCACCGAGCTGGTCCTCCGCGGCTCGACCGCGCCGCCGCGCGCCTAGCTCTCGATCCGCTCCGCCACGGCGAGGATCGCCTGCTCGGGCCACAGGTTCGGCGGCTGCAGCCCCACGGTCGCGAGCGCCGCTCCCGTCGTGATCGCTCCCTCGTCGTACCAGCGCGGTCCGCGCGCCTGGACCGTGCGAGCGCCGCCGAACTCCTGTGCGCGCACGCGGTAGCGCGCCTCGGGATCCAGGCCGGGGAGCCGGAAGGACGCGGGCCGCGTGCTGCCCGAGGTCGCGAGCTGCACGTACGCGAAGACCGCCGTACCGCGGTCCTGCGCGACGACACCGTGCACCAGCGCCCCGGGGTCGGGGTGCTCGACTCTGACGACGCGACCCGCGTGCAGCACCCCGCGGTGACGCCGGTAGAAGGCGGTCCAGGCAGCGAGCGCCTCGACCTCCTCCTCGCTCGCCTCGAGCAGGTTCCACTCGATGCCGGCGTGGCCGAACAGCGCGGTGATCGCCCGCAGCTGCAGACTGTGGACGCGCCCCGTCCCGTGGGAGGGGCTCGGGCCGATGTGGGTGCCGAGCATCTCGGGAGGGATCACGAGCCCGGTCCAGCGCTGGATGCCCTGGCGTTCGAGCGCGTCGTTCTGGTCCGAGGTCCAGAACCGATCGGCATGGAACGCCATGCCGAGATCGACGCGACCGCCGCCCGACGCGCACGACTCGATCTCGAGCCGCGGGCTGCGGCGGCGCAGCTCGTCGAACAGCGCGTAGATCGCGTGGGTCTGGGCGCGGACGGCGGGATGGCCTTCATGCGCGGGATCCGTGAGGAAGCGGTTGTGATCCCACTTGATGTAGTCGACCTCGTACTCGGCGACGATCGCATGCACGCGCTCGAGGATGTGTGCGAACGCGTCCGGGTGGGTGAGGTCGAGAACCCACTGGTTCCGGGCGAGCGGCGGCATGCGGCCGGGCACGTGAAGCACCCAGTCGGGGTGCGCACGGAAGAGCTCGGAGTCCTCGTTGAGCATCTCGCCCTCGAACCACAGACCGAACTGCATGCCGCGCGATCGGACCGCATCGACCAGGGGTCCGAGCCCATCAGGCCACGCGTCCTCCGAGACGACCCAGTCTCCGAGGCCCGAGGTGTCATCCCTGCGTGAGCCGAACCACCCGTCGTCCAGGACGAAGCGCTCGACGCCCACCACCGCCGCGCGCTCGGCGAGGCGCGTGAGCGTGTCGAGCGAGTGGTCGAAGTACACGGCCTCCCACACGTTGAGCGTCACGGGACGATCGCTGCCCCGGTGCCCCGGCCGCGCACGCAGCCACGCGTGCGAACGCGCCCCCATGCCGTCGAGGCCGTCGGCGGCGTACAGCGCGGCGATCGTCGGGGCGCGGTAGCTCTCGCCCGGTGCGAGCTCGACCTCACCCGGCTCGAGGAGCTCGCCCGCACCGAGCGCGCCCCTCCCGGCGGTGTCCCGCTCGGCGAGGTAGGCCGTGCCGCCGCTCCACAGCGGCGCGAGGGCCCACACCTCACCGGTCTCGGTCGTGGTGGTCGGGGTGAGGGCGCACTGGACGATGCTCGCGTCGTGGCCGGTTCGCCCCTCGCGCCCCTCGCGCACGCGCAGTCCTGGGGCGAAGGGCAGGCGGTTCGGCTGGCGCTCGAGCAGCCACCGCCCGGAGAAGTCGAGCAGCTCGGTGGCGCGGTCCGGCACCGGGAGCCACGTGGCGAGGCCGTCGAGGCTGTAGGAGCCATCGCCCGTGTTGGAGAGCTCAGATCCGAGCAGGAGGACTCCCTGCGGCGTCATGGTGACGGTCATGCTCAGCGCGAGTCCCGCGGACTCGTCGGCGAGCCGGATCGTCGCGCTGTCGCCGTCGACCTCACATGACTGCACCGCGAAGAGCGGCGAGAAGTCTCGGCCGGAGCGGTGTCCGCGCAGTGCCGGACGGCCGCGGAAGCCCCGAGCGGACTCGCGCAGCATCCCCGGCTCGACGGGCTCGTTCAGGTCGCAGTGAGGGCGGCTCGCGTCGGCGAGCACCCGGAGCTCGTCCGTGCTGCAGCCGCCGAGCGGGGCGCCCCAGTGGAGCACCACGGGGTAGCCGTCGGCGAGGTCGAGGCACAGCTCCACTCCCGCCGCCTGCATGCGCAGGCAGCCGTGCGCGTCCACAACAGTGGTGCGGACTCCATCGTCCATGGGTTCCTCCTCGAGGCGACCTTCTCCAGGCGGCCTTCTCTACTCGACCCGGCCGAATGTCTCCGGGTCGGGACCGAAGCGCTCGCCGCGGTCCAGGGCGGCAATAGCGGCCATGTCCTCGATGTCGAGCGCGAAGTCGAAGACATCGATGTTGGAGACGATGCGGGCAGGCGTCACCGACTTCGGGATGACGACGTTGCCGAGCTGCACGTGCCAGCGGATCACGACCTGCGCGGCAGTCTTCCCGTGCTTAGCGGCTATCGCCTCGATCGCGGGGTCGGTGAGGACTCGGCTCTGACCGAGGGGGCTCCACGCCTCGGTGAGCGCACCGTGCGCCGCATTGACGCCGCGCATGGCCTCCTGCTGCAGGTAGGGATGCACCTCGATCTGATTGAGCACGGGCGCCTCGCCTGTCTCCTCGATCAGGCGCTCGAGAGTCGCGGGGGTGAAGTTCGAGACGCCGATCGCGCGCACGAGACCCTCCTCGCGCAGCTCGATCATGGCCTTCCAGGTGTCCACGTAGCGGTCGGCCTTGGCGACGGGCCAGTGGATGAGCAGCAGGTCCACGTAGTCGAGGCCGAGGCGCTCGAGGCTCGTCCGCGCGGCCTCCTTCGTGGACGCGAAGCCCTGGGCACGGTTCCAGACCTTGGTCGTCACGAACACGTCCTCGCGCGGCAGGCCGGCGTCGCGCAGACCCGCCCCGACGCCCTCCTCGTTCTCGTAGATCGCGGCGGTGTCGATGTGACGGTAGCCGGCGGCGAGCGCCTCACGGACCGCCGTCGTCGCCTCCTCCTGGCTCGCCTTCCACACGCCGAGGCCGACCTGAGGGATCGTGCCTCCGTCGTGGAACGAGACGGTGGGGCTGAGGGCGGTCATGCGGGCTCCCTTCGACCGACGCGGCGCCGGTGCTTCGCGACAAGTCAACCACGCGCGCGCGGGGGGGACGAAAAGGGCCGGGGACGGCTCTCGCCACCCCCGGCCCTGTGTCGTCAACCGCGTGGTTCCAGCCGTATGGCTGAGTGGTCGGATCAGCCGGTGACGCCGGCGATCTCGTTCATCTCGACGCCGACCTCGACGGACTTCCACAGCTCGCCCTCGACGTAGTCGACGATGTGGACCTCGCCGGTCGCGGGCTCGGTCACGTACGCCATGCCTGCGAGCACCTCGACGGCCGGGTGAGCAGTCTGCCACTCGACCGGCACCTCCCACTCGTCGACGACGGGGATCGCGGATACGACGTCGCCGGTCGCCTCGTCGAGGACGCGCAGCGTGCCATCCGTGCCGAGCACGAGGATCTCGCCGTCGTCGCCGCGGCGGATGTCGCGCCACGTGTACTCCGCGTCGGCGCCGTCGAACGGGTCGACGACGGTGCGCGTCTCATTGGCGGTGTCGAGGAGGACGATCTCGCTCAGGTTGATGCCGCCCTCGGGGTCGGTCTTGAGGTCGCCGACCACGATGTTCGAGCCCTCCGAGGAGTACAGGTTGCCGGTGCGGGCGTAGTCCTCGCCCGCGGTGAAGTAGTGGACGTGGTCGCCGTGGAACACGACCGCGCCGTTCTCGCAGCCGACCATGAGCAGGTCCTCGCCCTCCGCGTTCGTGAAGGCGGTCTCGCCGTGCACGCCCGGGCACTGGTCGGTCGACGCGATGACCTCGTCGTCCTCATCGAGCAGCATCGCGCCCGTGCGACCGTCCTCGTTGCCGATGGTGACGAGCAGCTCGCCCTCCTCGGTCAGCACGGCCACGCCGTGGTGCGCCTCCTCGGCGTCGTACTCGCGGACCACGTCGAGGTGCCCCTCCTCGACCATGTGGGTCCAGTCCGAGGTGTAGAACGCCGACACGTGGCCCGTGCCGTCGTCGAACAGGATGCTGTAGCCGTCGTGCACGACCACGTGACCCGGCGTCTCGGCCTCGACCATGAGGTCGGTGAGGCTGATCTCGCCCGTGTAGTAGTGGTAGTGGTCCCCGTGGGCCTGCGACCACGTGCCTGCATCGAGAATCTGGAAGCCGCCGGTCGTGGAGACCGCGACGTGGCGACCGTCGCCGAGCGAGTTGAGGCGATTGAAACCGTCGAGCGCGATGTCGGCCTCGACCTCGAGAGAGTTCGCGTCCACGACGACGATGCCGCCGTCGTAGGTCATGACGAGGCGCGGGGTCGCAGACGCCTGCTCGGTCGAGCCGGACTCCGACTCCTCCTCGTCGTGGTCATGACCGTCCTCGTCGTGCTCCTCGGCGGAGGCCGTGGCCGACGCCTCGGGCTCCGCGTCTGCGGTCGCGCAGGCGGTGAGGCCGAGCGCGAGCACTGCGCCGAGGGCGGCGTACCGGGCTGGGCGGGACAGGGTGCGTGACATGGGAGTTCCTCGCCCCTGCGCGCAGGGGCTTGCCTTTCACTTCGGTGGGTTCCTTGCGCCGACGGACCGGCGCGTCATCCGCGGGCGCGTCGTCGGGCTGCCTGATGAACTGCGACGAGCCTAACCTAGTTGGGAATGATTTTCAAAACCATTTGCAACTAGCGTGCGGAACCCCCGAGGGAAAGGCGCTACTCGACCGGCACCGCCGGCTGCTGCTGGGTGATGCAGTGGATCCCGCCGCCGCGCGCGAACAGCGGCCGCGCGTCGACCAGCACGATCTCCCGCCCGGGGTACTCGGCGGCCAGGATCTCCTTCGCGACCGCATCGTGCGGATCGTCGAACGCACACAGGATGACCGCACCGTTGACCACGAAGTGGTTGATATACGAGTAGTCGACCCAGCCTTCGTCATCCCGCAGCACCGTCGGCGCAGGCATCGACACGACCTCAAGCGGCCGACCCGCCGCATCGGTCGCGGCCTCGAGCGTCTCGCGGATGAGCCTGCTCACCTCGAAGTCCGGGTGCTCCGGATCCTGCTGATCGTGCAGCAGCACCCTTCCCGGCCTCGTGAAGCACGCGACGATGTCCACGTGTCCGCGCGTGCCGAAGCGCTCCGCGTCGCGCGTGAGCCCGCGAGGCAGCCAGATCACCTTCCGGGCGCCGACGGTCTGGGCCAGCTCCTCCTCGACCTCCGCCTCGGTGAGACCCGGATTGCGTCCCGGGTCGAGCTGCACCGTGCGGGTGACAAGGAACGTGCCCTCGCCGTCCGTGTGGATGCCCCCGCCCTCGTTGACCAGGGGCGAGTCGATCAGGGTCGCGCCGGACGCCGAGGTCGCGATCAGGCTTGCGTGCGCGTCGTTGTCCCACGTCGCCCAGTCCTGCGCGCCCCACCCGTTGAAATCCCAGTTCACGGCGCCGAGCGCATCCTCCTGTCCCCACACGAACGTGGGCCCGATGTCGCGGTACCAGCCGTCGTCCAGGTCCCCCTCGACCACGTCGACCTCGGGCGCGAGATACTCGGCGGCGACGTCCTTGAGATGCGCGGGCACGATCATCGTGACGGGCTCGAAGCGCACGATCGCGTTCGCGACCGCCGCCCAGGTGGCCCATGCCTCGTCCGATCTCTCCCCGAGCGTGTACTCCGCCGACGGCCACGCCATCCAGGCACGCTCGTGCGGCTCCCACTCGGCCGGCATCGTCCAGGTCATGCGTTCCCTCCCAGGTACGTAGGCGCGGCGCGCGGCGGCAGCACACGCTCGACCGCGCCCGCGAGGCTCAGCAGGCGCGCGTCGTCCCACGCGCGGCCCGCGATCGTGAGACCCACGGGCATGTGTGTGTCCTCCATGACCCCCATCGGCACGGTGACCGTGGGGATGCCGAGGTGACGGATCGCGAGGTTGCCGTTGGCCACCCACACGCCGTTGCGCCACGCCGCGGTCGCGGACACGGGGTCGACGTCCGCGTCGGCAGGGCCGACGTCGGCCATGGCGGGGAACACGACGGCATCCAGACGATGCTCATCCATCCAGTCCTCGAGGAGGACCTGGCGCGCGCGCTCGAGGCCCCGAAGCCCCTCCTCGAGGAAGGGCACGTCTCGCCACGGGGTCACGCCCTCGCGCGCGCGTCGCACGTAGTCGCCCAGGTCGAATGCGTCGTCCGCGTAGCGTGCGGGCAGGGTCAGCGAGCCGTAGCGGTCCGGCAGCGCACCCTCGGGCGCGGGGAAGATCTGATCCGGGTCGGCGTCGGCCAGAGCGTCGAGTCCCGGCTGGCCGTTCGCCGCGAGGAAGTCGTCCCACGCGGCGATCGACAGGTCCCACAGCTCGCGCTCGAAGAACTCCACGGGAACCCAGCCCTCCTCCACGAGTGCGCCCGCCTCATAGCGCTCGACCGCCGGGAAGTCCGTCTCGACCACCTCGGCGCCCGCCGCCTCGAGCATCGTCCTGGCGCGCTCCCACAGCGCGGTCACCGAGTCCCGGGTGCGGATCGGGTGCTCCTGCTCGGGGGCGCCGTTGACGTACATGCGGGGCACCGCGATCCGCACACCCTCGAGGCTCGCGTTCGGCACCATGCTGTCCTCGCTCGCCTTGAGCTCCTCGGGTGAGGGCATCGGCACCCACGGCTGCATGCGCCACAGGTCCCCCCTGGAGTCCGGGTCGTACGCGATGAGGAGCTGCACGAGCTCGTGCATGTCGGCGACCGTGCGGGTGTGGGGCACGACGACGTCCATGGTCGGCACGAGCGGCCAGTTGCCGCGTACCGAGATGATCCCGCGCGAGGGCGTGTACGCGACGAGCGCGTTGCACGAGGCGGGAGCCCTGCCGCTCGACCAGGTCTCCTCCCCCAGCCCGAACGTCGCCATGCTCGCCGCGGTCGCAGTGCCCGAGCCGTTCGACGAGCCTGACCCGAACGCCGAGGTGAGGTACTCGCGGTTGTAGGGGCTCTCGGCGCGCCCGTAGAGGCCGCGCTGCATCCCGCCGTTGGCCATCGGCGGCATGGTCGTCTTGCCCAGGTGGATCGCCCCGGCCTGACGCAGGCGCTCGATCGTGAAGGCGTCGCGCGTCGCGACGAGGTCCCTGAACGCGGGCGAGCCTGAGGCGCACGTGAGTCCCGCGACCGCGTACGAGTCCTTCGCGGTGAAGCAGATCCCGTCGAGGGGCCCGAGGGCGCCCCCGAGCGCGCGGCGGTCATCCGACGCGCGCGCCTGGTCGAGCGCCGTCGGATCGGGCACACAGATCGCGTGCAGGCCGTCGGGTCCGGCGTCGAGGCGAGCGATGCGCTCGAGGTAGGCCTCGACGAGCTCGACCGCCGTGACCTCGCCCGACTCGAGTGCGGCGCGCACGTCGGCGATGGATGCCTCCACGACGTCGAAAGCCATCTGTCACGACCTCTCACTGCGCCCACGACGGGGCATGGTTGCGGGGGTGAGCACCTACCGGAGTGAGCACAGGCTAGCCGGTCGGGACCGCGCCCACGTGTTCGACCCGGTTCGTGGCGTGACCCGGGCTCGTGGCCCCCGGCCGGGTCGGGGACGGGGGCGCTTGCTCCGCCAGCGGCAGCACGGGCTCCTGCGGCGCCTCGACCTGAGCGAGGAACGGGTTGCGGGTCGCCTGCCAGGCGTATCCCGCGCTGTCGCGCACGCACTCGGGGCACCAGTGCCCCGCGGTGAGGATCAGCCGCGGGCTCGCCTCGAAGTCGTGCCCGAACGCGCACCGCCACTGGAGTCGAGCCGTTGGGGTGCCGACGCGCACCAGCGGCGTCATGAGCTCGCCTCCGCGGAAGCGAGCGGCGCCCGCGAGGTCGTCCCGCGTCCACTCCCTGGGGTGCTTCGACTCGTCGTAGCCGTGGTCGAGCGACGTCGGCGTGCGCGAGGGCGTCGGCGGCACGAAGGCGTCCCAGCCGCCGATGTGCAGCCACTCGTCGAGCGACCCGAAGTGCGCCTCCACCTCCGCCATCCGCCGGTGGGTGATCGCGTGCATCGTGCCGCGCCTCTCGTGCGCGATCCGCTGCATCACGTAGCGCTTGACGATCCAGGGCGGGACGCTCCCCGCGCGCCGGATCCGGGCCGGCGCATCCCCCACCGCGTCGCGCAGCCGGTCGTCGAAGACGTCTCGCCGGAAGGGGATCAGGTCGTGCAGCGCGTCGCTGTCGGTGAACCAGTGCCCGTGGAAGTTACGCGTCGCGAACCAGTGCCGCTCGTACCAGGCGCGCACGTCGCGCACGCCCATCGCCTCCGCGAGCGCCGTCTGGAACTGCCAGTTCGTGAGCCGCCACGCCTCCCCTCCTCCGACGTTGAACACGCGACCCCACACTTCAGAGGGGACGTCGCGCGCGGCGAGCCCCACGAGCAGTCGCGCCGCGTCGTCATCCGACACCCACTCCATGACCTCGTGCAGAGGGACATGCGTGAGGATCGGATCGCGCACGCCGAGGAGGCCCTCGTGGAAGATGCCGGTCTGCCTCAGCCACACCCAGCGTGGCAGGCCGGACTCGATCAGCAGCCGCTCGGCCTCGACCTTCGTCTGGCCGTAGGCATCGAGCTGGGACACCCGGACCGGATCCCCGATACGCCCCCAGTGGTGCGGGGGCTGCCTGTCGCCGGTCTCCGCCACCGAGCCTACGCCGACGATGGCGACCGCCGACGGATCCGGGAGCGCCTGCACCGCCGCGATGAGGTGGCGCATGCTGCCGACGTTGACGCGGTGCGCGCGAGCGGGGTGCTCATCCGCGACCGGGGAGACGACGCCACCGACGTGCAGGATCACGTCCACGCCGTCGATCGCACGGGAGACGTCGGCGAGCCGCGTGAGGTCGCCCTTGTAGATCTCGAGATGAGGGAGGTCCGCGAACTCCTCGAGCACCACGTGCTCCTCGGCGCCGGTCAGGGCGAGCACGCGGACGTACAGGTCGTCGGCGTCGCGCAGCGCCCGCAACGTCGCGCGACCCCAGTTGCCCGTCGCGCCCGTGAGCAGGACACGACGCGTGGCCGCCGTCATGGCTCGCCTCCCGTCTCAGGTGGACGAGGCGTCCTCCACTTCCACGGTAGACCCGGAGCGGCCCGGTGGCGACCTACATCTGCGGGGCCATGTCCGCGAAGTGCGCGTAGTCCTTCTTGAACGCCACGGCGATCGTGTCGGTGGGTCCCGCACGGTGCTTGGCGACGATGAAGTCGGCCTCGCCTGGGCGGTTGTCGCGGTCGTACGCGTCCTCACGGTGCAGCAGGATCACGATGTCCGCGTCCTGCTCGATCGCGCCCGACTCACGCATGTCCGACAGCATGGGCTTCTTGTCTCCGCGCTGCTCGGAGCCACGGTTCAGCTGCGAGATCGCAATGACGGGGACCTCGATCTCCTTCGCGAGCAGCTTGAGCGCACGGGAGAACTCGGAGACCTCCTGCTGACGCGACTCGACCTTGCGCCCCGAGCTCATCAGCTGGAGGTAGTCGAGCACCACGAGTCCGAGGTTGTGCTGCTGCTTGAGGCGGCGGCACTTCGCGCGGATCTCCATGAGGGTCATGTTGGGCGAGTCGTCGATGAACAGCGGTGCGGAGGACACGCGCGCCGAGGCGCGGGCCAGCCGGTCCCAGTCGCTCGGCCCGAGCGGACCCTTGTTGAGCTGCGTCAGCTTGACCTTGCCCTCGGTGGAGAGCATGCGCTTCGTGATCTCCTCCTTGCTCATCTCGAGCGAGAAGATGACGGAGGCGATGTTGTGGTGGATCGACGCGGAGCGGGCGATGTCGAGGCCGAGCGTGGACTTTCCGATCGCGGGTCGCGCGGCGATGACGACCATCTGGCCCGCCTGCAGGCCGCCGGTGAGCTCATCGAGGTCACGGAAGCCGGTGGGGACCCCGCGCATCGAGCCGTCGTGGTTCGACGACTGCTCGATCTGGCCGAGCGTCGACTCGAGGATGTCGCCGATCGGCAGGTAGTCGTCGGAGTTCCTGCGCTCGGTGACGGCGAAGATCTCGGCCTGCGCGCCGTCGACGACGAGGTCGACCTCGCCACCGTCGCCGTCGTAGCCCATGTTGGCGATGCGCGTGCCCGCCTCGACGAGGCGCCGGAGGATCGACTGCTCGCGGACGAGGCGCGCGTAGTAGCCGGCCGAGGCTGCCGACGGCACCGTCGCGATGAGGGTGTGGAGGTACTCCGCTCCCCCGATCCGCGAGAGCTGCTGGGTGCGCTGGAGCTCCGCGCCGACGGTGAGCGCGTCGACCGGGTCGCCGCCGTTGTAGAGCTTGGTCGCGATGTCGAAGATGAGCTCGTGCGCAGGCTTGTAGAAGTCGTCCGAGCGCACCATCTCGATGACGTCGGCCATCGCGTCCTTGGACAGCAGCATCGCTCCGAGCACCGACTGCTCGGCCTCGAGGTTCTGCGGTGGCAGACGCTCGAACGAGGTAGGCCTCTCGTACGACGACTCCAGCTCGTCGATCGACACCTGGCACCTTCCTCTCACGATGTGACGGTCCCGCGGCGCCTCCCCCGCGGGCGCCACGACTCCACTGTCTCGCGGAGGTCTGACAACGGACGTTAGGCGGCTCGCGCGCCGGTATCAAACTCGGGATCCGCGCGTCGACACGGAAACGTGGACAACTCGTCAATGGTCTGGGGATTGCCTGGGGACTACTCGGGTAGGTCCGTGTTGAAGACTGCGGGGACAACTGTGGATAGCGCTGTGAGTTTCGTCAACACTGGGGTGAATTCCCTATGTCTACCAGGGATATCGCGAATTCCACCACTGTGGAGAAGTCAGGGGAGGAACTTCTCGGCGTGTCGCGCCTCGGCGTGTCGCCACACCTGACGATCAGATATGAGAATGTCCTGGAACCCGTCCGTTTCATCCTTTTCTCACTCTTGACTTGGACACCCGAGGTTCGATAAGACCGACCGGCCGCGCCCCTGACGAGCAAGCCCGAGGACGACACCGGCCAGAACGCCCGTCCCTTCCCCACGCACGCGCCCCTCCCAGGACGCACGAAGGCCCGGCCCCCATGAGGGGACCGGGCCCGCGTGGATGGACCCGAGGGTCCGAGCGTTACTTCGCGGCGACGACCTTCACGGCGACGGTCGCGGAGACCTCGTCGTGAAGCGACACCGTGGCGGTGTACTCGCCGAGCGCCTTGATCGGCTGCGCGAGGTGGATGCGACGCTTGTCGACCTTCGCGCGGTCGCCGATGGCGGACGCGATGTCTCCGGGCGTCACGGCGCCGAAGAGGCGACCGGACTCGCCGGCCTTCGCCTCGACGACGACCTCGGCGGACTGCAGGGCGTCGCGGGCCGCCTGGGCGCCCTCGATGCTCTGGATCTCCTTGGCGCGGCGCGCCTTGCGGAGGCCCTCGATCTGCTTCTCAGCACCGGCCGACCACGGGGTGGCCAGCTTGCGGGGCATGAGGAAGTTGCGAGCGTAGCCGTCCTTGACGTCGACGACGTCGCCGGCGATGCCGAGACCGTGCACCTCGTGGGTGAGGATGACCTTAGCCATGTCTACCCCCGATCAGCGGCCGGAGCCGGCGTAGGGAAGGAGCGCCATCTCGCGCGCGACCTTGACGGCACGGGCGATCTCACGCTGCTCCTGGACGGTGACACCGGTCACGCGACGCGAGCGGATCTTGCCGCGGTCGGAGATGAACTTGCGCAGCAGCGCGGTGTCCTTGTAGTCGATCTTCTGAACCTTGGCCGCCTTGAGGGGGTTGACCTTCTTGCGCGGCTTGCGGATGTCGTTCTTAGCCATTTCTTGATTCCTGGGTGTTTAGAAGGGGGGCTCGTCCGACGCCGGGGCCGTGGCCCACGGGTCGTTGTTGGAACCACCGGCCGGAGCCTGCGAGTAGCCGCCACCGCCGCCGGAGAATCCTCCGCCGCCGTTGCCGCCGCCGCCACGCGCGTTGCGCGTGACCTTGGCCGACGCGTAACGGAGCGAGGGGCCGACCTCGTCGACCTGGATCTCGTTGACGGTGCGCTTCTCGCCGTTGGCCTCCCACGAGCGCGACACCAGGCGGCCCGTCACGATGACGCGCATGCCCTTGGTCAGCGACTCGGCCACGTTCTCCGCGGCCTCGCGCCACAGGGAGCAGCGCATGAACAGGGTCTCCCCGTCCTTCCACTCGTTCGACTGACGGTCGAACTGACGCGGGGTGGACGCCACCGTGAAGTTCACCACCGCGGCGCCGGACTGGATGAATCGCAGCTCGGGGTCGCCGGTGAGGTTTCCTACGACGGTGATCTGGGTGTCGCCTGCCATGAATAGCTCCCTAGGGGTCGCTTGCTGTGGGTGAGGGTTCCTACGAAGCCCGGGTGCCTTACTTGGCGTCCGGGCGGAGCAGCTTCAGGCGAAGGACGGTCTCGTTGAGGCCGAGCTGACGCTCGAGCTCCTTGGCCGTCGCGGACTCCGCGGTGAAGTCGATCACCGCGTAGATGCCGTCGCTCTTCTTCTTGATCGGGTACGCAAGGCGGCGGCGGCCCCACACGTCGAGCTTGTCGATCGTGCCGTTGTCGCTCGTGATCACGCCGAGGTACTTCTCGAGCGACGGGGTGACCGTGCGCTCATCCACCTCAGGGTCGAGGATGACCATCATCTCGTAATGACGCATCGAAATACCCACCTCCTCTGGACTGTACGGCCACGGACGTTCCGTGGCAGGAGGGTCTGATGCTTCGCGGCGCGCACCGTCGGGTGACGGAGCGCAACCACGGGGATCTAGGTTACGGCATCGGACCGACACTTGCCAGGCGCGCTGGGGACAGGGACGATGCGCGACCCGCCCCGCGCCCGCATCGTCCCTTCTCCCCAGGGTCCGGGGCCGGCGGGCGTCCCACCGCATCGTCCGCGTTCTCGCCGTTACGCTGGGTCCGTGAACACCTCAGCTGACGCCCTCAGCGTCGCCCAGGTCCCCGACGATCGCTTCCTCGAGCTGGCGCGCGGCGCCGCCCACCCCGTCCCGATCGAGCAGTCCCCCGCATGGGATCCGTACGATGCGGCGGTCCCCGGTCGCGCGCCCTGGCGTCGCCTCGTGGTCGCCTCGGGGGACACGCCCGTCGCGCTGATCGCCTTCAGCGCCTTCGAGGGTCGCGGCTTCCGCTACCTGTGGGCCAAGCACGGCCCGATCTGGCTCGCCGAGCAGACCCCCGAGAGTGAGCGCGCCGTGCGCGAGGCGCTGGTCGCGTACGTGAGGAGCGAGGCCCCGTGGGCCGTCTTCCTGCGCCTCCACGCGAAGCATCGCGCCGCCGACCTGAGCGAGCTGCTCCAGACCGTGACCTACGACCACACCGTGATCGTCGACCTCACGCGCGAGGAGGACGTCATCATGCAGTCCTTCTCCAAGCGCGGCCGCTACAAGACGCGCCGCACGCTCAAGGACGAGGCCATGACCGTCACCGAGGAGACGGGGCTCACCGACGAGGAGTTCGGCGAGCTCTACGAGATCTATCGGGAGACGGCCTCGCGGGACGGCTTCGGGATCTTCGGCCCGGACGTCTACCTGACGATGCTGCGCTCGCTCGGCGAGCACGTGCGGCTGTGGGTCGCGCGACGTCACGACACGGGACCGGAGGGCGACCTCACCCCGGGTCGCGCGGTGTCGTGGGTCATCTCCACCGTCTATGACAACGCGGGCGTGGACGTGTACGCCGCGGGCAGCGCGGAGGCGCGCAAGACCGAGGCGGCCCTGCGGATCAAGTGGCACATCCTCACGACGCTCAAGTCCGAGGGCGTCACGCAGTACGACCTCATGGGCGTCGGCTCGGACCGCGCGCCGCAGCTCATGGGCGTGCGCGAGTTCAAGCAGCAGCTCGGCGATGTGGTCGAGGTCGACGGCGGCTGGGACGTGCCGGTGAAGCGGCTGCGCTACGCCGCGCTTACGCAGGCGCTGCGCCTCAAGCACGCGCTCGGTCGCTGACGCCGCGGCGCGCGCAGCACCACGCTCACGGCGCCCGCCACGTACGACGAAGCGCCGGTCCCGCGTTCTGCGGAGCCGGCGCTTCTCGTGTGCGGGCCGCTCCCGGCCCGACCTCCTAGGGAAGCTTGACGTCCTCGGCGGATGGCGCGACGCTCGGGTCCGGATCGGAGGTCGTCGTGGTCTCCGACGGCTCCGGCTCGGGCTCGGTCGTCGTCTCCTCCGGCTTCGACGTCGTCTCCTCCGGCTCCGAGGTGGTCTCCTCCGGCTCCGACGTCGTCGTGGTCTCCGACGGCTCCGGCTCGGGCTCCTCGGACGCGGTGGTCTCCTCGACGTGGGTCGCGGTGCCGACGTTCGCCCGGTCGGGGAACTCCTCGACCGGGTAGTCCTCGAGGATCGTGCCCATCATGTCGGTCCAGATGTCGGTCGGCACCGTGGAGCCGGTGATCTGGCTGTAGCCGCCGAAGGGCGTGATCGACTCCGCGGAGCCGTCCTCGCCGATCTGGTAGAGCGCGACGACGCCGACGATCTGCGGGGTGAAGGCCGCGAACAGCGCCGACTTGTTGGAGTTCGAGGTTCCGGTCTTGCCCGCGATGTCGCGGCCGAGCGAGTTCGCGGTGCGGCCCGAGCCGTAGAGCACGACCTGCTGCATCGCGTACGTGGTGTCCGCGATCACGTCCTCGTCGAAGACCCTGCGCGACGTGGTGTCGTGCTCGTAGGCGGTGTCGCCGTCGGCGTCCAGGATCGTCTGCACCATGTAGGTGTCGTTGTGGACGCCGCCCGACGCGATGGTCGCGTACGCCTCGGCGATGTCGATCGGGTGCGGTGCTGCGGGGCCGAGCACGTTGGACGGGTTGTCGTTGAGGTCCGTCGTGTCCTCGGGGATTCCCGCGTCGATCGCGGTCTGCATGACGTTGTCGTTGCCGACATCCAGCCCCAGCCCGACGAAGGCGGTATTGATCGACTTCTGCGTCGCCTCGATCAAGTCGACCCAGCCGTAGCTCACGCCCGCGAAGTTGCCGACGGGACCGTAGTCGCCGAACATCATGTCGTTGTTGGCGAGGTACTGAGTCTCAAGCCCGATGCCCTGCTCGAGGCCCGTGATCAGCGCGAATGGCTTGAAGGTCGATCCCGCCTGGACGATGTCTTGGGTCACGCCGTTGCGCTGCCGTTCCAGATAGTCGGAGCCGCCGTACATCGACGTGATCGCACCCGTCTCGGAGTCCACGGTGACGGCCGCGGCCTGAAGCCCCTCATCCGCGTCGTCGGGCATGTTCTTGACCGCCGCGACGGCCGCCTTCTGGTGCGACTTCTCGATCGTCGTGACGATGTCGAGGCCGAGGGTCTCGATGTCCTCCTCGGAGTAGTCGGTGCTCGCGACGACCTCCTCGATCGCGGCGCGGATCAGGTAGCCCGTCGTCCCGCCGAAGGTATTCTCGCGCGTGTACTCGATCGTCTCGGGGAACTCCTGCGCGTCGCGCTCCTCCTGAGTGATGAAGCCCGCGTCGACCATGCCGTCGAGCACGTAGTTCCAGCGGTACTCCGCCTGCGCCTCGTCGATGCGCGGATCCCACGCCGAGGGCGCGGGGATGACGCCGGCGATGAGCGCGGCCTCGGACAGCGTGAGCTCCGACGCATCCTTGTCGAAGTACTCCTCGGCCGCCTTCTGGATCCCGTAGGCACCGCGGCCCAGATAGATCGTGTTCATGTAGTTGAGCAGGATCTCGTCCTTCTCCTGCTCCGTGTTGATCTTGAGCGCGAGCAGCGCCTCGTTGATCTTGCCCGGGATGTCGGTGACGGTCTCGCCCGAGTAGTAGCGCTCGACGTACTGCTGGCTGATGGTCGAGCCGCCCTGTCGGTCGCCGAGGATGACGGTCTTGTACAGCGCGCGCGCGGTGCCGAGCAGGTCGACGCCGGGGTTGGTCCAGAACGAGCGGTCCTCGGCCGCGACGATCGCATTGCCGACGTAGTCGGGCAGCTCGTCGTACTGCTCCTCGGTGAGGATCTCTCGCTCTGCCTCGCCGAGCGTGCCCATCACGGACTTGCCGTCGGCGTAGTAGACGGTCGACTGCTCGTACAGCGCGAACTCCGAGGGCTCGGGGGTCTCGAGGCGCTCGTACATGATGAAGAGGGCCACGAGCACCGCCGTCACCGCGAGCAGTCCCGCGACGAGCAGGCCGATGGCGATGCGCTTGGTCCAGACCTTCCACTTCGCCTTGGGCGGCTTGGCGTCCTTGGAGGCCTTGCCGTTGCCGTTCTTTGCAGGCGTCTTGGCCGCGGTCGTCGCCGCGCCGGCGCGCTGGGCTCCCGTGGTTGGTCGGGCACCGCCGGAGGCCCCGCCCTGGCCGCTCGCGGAAGGGCGGAGGGACTGACGGCGGGGGGTGTCTCGTTGGTCGCTCACGAAGTCAGTCTACGAACGGGATAGTTCCGACGTTCCAGGCGCGGCCTGTCGGGGAGTCTCCCGCGCGGCCCGACAGCGACATGCACTCAGCACGGATTCCGTGCCGACACGCCAGCGTGTCTCCTCGGATGCGGGAGTGTCGCCCGGGGTGTCGAATCCACATCCGCGCGCAGTGCATGGTGATGTCGGGCGTCGCGACGCCCCGGCGCGCCAGTTTTGCGAGCGATGTATCGATGCGATACAACTTGATGCTACATATCGCACCGATACATCGCGACGACCTCCCCGGATCGCGCATGATCTCGACCGGCTGGAGCAAGGAGGCGACGCATGGCGAAGACCGACGTGCTGACCCTCGGCATCCTCGGCATGCTCGCCGAGCAGCCGCTCCACGGCTATCAGATCCGCAAGCGTCTCGGCACCGAGCTCGGTCCGTTCCGCGCCCTCAGCTACGGCTCGCTCTACCCCGCGCTCAAGCGCATGGTGGCCGCCGGCCTGATCGCCGCGGTCGGCGAGGAGAGCCCCGAAACGACGGGCGTCCCGTCGTCGCGTCGATCCAGGATCGCCTACGCGCTCACGGACGACGGCAGGGGTCGTCTTGAGCAGGAGCTCGCGACGGCGGGTGCGCACTCGTACGACGACGACTCCTTCGACGTGCGGTTCTCGCTGTTCGGCCAGACCGACTCCGAGACCCGCCTGCGCATCCTCGAGGGCCGCCGCCTGCGGCTGTCCGAGAGGATCGACGAGCTCCAGGAGACCAGGCGAAGGCAGCGCGAGCGAGCCGACGCCTACACCGCCGAGCTCCACCGCCACGGCCTCGAGCGCGTCGAGCGCGAGGTCGAATGGCTCGACCGTCTCATCGAGAACGAACGTTCCGCACACCGCGGAGAAAACAACGGCTCCGGCGCATCGGCGACGGACGACTGAAAGGGAACACTCCAATGGCGAAGCTTCGCGTAGCGATCGTGGGCGTGGGCAACTGCGCGACGTCGCTGATCCAGGGCGTCGAGTTCTACAAGAACACCCCGGCCGACGAGAAGGTGCCGGGCCTCATGCACGTCCAGCTCGGCGACTACCACGTCTCGGACATCGAGTTCGTGGCCGCCTTCGACGTCGACTCGCTCAAGGTCGGCAAGGAGCTCGTCGAGGCCACCAACGCCTCCGAGAACAACACCATCAAGATCTGCGAGGTCCCCAAGACCGACGTGCAGGTGTCGCGCGGCGTGACCCTCGACGGCCTCGGCAAGTACTACCGCGAGACCATCGTCGAGTCGGACGACGCCCCCGTCGACGTGGTCCAGACCCTCAAGGACACCGAGGCCGACGTCCTCGTGTGCTACCTCCCCGTGGGCTCGGAGCAGGCCGCCAAGTACTACGCGCAGTGCGCGATCGACGCGAACGTCGCATTCGTCAACGCCCTGCCCGTCTTCATCGCCTCGGACCCCGAGTGGGCCCAGAAGTTCACCGACGCGGGCGTCCCGATCGTCGGCGACGACATCAAGTCGCAGGTCGGCGCGACCATCACGCACCGCGTGATCGCGAAGCTGTTCGAGGACCGCGGCGTGCGCCTCGACCGCACGTACCAGCTCAACGTCGGCGGCAACATGGACTTCAAGAACATGCTTGAGCGCGACCGCCTCGAGTCCAAGAAGGTCTCGAAGACCCAGGCCGTGACCTCGAACCTCAACGACGGCCCGCTGGCCGGCGTCAAGGACGACCGCAACGTCCACATCGGCCCGTCGGACTACGTCGCGTGGCTCGACGACCGCAAGTGGGCCTACGTCCGCCTCGAGGGCTCGGCCTTCGGCGAGGTGCCCCTCAACCTCGAGTACAAGCTCGAGGTCTGGGACTCCCCGAACTCGGCCGGCATCATCATCGACGCCGTCCGCTGCGCCAAGATCGCCAAGGACCGCGGCATCGGCGGCCCGATCCTGTCGGCCGCGACCTACTTCATGAAGTCGCCGCCCGTCCAGACCGAGGACACCCTCGGCCGCCAGCACCTCGAGGCGTTCATCGCCGGCGAGCGTGAGCGGTAAGCAGTTTCCCGGGCCCATCCCCGGGTAGCGCGAAGGCCGGGATCCCTCACGGGGTCCCGGCCTTCGTCGTGTCCGGTCCTGTTCGTGCCGGGACGATGCGTCACACGGCCGCTGCCACCGCATCCCCGATCGCGATCTCGCCGGAGACGAGCTCCCACTGCTTCCCGACGGTCGCCGGGTCGCGCAGGCACGCGAAGATCGTCGCGGCCACGTCGGCGCGAGGGATCGAGCCGTAGCCGACCTCCTCACCGAGCGCGATGTGACCGCTCGGCTCGTCGTCGGTGAGGCGTCCCGGGCGCAGGATGGTCCAGCGCAGCCCGCTCGCCCGCAGCGCGACGTCGGCATCCCGCTTCGCGTGGACATACGCGACCCACGCCTCGCCGCGGCTCTCGTCCGGCGGGGAGTCCACGCCGATCGCCGAGACCTGCACGAAGCGGTGGATGTGGAGCGAGCGCGCCGCCTCGATCGCGTTGGTCGAACCCTCCAGGTCCACGGTGCGCTTGCGCTCGACGTTGCCGTCCGCGCCTCCCCCGGCGGAGAACACCACGGCGTCGCATCCCCGCAGCGCCTCGACCCACTCGTCGGCGCTCGCGCTCTCGATGTCGAGCAGGCGCGGGCTCACGCCGATGGACTCGAGCTCGGTCGCCTGCTCCTGGCGTCGCACGAGCGGGACGACGTCGATCCCGCGCGCGACGAGCAGCGGGATCAGCCGCCTCGCGACCTTGCCCGCGCCGCCGACGATGGCGACCTTGTCGGGGAGGGACACGTGCATGGATTCCTGTGACTGGCTCATATCTGTGCGACGCGCGGCGGCGCGCTGGTATTCCCACGCCGCGCCGCCGCGCGGGCGGCACGTGGGCCCGGTCGACACCCCCGTCGGCCGTCGCTCTACTCCGTGACCTGGTACTGCGCGTGCACCACCTCGGTCGACTCGTCGGTGGCCAGGAACCGCGCGAACGGCACGCTCAGCGATCCGTCGGCGTCGCGTGCGGCCGCGGTCGCGGCGTAGCCCTCCGAGGAGTGGGGCCGGAGCCCGTCGGCGACGGTGTCCGTGACGGTGACCCGTAACGGCCCGTCCCCCTCCGGCGCGAGGTCGAGCGCCGGCACGGCGTCGCCCTCGTGGACGAGCGACAGCACCGGCACCCCCGGAGGATCGTCGGCGGTGTCGATGGGCGCGCCGGCGACCACCACGCCCTCGACCGACACGTCGCCGAGCCCCGTGCGCGCGAGGTCCGCCGCGAGCATCCCTCCGAGCGAGAAGCCCACCATCAGCACGGGCGCGCCTGCGGGGATGCCCGCCCGCCGCACCGCCTCCTCGACCCCCTTACGGAAGGCCGAAGCCCGCCCCGGGAGCAGTGCGAGCACCGCGATCGCGTCCAGGTCGTTGGGCGCGGGGGTGTCGCCGTCGAACACCACCCAGTCCTTCGTCGAGGGCAGGGTGATCACCCAGCTCTCCTCCCCTGCGGCGGTGGTGACCTTGGCGATGTCGACCACGGCCTTGTCCTGGCCGCCCATCGTGTCGACCAGCTCGCAGTCGGCGATGAGCTCGGCGACCGAGGCGGGTCGCGAGGCGTCAAGCGTCTCCTTGGCCTCCGCCGCCTCCGCCGCCTCCTCGCCCTCCTCGCCATGGTCTGCCGAGTACGGACCTGCCTGTGGCTCGGTGATGAAGGCGTCGATGCAGGCCCGCCAGTACGCGTAGAGGCCGGCCGGGGGCGCGAGCAGGGAGAGAGCCGCGCCGATTCCCGGGAGAGTGAGGCTCCGTTCGATGTCGAGCACCTCGGGCCGGGTGAGCGCCTCGATCTCGCTCGCGATGGCGTCGAGCCGCGCGTTCCTCTCCGGCACGCGCGGACCCCACCACGCGGTCCGCTCCCCCTGGGCGGTCCCGAATCCGGGCGGGCACCCGAGAACGCGCTCCGCCGCCACCCCGCCTGTGTCCTCGATCGCGACCGCGGCGCGGACCAGCAGGTCAGCGCCCTCGCGGCGCAGCTCGACGAGGTCGCCGACCGCTGCGCCGAGGCTCGCCTGCGCCTCCATGGTCGCACCCGCGATCCAGCCCAGGCCCGTGTCGAGATTCAGCGCAGACGCCCTCTGCTCGAAGGCGTCGGCCTCACGCCGCATGGTCGCCGCGCACGAGCGAAGGTCGTCCGCGGCCTCACTCATCGCGCGCGTCCCTCGCATCGACCGCGGCCCCGTGGGCGGGGCTGCCTCCCAGTTCCTGATCCACCGCAAGAATCTCCGCGACGCAGTCCTGCGCGACCCTCGCGAGGCTCATCGCCTCGGCGCAGATCGCGGCGGCGGCCCGCCGATGCTCAGCGTCCATGCACGCGACCGCTGCGAGCAGGCTCGCGTGCCCCGCCATCTCCGCGGCGTCCGCGGGGCGCGCGGTGAGCGCCTCGGCTCCGAGCGCCCGCAGCGCCAGTACCGTACGCGCGGCCCGGTCCTCATCGATCATGAGATTCGCCATGACCCCCCTTCCGTCGCCGGCAGGCTAGGCGCCGGCCACCCTGGCGCGCGCGCTCGTCAGGCTCCGCTGGGGAGAAGGCAGTCAGGTCAAGGGCCTGTGGCCGAGGCGCGGTCGCGTCACAGCGTCCACGGGCAAGGCGTCAGGGGTGAAGGCAGATCAGGGCTGGAAGGGGTCGCTCGAGGTCGGCGGCATGGGCTGGCCGGGCGCCGGCGGCGGCGTCATCGGGATGTGGCCCCACTCGGCGCCCTTCGGGTTGGGGCCGTACGCATTCGTCCCCGGCTCGGAGTCGAGAATCGTGAACACGAAGATCACGATCGATCCGCCGGGGATGAGGCCCAGGAGGATCCACCAGCCGGAACGACCCGTGTCGTGCAGGCGGCGAATCACCACGGCGAGGGACGGCAGGAACAGCGCGATGGCGACCGCGAGCAGCAGGATGCTGCCGATCACGAGCGGAGTCACGTTGAAATCGTCGAAGGCCGACTCCGGGATCGTGCCGTCGGCCTCGGCCTGCGAGAACACGGGCGCGAACGCCATCGCGTAGAGGATCCAGAAGACGATCTGGAACGGGATCTCGATGAGGAAGATGAAGAGCTGGAACCACCAGTACTCGGAGCGCCGCGCGCGTCCCGAGAAGTCCGCGTACTTGCTGAAGCAGACCTTGATCGCCTCGCCGAATCCCATGATGTTCCCCCTGGTGCTATGCCGTTCCATCGCGATGATGGCGCGGATCCACCCTAGCCGGGGAACACGTCTCGCGACAGCGGTCGCGAAGGTTCAGGGCCCAGGGACGATGCGGCAGCAGGGACGACGCCGGGTGCCGACGATGCGGGGGTCGGGACGATGCGGTTCACGCCGCGCGTCGCGACACCAGGAGAACGACGCCGAGCGTCGCCATCAGTCCCCCGCCCGCGGCGCGCATCCTCGCGAGCCTGCGCGGCGATCCCGCGAACCAGTCACGCGCCCACGCCGCGAGCAGCGCGTACAGGCCGTCACTGACGATCGCGATCACCGAGAACACCACGCCGAGCACGAGGATCTGCGCCCACGCGGGTCCCGCGGCCGGCTCGACGAACTGCGGCAGCACGGCGGCGACGAAGACGAGGGTCTTGGGGTTCGTCACCCCGACCACGAACGACTCGGCGAGGACCTTCCAGACCGAGGTCTCCTCGGCGACCACCGCATCGTCCTGGTCCCAGCCCCGGATGCCGTCGTGACGGTGACGGATCGCCTGGATGCCCAGGTAGATCAGATAGAGGCCGCCGACGATCTTGAGGATCACGAAGGCCGCCTCGGACGCGGCGATGAGCGCGCCGACGCCCGTCGCGACCAGCACGGCGTGGACGATGAAGCCGCCGGCGTTGCCCACGACCGACAGCAGCGCGCGGCCCCGCCCGTGCTGGAGCGCGCGGCCGACGATGAACAGGACGCTCGGCCCCGGGATCGCGATGACGACGAAGGCGAGCGCCGCGAAGGCGAGCAGCGTGTGCGGCGCGATCACGGCGCACCCCCGCCGGCCTGGCCCGCCTCGGTGCCCGCGACCCGCGCCTGGCGGGCCTCCTTGATCGCGTCGAGCGCATCGACCGCGTCGAGCGCGAGCGGCGCGAGCGGCTTGATCCGCGCCGCGCGGATGAGCCGCGACAGCGTCGGCGCGAGGCGCCCCACGATCTTGCGCGACACCCGACCGCCCTCGGAGAGGTCCTGCACCCAGCCGAGCGTGACGATCATCTGCACGAGCCACAGCAGCTCGGGCAACGCGGCGCGCAGACGGGCGTCGGTCTTGAGGTCCGAGCCCTCGATGACGTCCTCGTACAGCGCGATGAAGGTCTCGCGCGCGGGCTTGGACTCGGCGCTGAACGGGCTGAGGGGGCTCGTCGGCACGACGGCCATGCTCACGAGCGACTCCGCGACGGCCCGGTAGCGCGACGAGACCTCGAGATAGGTGTCGAGAGCCGTGCCGAGTCGCTTCTTGAACGACCGCTCCCCCTCGATCCTTGTCCGGGTGAGGTCCGCGTGCTCGCGCGCGATGCTCTCGTAGAAGCCCTGGACCAGGTCCTCCTTGCCGGAGAAGTAGTAGTAGGTGCTGCCCAGCGAGACGTCCGCGCGGTCGGCGATCGCACGCATCGTCGTCCCGTCGTACCCGTTCTCCAGGATCAGATCGGTCGCCGCCTGGACGATGCGGTCGCGGGTGGTGGAGTCGAGGGTGGGCAAGGAGACCTCCTGAACGCGTTCAACTCCGCTCAGGGTAAGCCCGGACCGTCCTGAACCACACCGCGAGCTCGGCTGCACCATACGAGAGGGCGACGAGCGCGAGCGCCACCTGCTCGGTGATCGGGATCCCGACAAGGTGGCCCACGTAGAGGTCGCCGGCACCGCGGAAGCCGGTGACGGCGAATCCGAGCAGGCCGACGATTCCGAGCACCACCGACGCCGCGGCGAGCACGGCCCTGCCCCTGGACGGGCCCGCAGGTGGAGCGGGCTTCGGCGGCCGCTCGGCGAACCGGAAGACGATCACGAGGAGGAGGACCAGCGCCAGGAACGGCACGAGCATGGCGAGCTTGACCCACCAGAACGATGCGGTCGACGGGTCGCCGCTCAGGTCCGTCCCGAAGGCCCACAGCACGAGGTGCACGCCGATGAGAGCCGTGAAATGCCACAGGAACGCGGTCATCGCGACCGAGCCGGCGACGATGACCGTCGCCCAGACCCGCCGCCGCGCGAGCCAGCGCGTCGCTGGGCCGCGCAGCAGCAGGAGCGCTCCTGCCTGCGCGACCGCGAAGACCAGCAGGGCGACCGTGGGCGGCGCGAGATTGGACAGCTCCTCGCCCGCGTACGACACCATCGTCGTCGAGTACGGACCCAGCCACGCGAGCAGGGCGAGGACGGCCGCGCCCCCGCCCAGCATCGTCCCTCCCAGGCGCCTCGCGCCCACCCTGTCGGCCACGCCGTCGGCGTAGAAGAAGCCGAGCTGGTGCACGGCGAGCCACACGAACGCGAAGTTGAGCCACTTCACGCCGTCGATCCCGACCGCGAGACGCAGCACGTCGACGAGCACCACCGCGCCGGCGAGCGCCGCGAGCACCCGCCATCCCCAGCGGTCGTGCGCGGTGAGCAGCGCGGGCGCGAAGCCGACCGCGATCAGGTAGATCCCGAGGAACCACAGCAGCTGCCCCGCGACCTGGAGCACCGGGCCCGTCAGCGCATCATCCGCCGTGCTCGCCTCGACGAAGAATCCCACGAGATTCCCGATGGCTACGAAGACCAGCGTCGGCCTCATCAGCCGGACGATGCGGGAGCGGATGAAGTCCGCGTACCCGCCTCCCCTGCGGCGCACTGTCCGCCAAGCCGTCGCGTGCGCGAAGCCGCCGACCACGAAGAAGATCGGCATCACCTGGAAGATCAGGGTGAGCGGGCGCGCCCAGGGCTGGGTGTCGAGAACGTTCGCGACGGCGATCGTGCCCGCGGCGTGGTCCATCGCGACAGCGGCCATGAAGAAGTGGCCCAGGATCACCCCCGCGAGTGAGCCGACGCGCAGCAGATCCGCGTACCGGTCGCGCGACGCGGGCGTCGCATCGACCATCTCCCCGAGCCTCACCCGTGACCCCGCTTCCGTCGCCCCTGCCGCGATGCTAGCGGGCGGCCAGGCACCCCGTGTCTCTCCGCATGCCCGCGCAGCCTCTACCCTGAGCCGCATGTCCCTGCGCGCCGACCTCCGTGTGCTGTGGAGGTCTCCCGGCTTCCGCCGCCTCACCTGGACGCGGCTGCTGTCCCAGGGCGGCGACGGCATGTTCCAGGTCGGCATCGCGACGGCGTTCTTCTTCGATCCGACGACCGCGACCTCGCCCGAGCAGATCGCCGTCGGCTTCGCGGTGCTGCTCGCGCCCTTCACGCTCGTCGGGCCGTTCGTCGGGCCGCTGATCGACCGATGGCAGCGCCAGCGGATCCTGCTCGTCGGCAACCTCGTACGGCTCGTGCTCGCCGCCGGCATCATCACGCTCGTGCTCGCGGACGCGCCCGTGTGGTCCCTCTACGCGACGGCGCTGCTGACCCTGTCGGTGAACCGCTTCCTGCTCGCGGCGATGACCGCGGGCCTTCCGCAGGTCGTGCCCGCACATCAGCTGCTCGCGGCGAACGCCGTGCTCCCCACTCTCGGCACGATCGCCGCCTCGGTGGGCGGCGCGATCGGCGGGATCGCGACGTTCGTCGTTCCCTCGGTGAGCGACAACTCGCTCGCTGTCACCGCGCTGATCTGCGCGGGACTCGCCTTCGGCGCCTCGTCGATCGCCGCGACCCGCATCTCGCGCAAGGAGCTCGGCCCCACGCACCCGCTCGAGAAGCTCGACGTCGGTGCGCAGCTGCGCGCGCTCACCGCCGAGCTGCTGGAGGGCGAGCGCTACCTCCGCGCGCGCCGCACGCCCTGGCACGCGCTCGGCGTGATGTCGGCGCAGCGGCTGCTCTACGGACTGGTCTTCGTGGCATCGATCCTCGCGTCGCGCAGCATCCTCGCCGACCCGGACGACGCGGAGGCGGCCCTGGGCGCGTTCTCGATCGTCCTCGGGTTCGCGGCGGTCGGGTTCGGTCTCGCGGCGGTGATCACGCCGATGCTCGGCGACCGCGTCTCGCGCGAGCGGTGGATCCTCATCTGCCTCGGCATCGGCGCGGTCGGGCAGATCGTGCTCGCGACCGCGCCGACCGCGTGGGCGCTGCTCACCGCCGCGATCATCGTGAGCTTCGCGGTCCAGGGAGGGAAGATCGCGGTCGACACGATCGTCCAGCGCGACACCGAGGACCATGTCCGCGGCCGGGCCTTCACGCTCTACGACATGGCCTACAACGTCGCCTTCATGTCCTCGGCCGTGGTCGGCGGGCTGATCCTCCCCGACAGCGGCTGGTCGCGCCCGATCATGCTCGGCATCGCGGTGGTCTACGTGCTGGTCGCGATCGTGTTCGCGCGCACCCCGCACGAGGTGCGACCCGTTCCCCCGCGACCCGTCGCGAACTGAACTCGCACACCCGACCACTGACGCATCGTCCCTGTCTCCCCTGCCGCGGGGAACCCCGCGCCCGCCGCTCAGACGCATCGTCCCTAAGGGAGCCTCCTACTCGAAGGGCTTGCGCATCGCCTGAATGCCGCCCGTCGTGCCGTGGTGCTCGGCGCCGATGAGGTGCTCGAACACGATGTTGGTCTCGGTCGACGCGACCACGGGATCCATCGAGATGTAGCTCGCGACGAAGTCGCGCAGCTGACCCGTGGACGTGCACACGACGTGGATGAGGAAGTCGACCTGCCCTCCGACGAAGAACACCGACATCACGTTCGGCAGACGCACGACCTTGCGGGCGTAGGTCTTGATCTGCGGGCGTGCCTGCGCCTGGAGCTTGACCGAGATGAGTCCCTGCACCGGCAGCCCGAGCGCCTCGAAGTCCATCTCGATGTGGGAGGACTTGATGACTCCGGCGTCGCGAAGCGACTTCACGCGCGCGTGAGTGGTCGACGGGGAGACGTGCACCTTCGCCGCGAGCGCGGTGTTGGACAGGCGCGCGTCCCGCGACAGCTCCCACAGGATGTGCTCGTCGAGCTCGTCGAGCCGAAGATTCGACGGCCGGGAGGCCCCTTCCACGCGTTCTGACATAGATCCTCCGAGATTCACCGCCGTTTCGGCGATTGTATTCATGATTCGTTGCGCTTGCCGGAGGATCTTCGACAATTGAAGAAGGTCAGCGAAGTGACCGCGACAGGAGACCTGAATCCCCAGGCCTCCTGCCGCATCGGAGCGAAGGCGAAGGAGAGGGACCATGCACGTCGGCATCCCCGCAGAGATCAAGAACAACGAGAAGCGCGTGGCGATCACGCCTGCCGGTGTGCACGAGTTCGTGAAGCACGGCCACACCGTCACGATCGAGGCCGGCGCCGGTCTCGGCAGCGCCTTCACCGACGAGGAGTACGTCGCCGCGGGTGCGACTCTCGGCACGGTCGAGGAGGCCTGGGCCCAGCCGATGGTCCTCAAGGTCAAGGAGCCCATCGCCTCCGAGTACAAGTACCTCCGCGACGACCTCCTGCTCTTCACCTACCTGCACCTCGCCGCCGACGAGGCGCTCACCCAGGCGCTCGTCGCCGCGGGCACGACCGCGATCGCGTACGAGACCGTCGAGCTGCCGGACGGCTCGCTGCCGCTGCTCGCCCCGATGTCCGAGGTCGCGGGCCGCATGGCGACGATGGTCGGCGCGTTCAACCTCCAGTCCTCGGCCGGCGGCCGCGGCGTGCTGCTCGGCGGCGTCCCGGGCGTCCGTCCGGCGAAGGTCACCGTGCTCGGCGCCGGCATGTCCGGCCAGAACGCGATCTCGCAGGCCGTCGGCCTGGGTGCCGAGGTCACGGTGCTCGACCTGTCGATCCCGCGCCTGCGCCAGCTCGACGCGCTGTACGCCGGTCGCGTCAAGACCGTCGTCTCCTCGGCCTACGAGGTCGAGCAGGCGTGCCTCGAGGCCGACCTGGTCGTCGGAGCGGTGCTCGTCGCGGGCGACAAGGCGCCGAAGCTCGTCTCCCACGACCTCGTGTCGCGCATGAAGCCGGGCTCGGTGCTCGTCGACATCGCTATCGACCAGGGCGGCTGCTTCGAGGACTCGCACGCCACGACCCACGCCGAGCCGACCTTCCAGGTCGAGGGCTCGATCTTCTACTGCGTCGCCAACATGCCGGGCGCGGTCGGCAACACCTCGACCCTCGCGCTGACCAACGCGACCCTGCCCTACGCGGTGCGCCTCGCGAACGACGGCTGGGAGGTCGCCACGGCCAAGGACCCGTCGCTCGCACGCGGCCTTGCCACCGTCGGCGGCAAGATCGTCCACGGCCCCGTGGCGGAGATCTTCCCGGAGCTCCCTGCGGCGGTCTGATCCGCGGGTCGGTCCACCGGTCTGATCCAGCACCAGGTCCGCCGGTCCGACCACCTGGCCCTCTCCATCGGTCCCCACCTACCGTTGGTCCCCACTGTGCGGCGCCTTGCGCGCCGCGCCCGCACGAGGCCGACGCACCAGGCATCTTCTCCCGCCTGGGGCGTCGGCCTCATCGCGTTCAGACGGCTGCTCGCACCCTCGCGCGCTGCGCCTCGCCCGCTGCGCAGCGCGCGATGTCTCCTGTAGGAACGTCATGTCCCATTTCGGCGACCTGTGGTCTCGTGGGGGAACGCTATGTCCCCTTGAGCCGCGAGCGAATCGTCGCCTCAGCACGCGCTCGACATACGTCCGGGTGGTCCCGCACGGCGGCATACCCGAACCGCACGGTCTGAATGCCGATCGTCCCGAGCAGGCCGTCCCTGTCGCGGTCATTCGCCACCTGCGTCGGTGCTGTGTGGAACGCCTCTCCGTCGAACTCGAGCGCCGTGGCCGACTCCGCGTGGAAGGCGTCGATCCGGAACCGTCGGCCCTCAACTCGTACATCGTGCTGCCGGACGCACCGCTCGAGCAAAGGTCCACGCAGCACGCGTCGCGCCGCGTCCATCTCCAGGAAGCTCTCGGAACCTTCCTCCGCGGCGCGCAGGCATCTCATCAGCAGCCTGCGATCCGGGACTCGCGAGACCCGTTGCGCCGCCGCGAGGATCCCCTCCGGCCTTGCGCCGCGACGGCATGCACCGAAGATCTTCTCTGGTCTCGTTCTTGAATCGGCCCACGCAAACGCTTCGACAACCGCTCGATCCGGCACCATCACGCGCCTACCCATCGCGTGCCAACAGTTGAAGGAATCCCCCGTGGCACGCACACGGATCCAGCCGGGTCCGCGCCTCTGACGACCCGGGGACACGACGACATCGATGCGGAACGGCGGATCCCCGAGACCCGCCCAGGCTAGAGCGGCGTCTCCTGCGATCACGCCGCGGGACCAGTCGGCGGCAGCAAGGGAGCGGACACTCCACGACTCGGCGTGCACGCTCGAGACATACAGGTTCGGCACCAGCCTGACGATCTCGCCTCGGTCGATCGCGCCATTGATCCCGTTCCGTGACGCGTGCGCCCGGAGCTCAGCGAGGGTGAAGGGACCCATGCGAGTAAGCAGGAGGTGTCTGAGATCGGCCATCGACATAGATCGAGCGTCGTGGACGAGGGGCACTCCCGTACTCGACGCGTGCCACCCTGGGGAGAGGTCCAGTCAGGCGGCGGGTTGGGGACGAGGGGTCATCACGTTCCTTCGGGAGACATCGCACGCTCCTCAGGGGACATGGCGTTCCTCCGGGAGACTCTGCCGCCCACCGACACCACCTAGCTACGAAGAGCGCTCCGCCCACCACGCGCGCAGCTCGGCCTCCGCGCGCTCCGCGCCGAGCGGACCGTGCTCCATGCGCAAATCGAGCAGGTGCTTGTACGCCTGACCGACCTCGCGCCCGGGCCTGATCCCGAGGATCTCCATGATCTGCGTGCCGTCGAGGTCGGGGCGGATCGCGTCGATCTCCTCCTGCTCGCGCAGCTCGGCGATCCGGTGCTCGAGGTCGTCGTACGCGAAGGACAGGCGGTCGGCCTTGCGTCGGTTGCCGGTCGTGACGTCGGCGCGCGTGAGCCGGTGGAGGCGCTCGAGCTGGTCGCCCGCGTCCGTCACGTAGCGACGCACCGCCGAGTCCGACCAACGGGCGTCGGCATAGCCGTGGAATCGCAGGTGCAGCGACACGAGGAGGTTGACCGCCTTGGTGGTCTCCTTGTCGAAGCGCAGCGCCTTGAGCCGCTTGGTCGACATCTTCGCGCCCACGATCTCGTGGTGGTGGAAGGTGACGACCCCTCCTGCCTCCAGGCGCTTCGTGGGCGGCTTGCCGATATCGTGCAGAAGCGCGGCGAGGCGCAGGGTCAGGTCCGGACCAGGGACGGGCCCGTCCGCATCCGTCTCGAGGTCGATCGCCTGGTCGACCACCGTGAGGGTGTGCTCGTAGACGTCCTTGTGGTGATGGCTCGCGTCGACGGCCAGCCGCAGCGCGGGGAGCTCGGGCAGGATCACGTCGGCGATGCCGGAGTCGACCAGCGCGGTGAGGCCCGCGCGGACGTCGCCGCCGAGCAGCAGCTTGGTGAGCTCGTCTCGCACGCGCTCGGCGCTCACGATCTCGATGCGGCCGGACATCTCGTGCATCGCGGAGAAGGTCGCGGGCTCGATCTCGAAGCCGAGCTGCGAGGCGAAACGCGCGGCGCGCATCATCCGCAGCGGATCGTCGCCAAAGGACACCGTCGGCTCGATCGGGGTCCGCAGCAGCCCTCCCGCGAGGTCCTCGAGGCCGCCGAACGGATCGATGAACTCGAGCGACGGCAGCGCCACCGCCATGGAGTTCACAGTGAAGTCACGGCGCGCGAGGTCGCCCTCGAGGCTGTCGCCGAAGGAGACTGTGGGCTTGCGGGTCGCGCCGTCGTACTCATCAGCGCGGTATGTCGTGATCTCGGCCACGACGTCGCCACGACGCCCACCGATGGTGCCGAAGTCGCGCCCCATGTCCCATGTCGCCGACGTCCAGCGCTTGAGGAGACGCTCGGTCTCCTCGGGACGCGCGCTCGTCGCGAAGTCCAGATCGGCCGACGAGCGCCCGAGGAACGCGTCGCGGACGGGACCGCCGACGAGCGCGAGCTCGTGGCCCGCGTCGGCGAACAGCGTGCCGAGCTCCGCGACCTCGGGGGGCAGCGCCGCCCACAGCCCCTCCGCACGACTCCTCAGCACGTCGAGGGGCACGCGGTCAGGCACGGTGGATCGACGGGTCATGGGGTCAAGCATCCCAGATGTGGCGCTTCGTCCCCGTGCGGGACGGAGGGACGATGCGGGCCGCGCCTCGTGCGAGACGACGGGACGATGCGGGTCGCGCCTCGTGCGGGGAGACAGGACGATACGGGTCGCACCCCGTGCGGGAGATATGTCCACGCAACACTCCCCGGATAGGATTTCGGCATGCCCGTCCCGTCCAGCCCTCGACCCCGCCCGGCGCCGATGCCGCCGGCGGCGAGCTCGGTGCGGCGCAGACGCGACGGCTCGCAGAGGGCGGCGCACCTGCCTGTGAGCAACGAGGTGTCCGCCGGTGGAGTGGCCATCAAGGTCGAGGACGGCATCGCGTACGCCGCCTGCATCGGGCGCCGCAATCGCGCCGGACGCCTCGAGTGGTGCCTGCCCAAGGGTCACATCGAGCAGGGCGAGACGCCTGAGATCGCGGCGGTGCGCGAGGTTGCCGAGGAGACGGGCATCACCTCGGAGATCATCCAGCCGATCGGGGTCATCGACTACTGGTTCACCGGGGACGACCGGCGCGTGCACAAGACCGTGCACCACTATCTGCTCGAGGCGCGCGGCGGATTCATCACCACGGACAACGACCCGGACCACGAGGCAGAGGTGGCCGAGTGGATCCCGTTGTCCAACCTGGTGCAGCGGCTCGCGTTCCCGAACGAGCGGAAGATGGCCCAGATCGCCGTGACCCTGCTGGCTCCCACGTGATCCGTCGGCTTCGCCCGCTGCTCACGCTGGTGGTGGCGGGTGCGATCGCGGGCGCACCCCTGACCGCGCTCGGCGCTTCGGCGCCGGCGGCCGTCGACGAGGAGACCTCCACCGAGATCACCGGCGTCATCTCGGACGCGAGTCCCACCGTCGTCGAGAGCGACTCGACGCTCAGCATCACGACCACGCTCGACGCTGACTCGTCGGCCGCCTACGCGGGCCGTCAGGTCCACCTGCGGATCACCGACAAGGCGCTGCGCTCGCACGCGAAGATCGCGGAGTTCCTCGACTCCCCCGAGAGCTTCGGTCGCCACACGGTCGCGGAGGAGATGCTCGCTGACCACACCTCCACAGATGCGGAGGAGGGCACGTCGGTGACGCTGTCCGCCGAGGCTGCTGACCTAGGGCTCCCCAAGCGCCGCGCCGGCGTGTACGGCGTCACCGTGACGGTCATCGGCGCCGACGGCGCGGTCACGGTGGACTCGATGGTGATCACGTGGGCCCCCGTCGACCTTCCGGATCTTCAGATCGCGACCGTCGCGACCGTGACGGGAAGCGCCACGCGCGCGGCCGCGCTCATGGAGGCGGCCGACACGACGGGCGTGACGCTGCTCGTCGACCCCGCGCTCGAGACGAACGTGCCGACCTCGGCGGCCGAGCTCTTCCGCATGCCGGCGGGCAACGCCGACCTGACCTCGCTCGCGCGGGCGGGCGACTCCTCCCTGATCGAGTACGCCGTCGGGGACGCCAACAGCGACGCCTCAGCCGTGCTGCGGTACTCGTCCCTCCTCGCTCCGGTCGCGGTCGCTGACCGCCCCACGCTGCGCGCGGCGATGGCAGCTGGGGTCGAGGCCGTCATCCTCGAGCCACGCTTCGACGCCGACGGCGTCCGGGGCGGCGGTGACGCGGCCGTCGTCGACGTCACGCTGGGCGACGACAGCATCACCGTGGTCCGCCCTGACGAGGAGCTCAGCGAGATCCTGCGCGCGGGTTCCATGGACGTCGTGTCGGGGGCGTCGCGCATGGTCGCCGAGACGGCCGTGACCGCCCTGTACGGCGACGAGGACCTCGTCGTCGTCTCCCCCGGTCAATCCTGGACGCTGGGCGACGGCACCGAGTCCGCCCTCGACGCGATGCTCGAGGCGCCGTGGGTCGAGGCCGTGCCGCTGTCCACCGCCCTCGACGCCGAGGACCTGCCCACGGGCAAGCCCGCCTCGAAGAAGACGGACACGGGGGACGATCTCGACACCGAGTCCGTCTCCGAGCTCGCGGCGGCACTCGAGGGTGTCCAGGTGATCGCGTCGACCGCGACCGACCCGACCGCTACCTTGCAGTACTACGCACTCGACCTGCTGCGGGCCGTCTCCCTGCCGTCTCGAGCCGGTCTCGGTACCCGCGCCGCTCTGGTCTCGGGGGCGCTCACTACTGCAGAGGAAGCGATCGGCGGCGTCTCCGTCGCGACCTCCTCTGACATCAACTTCATCGCCGCCGAAGGTGAGCTCCCGGTGACGGTCCGCAACACCACCGCACAGGAGCTGACCGTCATCGTCGCCGCAGCCTCGAACTCGCCCGAGCTGCAGATCACGGGAAGGCCGGAGGTCACGATCCCCGCGGGTTCGGACGCGGTGGTGCAGATCCCGGTCAGCGCGGTCTCCTCTGCGAACGTCGTGGTCTACGTGACGATCCGCACCGTCGAGGGCGACATCATCTCGGAGCCCCAGAACCTCACCGTGCGCGTGCGCGCGGACTGGGGAAACGCGGCGACGGCGGTCTTCTCAGTGCTGCTCGTGCTGCTCCTCATCGCGGGCGTGATCCGCACCATCCGACGTGGACGCCGGGACACCCGAGTGAAGCCCTCCGACCTCGACGCTCCTGTGGATGAGACGCCTTCCGACACCGAGACGCGCGACAATACCTGACGTGACCGCACCCGAGCAGGAGTCAGCGCCAGAGCCAGAGGCAGGCGGGACGGGCCAGCGCATGAGCGGCCGCCGGCTCGGGCGGTCGACGGCGATCATGGCTTCGGGCACGTTCGTCTCGCGAGCCACGGGCTGGCTCCGCAACTGGATGTTGCTGGCGGCGGTCGGTGCGACCACGGGCGCCGCGAACGCCTACGACGTCGCGAACAAGATCCCCAACTCGCTCTACGCGCTGCTCGCCGCTGGCGTCCTCAACGCTGCCCTGGTGCCCCAGATCATCAAGGCCTTCCAGCAGCCCGACGGCAAGCGGATCGTCGATCGCATCCTCACGGTCGGCACTGTGATCTCGATCGCCGCAGGCCTCGTGTTCACTCTCGCCGCGCCGCTGATGGTGCGGCTCCTCGCGTCGGGATGGAAGGAGGACCAGCTCGCGGTCGCCACGGGGCTCGCCTACTGGATCATCCCCCAAGTGACGTTCTACGGGATCTACACGCTGCTGGGGCAGGTGCTCAACGCCCGCGAGCAGTTCGGGCCCTTCATGTGGGCCCCCGTCCTCAACAACATCGTCTCGATCGCGGGTCTTGCGGCCTACCTGGGCATCTACGGACGCATCGCCGTCGACGAGAGGGCAATCGATGCGTCCGAGTGGACCCCCGAGCGGATCGCGCTCCTGGGCGGGACCGCGACTCTCGGCATTGCCGCGCAGGCGCTCATCCTGCTGATCCCGCTGATCCGCGGGGGCTACGGCCTGCGATGGCGTTGGTCCGGCGAGCCCGGCGAGATGGGCTCGCTCAAGCAGGTCGTGACCTGGGCGCTCGCCGCTGTCGCCGTGGAGCAGGTGGGCGGGTTGGCGGCGCTCCGCGTGGCGACGGCCGTCAACACCGACCAGGCGGAGGCGATCGCGGGAAACGCCGCCTACTTCCAGGCGATGACGATCTACATCGTCCCTCATTCGCTCGTCACGGTGTCGCTGCTGACCGCCCTGTTCACGTCGATGTCGCGCTTCCATACGTCCGGCAACACGCGGGGCCTCGTGGGCGAGATCTCCCGAGGCGCCCGCGTGATCGCCGTGTTCGGCGTGTGGGCATCCGCGACGATGATCGTGGCGGCAGGTCCGATCACTCGCGTGATGATGGCGCCGAGCCCCCCGGACGATGTTGCCGTCACCATCCCCGTCCTGCAGGCCCTCTCCCTGGGCCTCGTGCCGCTCGGCCTCATGGTCCTCGTGAAGCGCGTGCTGTTCGTCCTGGAGGACGCGCGGTCGATCTTCTACATCCAGATCCCGATGACGATCGTGTGGGTCGCTGTCGCCTACGGCGTGCAGGCGGTCGCTCCCGCCCGGTGGTGGACCGTCGGCGTCGCGCTCGGCCTGGTCGCCTCGAACGTCATCGCGGTCATCCTGCGCACCCTCACGCTGCGCAAGCGCTTCGGCTGGCTGGACGGCTCCCGCATCGTCCCCGTCTATGCGAAGTCCGTGCTCGCGATCATCCCTGCCGTGGGTGCGGGCGGCCTGATCGTGTGGTGGGCACCGGAGGCGGCCACGCTGACCGGGGTGGACGGCGTCCTGACCGCCGGCGCGCTCGGCGTCGCGATCGCGGTCACGATGTTCCTGGTATACGGGATCATTCTGAAGCTGTTGGGCGTTGAGGAACTGGGGCAGATGCTGTCACCGGTGACTCGCCGTCTCCGCCGCGTACGATAATCAGACATCAGGGCACGAGTGGCCCAGAAGTTCTTTTTGGGGGTCAACAAGGTGCAGTCTGGTGTGACGTTGGCGCACCGCTTCACGCTCGCGTCCGAGGAGGCCTTCGACCTCGACGGCGCCGCGCGCTGGCGGGCGAGGGACGACCGCCTGCGTCGGGACGTCAACGTGTACGTGCTCGCGAGCGAGCACGGCACCGAGGTCACCGCCGCGGTCGCGCGGACCTCCACGGTGCGCGACCCGCGGCTCGCACGGGTCATCGCGAGCGGCACGGATACCAGCACGGAGCCCGCGGTGCACTACGTCGTCGTTGATCGGCCACGCGGCACGGACCTCGGTGACGCTCTCAGCCGCCGCAGCCTTCCCCCTCGGCTCGCGGGGTCCATCGTGGGCTCGATCGCTCGGGCACTCGTGCCGCTGTCCGCGCGCGGCATCCACCACGGTGCGATCCGCAGCAGTGCGGTGACCGTCTCCGAGGCTGGCGTGCCGGTGCTCTCCGGCCTGGGCATCGACGGGCATCTCCGCGGCGACCTCGCCTCCTCGACCGACGCGAGGTCTCGAGACGCGATCGACCTGGTCCACCTGTACATCGAGTGCGTCACCGGTCTGCGGGCCCCGGATACCGCCGTGTCGGATCTTCCCGACGAGATTCCCGCAGGGGCGAGAGCGCTCTGCGTCTCGGTCCTCGAGCAGTCCTCGGAGGCCGGCCTCAGCGACGTCGTCGATGCCTTCCCGCCCGACCATGGTGCGCTGCGCGGATTCGCGGGCGCGGTCAGGAGCCTTCCGCTCCGCGCAGAGGTCGCGCAGGCGGAGATGCACGAGACTTTCGGCAGGCCCGCCGCGGACATCGTCTCGGCGGACGTGCTCTCCGAGGCGAGCCGGATCGTGGCCGTCTCCGCCGCCGCCTCGCACGCCGCCCCGGACCTGCGCTCGGACGTCGCGTCGGAGCGGCTCGAGGCCGTCGCCGCGGCCCTCCCCGTGGAGGAGCCCGAGGAGGAGCCGGTCGTGGAGGAGCCGGAGGTGGAGCCGCCTGCGCCGGCCCCCATCGCCGAGGTGCCGACCGACGAGCGCGACATGTTCGATGACCTGGCCGCGTTCGACGCGATGTCGGACGAGCAGAATTCCGGACCGTCCCGCTCCGTATGGGAGGCGATGGTCGAGCCGTTCCACCGCCGGTGGCCCCGCTCAGAGGTGTTCGCGCGCGTCTACGAGTCGGCGCACGCCCGTGCGGGCCGTCCGGGGCCCATCCGGACGCGCCTGCTGCTCCTGCTCGTCGGTGCTGCCGCCGTCGTGGCCGCGTGGATGTTCGCTCTCGACCTGCTCGAGCAACCCTTCACGACGGACATGGACCGGCACAACCCGCCGCCTAACTCCTACCCCGCCTACACCTACGGCCCGACCGCCTCGGCCGACGACGGCTGAGCCCTCTGCCCGCTGAGGGAACATGCGGCGACTACGATCTGTTCTGGAAATTGGAACAGGTCTCTCCCCGAACGCAATGCGAGGACTCCCATGAGTGACATCCGCAACCTGATCATCGTCGGCTCCGGCCCCGCCGGGTACACCGCCGCCATCTACGCCGCGCGCGCGGGCTTCCAGCCCCTCGTGATCGCCGGCTCCATCACCGCCGGCGGCGCGCTGATGAACACGACGGAGGTCGAGAACTTCCCCGGCTTCGTCGAGGGCGTGCAGGGCCCGGAGCTCATGGAGACGCTCCAGGCCCAGGCAGAGCGCTTCGGCGCCGAGGTGATCTTCGACGACGCGACCGAGCTCTCGCTCGAGGGTCCCGTCAAGACCGTGACGACCGGCATGGGCACCACATACGAGTCCAAGGCGATCATCCTCGCGACCGGCTCCGCCTACCGCGAGCTGGGCCTCGACGACGAGAAGCGCCTGTCGGGCAAGGGTGTGTCGTGGTGCGCGACGTGCGATGGCTTCTTCTTCCGCGACCAGGACGTCGTCGTGGTCGGCGGCGGCGACTCCGCCGTCGAGGAGGCGACGTTCCTCACGCGCTTCGCCCGCAAGGTGTACCTGGTTCACCGCCGTGACGAGCTGCGTGCGTCCAAGATCATGGCAGACCGCGCCAAGAACGACCCGAAGATCGAGTTCGTGTGGGACTCGCAGGTCGTGGGCCTCGACGGCGGCGACAAGCTCGCCGGCGTGCGAGTGCAGAACGTGAAGACCGGCGAGGAGTCCACCTTGGATGCCACCGGCCTCTTCGTGGCGATCGGACATGTCCCGCGCTCGGAGCTCGTCAAGGGCGTCGTCGACACGGACGACGCGGGATACGTCCTGGTAGAGGGCCGCACGACGGCGACGAACGTCGACGGCGTGTTCGCGTGTGGCGACCTGGTCGACAGCCGCTACCGCCAGGCGATCACCGCCGCCGGCATGGGCTGCTCGGCCGCGCTCGACGCCCAGCACTGGCTCGATGCGCACGGCGACGATGCGGCGGTCGCCGACGCTCCTGTGGCCGACGAGGACGAGGCGCCGGTGCACGACGCCCCGGTGGCTGCGACGGTGGACTCGTTCCAGGCTGAGGTCCTCGAGTCGAAGATCCCCGTCGTCGTGGACTTCTGGGCGACGTGGTGCGGTCCGTGCCGCGCGGTCGCTCCGATCCTCGACGAGCTCGCGCAGGACTACGCGGGCCGCATCAAGGTCGTGAAGGTCGACACCGACGCGAACGGCTCTCTTGCAGCGAGCTACGGCATCACCTCGATCCCGACGATGATGTTCTTCTCCGGCGGTCAGGCGGTGAAGTCCGTCATCGGCGCCAAGCCCAAGCCTGCGCTGATCGAGCTGTTCGACGAGGTGCTCGAGGAGACGTCCGCGAACGCCTGACAGGCACCTCTACGCTTCCGAAGGCCCGGCTCTCCCGCAGGAGGGTCGGGCCTTCGTCGTTCGTCCGGGGGCGTGAGTGCACCGACGCTCGTCCGAACATGCGAGACTGGCGCGCATGAGCACCTCGGAGAATGGCGGCACGCGGCTCGACCCCTGGTATGGGTCGTACGCCGCACGCGCCCACGAGATGCGAGCCTCGGAGATCCGCGCGCTGTTCGCGGTCGCGAGCCGGCCCGAGGTGGTCTCCCTCGCGGGTGGGATGCCCTACATCGGCGGCCTGCCTCTCGAGGAGCTCGGCGAGATGATGAAGCGGCTCATCGTGGAGCAGGGCGAGATCGCGCTCCAGTACGGCTCGGGCCAGGGTGACGAGGGCCTCAGGGAGCGCATCCTCGACGTCATGGCCCTCGAGGGGATCTCGGCCCACGCGGACGATGTCGTGGTCACCACGGGCTCGCAGCAGGCGCTGGACCTGGTCACCAACATCTTCATCGATCCGGGCGACGTCATCGTCGCCGAGGCCCCGTCGTACGTGGGTGCGCTGGGCGTGTTCCGCGCGCGCGAGGCGGACGTCGTCCACGTGCCGATGGATGCGGACGGATTGATCCCCGAGCTGCTGGATGAGACGCTCACGCGGCTCAAGGCCGAGGGCCGTCGCGTGAAGTTCCTCTACACGGTGCCGAACTATCACAACCCCGCGGGCGTCACCCTGTCGCTCGAGCGTCGCCCCCGCGTGCTCGAGATCTGCCAGCGCCACGGGGTCCTGATCCTTGAGGACAACCCCTACGGCCTGCTCGGCTTCGATCGGGATCCGTATCCCGCGCTGCGGTCGATGGACCCCGATGGTGTCATCTACCTGGGGTCTTTCTCGAAGACCTTTGCCCCCGGGTTCCGCGTGGGCTGGGCCGTGGCTCCGCACGCGGTGCGCGAGAAGCTCGTGCTCGCGTCGGAGGCAGCGATCCTCTCCCCCTCGAACGCGAGCCAGCTCGCGATCCGCAGCTACCTGGACCACCAGGACTGGCAGGGGCAGATCAAGAGCTTCCGCGAGCAGTACCGGGAGCGCCGCGACGCCACGATCTCCGCGCTCCAGGAGCACATCCCGGAGGCCTCGTGGAACGTGCCCGACGGCGGCTTCTACGTCTGGGTCAAGCTTCCCGAGGGCCTCGACGCCAAGTCGATGCTCCCCCGCGCCATCACCGCACGCGTCGCCTACGTCGCCGGCTCCGCGTTCTTCATCGACGGCTCGGGCACCGAGCACCTCAGGCTCTCCTACTGCTACCCGACTCCTGATCGCATCCGTGAGGGCGTGCGCAGGCTCGCGACCGTCGTGGACGCGGAGCTTGAGACGGTGCGGATCTTCGGCACCTCAGGGTCCGGGCTCTCCGAGTCCGTGGACTTCCCTTCCCCCGACCTGAACTGATCCCCTACCCACCCGTGACGCCCTGGCTCGTCAGAGAGGACCCACCCCATGCACGCGATGATCCTTGCCGGCGGACTGAGTCACGAGCGGGATGTGTCGATCCGCTCGGGGCGGCGCGTCCAGGAGGAGCTCCGCGACGCTGGTGTCGAGGTGACCCTGCACGACGTCGACGCGGATCTGATCCCCGCACTGTCGGAAGGCTCTATCGACGTCGTGTGGCCGCTCCTGCACGGCTCGTCCGGTGAGGACGGCTCGCTCCAGGCCCTGCTCGAGGTCCTCGGCGTCCCCTACGTCGGCACGACGTCGCCCGCGGCCCGCGTCGCCTGGAACAAGTCGGTGGCGAAGGCGGTGCTCGGCCGGCACGGGATCCACACACCCGAGGCCGTCACCATGCCTCAGTCTCTCTTCCGCGAGGTCGGCGCAGAGCAGATGCTGGACGCGATCGCGGGCAAGCTCGGCTTCCCGCTCGTCGTGAAGCCGGTGCGCGGAGGCTCCGCGCTCGGCCTTTCCATCGTGAATACCAGGGATGACCTTGCCAAAGCGATGGTCCACTGCTTCGCCTATGGGGACATGGCGCTCATCGAGCGTTTCATAGAGGGCATCGAGGTCGCCATGAGCGTCATCGGCACCGGCGACGAGGCGCGTGCGCTTCCCGCGGTCGAGGTCTCCCCCGCCGACGGCAGCTACGACTACGACGCTCGATACAACCCCGGCCGCATCGAGTACTTCGCGCCCGCGCGACTGAGCGACGAGCAGGCTCAGCTCGTGCAGCAGACCGCGGTCGACGTGCACCGCAGCATGGATCTCAGGGACCTGTCCCGCGTCGACGTGATCCTGGACCGCGAGGGAGTCCCGCAGGTGATCGACATCAACATCTCGCCGGGGATGACCGAGACGTCGCTCATGCCCCAGGCGATCGGAGCGGCGGGCGTGCCGCTCCAGGATCTCTACTACGCGATCATCGCCTCAGCCGCGGCGCGAGGAGTCTGAGCCAGCCGCAGCGAGACCAGGAAGGGCCCCCGCCGATGGCGGGGGCCCTTCCTGTATGTCGTGTCTGTCGTACCGGGGCTACTTGCCCATGACGCCAGGATCCTCCGGGTCGAGGATCGCGATGATGCGGTTGAGGTCGTCGACCGTCGCGAAGTCGATCGTCACCTTGCCGCGGCTGCGACCGAGCTGGACCTTCACGCGCGTGTCCAGGCGGTCTCCAAGCCTTGAGGCCAGGTTGTCGAGCGCCTCGGTACGCCCGCCGGCGCGGACCCCACCCCGCTTGGCGGGCGCAGGCGCCTCGAGGCCAAGCGTGACGATCTCCTCGGTCGCGCGGACGGAGAGCCCCTCCGCCACGATGCGCTGTGCGAGGTGCTCCATGGCGGCAGGGTCGTCCAACCCGAGAAGGGCCCGCGCGTGTCCGGCACTCAGGACGCCGGCGGCGACCCTGCGCTGCACGAGCGGGGGCAGTCGCAGCAGGCGCAGCGTGTTCGAGATCTGGGGCCTCGAGCGGCTGATCTTGGTCGCGAGCTGATCATGCGTGATGCCGAAGTCGTCGAGAAGCTGCTGATACGCGGCCGCCTCTTCGAGCGGATTCAGCTGGCTGCGGTGGAGGTTCTCGACGAGGGCATCGCGAAGCAGGTCCACGTCCTCGGTCGATCGGATGATCGCAGGGACCGCGTCGAGACCGGCCTCCTTCGAGGCGCGCAGGCGACGCTCACCCATGATGAGCTCGTAGCCCTCCCCCGCCGGGTTAGGTCGCACGACGATGGGCTGGAGGACGCCGAGCTCCTTGATCGAGCCGACGAGCTCGGCCATCGCATCCTCGTCGAAGACCGCTCGCGGCTGCCTGGGGTTCGGCACGACGCTCTGAGGATCGATGTGAGCGAAGCGGGCGCCCGGCACGGGTAGGAGTCCGTCGTCGTCGGCCGCGTCGTCCATCCTCGCAGCGACCTGCTCTGCCTGTACCTGCGGGATCGCTCCCGTGCCGAAGAAGACATCCGACGGCCGCTCGGCAGGAGGGGTCGAGGTCTCCTCGGTCGGGATCAGTGCGCCGAGACCTCGTCCCAGTCCTCGCTTGGGCTTGCTCACTGCTGTCCTCCGGTCTCGGCCACGGCCGCTCCAGTCGCGCCACGCATGGCGATCTCGCGCGCGATCGCGAGGTACGCGACCGCTCCAGACGAGGTGGGGTCATAGGTCATCACGGTCTGGCCGAAGCTCGGCGCCTCGGACACACGCACCGAACGCGGAACGGTCTGCTCGAGCGTCTGGTGCGGGAAGTGTCCACGCACCTCCGCCGCGACCTCTCTCGCCAGATTCGTGCGACCGTCGAACATCGTGAGCACGATGGTCGACACATGGATCGCCGGGTTCAGGTGCTTCTTGACCATCTCCACGGTTTTCATCAGCTGAGTGAGCCCCTCAAGCGCGTAGTACTCGCACTGGATGGGGATGAGGACCTCGCTCGCCACGACCATCGCATTCAGGGTCAGCAGCCCTAGGCTCGGGGGGCAGTCGACGATGACGTAGTCGAGCTCCTTCCCCGGTCCCGCGAGCAGCTCGTTGATCGCGTCATGGAGTCGGAACTCGCGTCGCACCATCGAGACCAGCTCGATGTCGGCACCCGCGAGATCGATGGTCGCGGGCACGCACCACAGCGTAGGGATGTCAGGGCACTGCTGGACCACCTTCGCAAGGGGGGTCTCCTCGAGCAGCACCTCGTAGATCGACGGGGTTCCCGAGCGGTGCTCGACGCCCACGGCGGTCGAGGCGTTCCCCTGCGGGTCGGCATCGATGACGAGCACGTTGGCACCTCGCGAGGCCAGGGCCGCCGCAAGGTTCACCGAGGTCGTGGTCTTGCCCACGCCGCCCTTCTGATTCGACACGGTGATGACGCGGGTGCGCGGCGGACGCGGGAACTCCGAGTCCTCCAGACGCCGGCGCAGCTGCTCGGTCTCCCACAGCTCACGCCCCACAGGACTATCGTCGCCGGGCGCGAACTCGTCTACGTCGCTCGTTTCACGTGAAACATCGCCACCCTCGCGGGGAGCCTCCGACTCCTGGCGAGAGAACCACGTGGGAAGCGTCGGCTCGCCGTCGGTCGTGCCGTCGTCGATGTTCTGCGTTCCGTCGTTCGAGTTCGTCTCTCGAGCGTCCGTCACGTGCACTCCCCTTACTCCGCGCCGCTACAGCGAGGCGACCTGACTACCTCACGGGCTGACGCGTTGCGCGCCGCCATCTACGTTCTCATCGGGGCCGGACACTCGCGCGATGTTTCACGTGAAACCTGGCGAGCTCACTACCCCGGAGAAGTCAGACTACCCGCGCGGCGTGAGGGTTTCATCCTTAGATATGGCCGACTTCTGTGGACAACCGGGCGGCCGAAGCGCGTTCCCCGCACAAAGAACTGTGGACAGTCGGTGTGGAGAACTTTCTTGACTCGAGTGAACGGCATGCGCCCACCGCACCGGCGACCCGTGGCATGCACGGACACGGGCACACTGCCGCACCTGTCGAGACAACGGGATGGCACGTGAAACGGTCACTCGTGCGGCGCACGAGACGACACGAGAAGGGGACTCCTGACGATCACCGGTCCCAACCAGTCCGGTCCCAACCAGCCCCGTGCAAAGCCAGCCCCTACCCAGCCCGGCCTCCGTCATCCGTACGACCGCCACCCGCTCGAGCGGCCGCGTTCGCGTCGACGCCGAGAACGTCGCATGCCCCGCGGATCCCAGACGCCGCGCACCCACGGTGGGCGTGGCGAGATCCTCAGCGACTCCCCTGCCGAGTGAGCCGCACGACGCGGGTCGGCTCGAGCCCGTCAAGGGTGCCGGCCTCGAGCACCTCTCCGGCCAAGCGATGCTTGCGCAGCGCGTACTTGGCGCGGTCGAGTTCGTCCTGGGCCGACCTTCCCTTCAGCAGCACCATCTGGCCCGTCGGGCTCAGGAGCGGCATGCACCACTTCACCAGCTTGTCGATGCTCGCCACGGCGCGCGCCGTGATGATGTCAGCCTCGACGCTCTCGACGACCTCCTCGGCCCGGCCGCGCACCACGGTGACGTTCTCGATGCCAGCGGCCCGCGACGCCTCGAGCAGCCACTGGACTCGCCGCTCCATCGGTTCCACGAGGACGATCCTGCGCTCGGGCTGCATCGCCGCGACGACCATGCCCGGCAGGCCCGCACCCGATCCGACATCCACGAGGACGCCCTCGCCCAGGAAGGGGACGACCGCCGCCGAGTTGAGGATGTGGCGTTCCCACACCCGCTCGAGCTCGCGCGGGCCGATCAGCCCGCGCAGCACTCCCTGGTCGGCGAGGAGCTCCGCGAATGCGCGCACCGTCGCATAACGGTCGCCGAAGAACTCCTCGACCGCCGGCGCACCCTCGAGGGGGTCATCCTGCAGTCCACGGGGAACGTCATCCGCGGCATGCTGCGGAGTCACGTCAGTCATCTGTCTCCCTTGGTTTCACGTGAAACACTAGCGCGCCGCCACGCTCCCCTGCGGGGCATGGCGGCGCGCGACGAGTGTCGGATCAGGAGGCGGGAAGCACCACCACGTAGCGGTTCGGGTCCTCACCCTCGGACTCCGACCCGAGACCGGCCTCGAGCACGACGTCGTGGACGACCTTGCGCTCGAAGGCGTTCATCGCCGGCAGCGAGACGCGCGCACCGGACTCGCGCACCTTGGCGACAGCCTCCCTTGCCTGCTCGGCGAGACGCTCACGACGACCCGCGCGGAAGTCCGCGATGTCGAGCATGAGCCGGCTGATCTCACCGGTGTCCGCCTGCACGGCGAGACGGGCGAGGTCCTGCAGCGCGTCGAGCACCTCGCCGTCCGGTCCGACCAGACGCTTGAGGTCCTGGCTCGGGCCCTCGGCGACGACAGCCACCTTGGCGCGGCCGGCCTCCACCGAGATGTCGATGTCGCCGTCCATGTCGAGGATGTCGAGCAGCTCCTCGAGGAAGTCCGCAGCGGCGTCGCCCTCGGCCTCAAGCCGAGAGGTGTCCTTGGAGTCAGTCATCATTCCTGCCGTTTCTGTGGGAACGCGCGAGGCGTCCGGATGGTCTTGTCAGCGCTTCTTGCGGTTCTTGCGCTTGGGCTGCTGGCGCTGCCCGCTAGGGCGCTCGATGGTCGTGTCACCTGCGTCGGTCACGTCCACACCGTCGCCGTCGACGGTGATGCCCTTGCGCTTGGCCTTCTCCGCCTGGCGCTCGAGCATGATGCGGTGCGCCTCCGAGCCAGGCGTCGGGTTCCTGCGGATCACGTAGAATTGCTGGCCCATGGTCCACAGGTTCGTCGTGGTCCAGTAGATGAGGACACCGACCGGGAAGTTGGGGCCCGACAGCACGAAGATGAACGGCAGCACGTACAGCAGGATCTTCTGCTGCTGCGCCATCGGACCCTCGAGGGCCGAGGCCGGCATGTTCTTCTGCGTGAGCTGGCGCTGGGTGAGGAACGTCGTCGCGACCATCGTGACGATGAGGACCGCGGAGAGGATCTTCGCCTCGAGGCTTGCTCCCTGCAGGAACGTCTCCGAGAGCTGCGCGCCGAAGAGGGTGGCGGAGGAGGCCTGGTCGATCAGCTCCTGGCTGAGCAGTCCGATCGTGTGGTCCAGGCCATCGGAAGCCTCGAGCCGACCGTTGAGGACACGGAAGAGCGCGAAGAAGACAGGCATCTGGATCAGGATCGGCAGGCACGAGGCGAAGGGGTTCGTCTTGTGCTTGGCGTACAGCTCCATGGTCTCGCGGCTCATCGCCTCACGAGACGCCTGGTCCTTCTTGCCCTTGTACTTGTCTTGCACCGCACGCAGCTCGGGAGCGATCACCTGCATGGCTCGTGACGCGTTGATCTGCTTGACGAACAGCGGAATGAGCGCGACGCGGATCGTGACCACGAGGCCCACGATCGACAGCGCCCACGTGATGCCCGCGGCGGGATCCATGCCGATGAACTCGAGGATCTGGTGCCAGATCACCATGATGTTGGCGACAAGCCACTCGAGTGGCCACAGGATCGTGTTCAGGAAGTCCATGAAGGGGTGCCTATTCGTTCAGTTCGACTGGCGTCGAGGGTACAGCCTCAGCGGGTGCCCCCGACGAGGAAAGATCTCGCTTGCGGAACAGGGGCTCACCGACAGCAGGCACGTCGTCCACTCCCCCGTAGCTCCAGGGGTTGCACCGGAGCACGCGCCAGGTCGCGAGGGCGGTGCCCTTGATCGCGCCGTGACGTCGGAGCGCCTCGAGTCCATAGTGGGAGCACGAGGGGTAGTACTTGCAGCGCGGCCCGAGCAGCGGGGACACGATCAGTTGGTAAAGCCGGACCAGGCCCATGAGGAGCACACGGGGGACGGCAGCGATACCGGTGCCGACCTGAGCCCACGTCACAGCGAAGCCTTTCGCACCGCGGCGGCGGTCGCGTCTCTCAGATCCCGGCGAAGGGTCTCGAAGGGAGCAGCCGCAGAGGCCGGCAGTGCGCGCACCACCAGGCGTGTACCAGGGGGAAGGGTGGGAAGCAGCTCGGCCGCGATCGCGCGCAGGCGCCGCTTCACTCGGTTCCGCACCACTGCGATCCCCACCGCCCTAGAAACGGCGAAACCGGCCATGCTCGAGGCATCGCCGGTCCGCTCCACATAGACCACCATGGTCTTGCGACCGCTCCGGGAGCCTCGGCGCATGGCGGACCGGAAGTCCGCCGATGCCCGGAGCCGGGAGTCGGCCTTCAGCACTTAGGCCGAGAGGTTGCCACGACCCTTGCGGCGACGCGACGCGAGGATCGATCGGCCCGCACGGGTGCGCATACGCAGGCGGAAGCCGTGCGTCTTGGCGCGCTTGCGGTTGTTCGGCTGGAAGGTCCGCTTGCTCACGGTCATGCTCCAAAGATTCAGGGGGACGAGGTCACATCAGCGCACCAACGTTACGCGCTCGCGCGTGCACGGTCAAATCACGCGGGTCTCTGAGCACACGACACCCGAAACGTATAGAGTCCATCATCGCAGGATGCTTGTCCGGCAGCGACACGCCGCTTCTCAAGTAACGACCATATGACGTAGTCTCAACGGCCTGTGCACAACTCTGTGGATGGCTGACGAAAAGGGGGTCGGGTGAGCGAGCAGACGAGCGCCGCGGACATCGAGGATGTGTGGCGCAAGGCGCTGGATCACCTGGTCCACCACCACGGCATCGGGACGCAGCAGCGTTCCTTCCTCCGACTCGTCAAGCCGCTCGCCGTCGTCGAGGACAACGTCTTCCTCGCCGTGGCCGAGGACTTCACCAAGACCTTCATCGAGTCGACGATGCGCGGCGACGTGACGAGCTCGCTGTCGCAGGTGCTCGGTCGCGAGGTCCGCATCGCCGTCACGGTCGATGCCTCGGTGACCCCGTCGGAGATCGACGTGCCGGAGCCGCAGGCCGACGTGGCTCCCGAGCCCCGTCCCGTGATGCCGTCCGCACCGACGCCCACGGTGGCCGAGACAGTGCCCGACCCGCACCTCAACCCTCGGTACACCTTCGACACGTTCGTCATCGGCTCGTCCAACCGATTCGCCCACGCCGCCGCCCTCGCCGTCGCCGAGTCGCCAGGCAAGACGTACAACCCGCTGTTCATCTACGGCGGTTCTGGGCTGGGAAAGACGCACCTCCTCCACGCGATCGGTCACTACACACGGCAGATCAAGCCCCAGACCCGCGTGCGGTACGTGAACTCCGAGGAGTTCACCAACGACTTCATCAACTCGATCCGCGACGACCGTTCGCTCACCTTCAAGCGCACGTACCGCGAGGTCGACGTGCTGCTCATCGACGACATCCAGTTCCTGCAGGGCAAGGAGCAGACGCTCGAGGAGTTCTTCCACACGTTCAACGCGCTGCACAACGCAGGCAAGCACGTCGTGATCACCTCCGATGTCAGCCCTCGCCACCTCGACGGGATCGAGGAGCGCATGAGGACCCGCTTCGAGTGGGGGCTCATGACGGACGTGCAGCCGCCGGACCTCGAGACCCGCATCGCGATCCTTCGCAAGAAGGCCCAGGCGGACGACGTCGCCGCGCCGGGTGACGTGCTCGAGTACATCGCCTCCAACATCACGAGCAACATCCGCGAGCTCGAGGGCGCGCTCATCCGCGTCACCGCGTTCGCCGCGCTCAACAAGCAGAACGTGGATCTGTCGCTCGCGCAGGTGGTCCTCAAGGACCTCATCAGCGACAACGACTCCGAGATCACGGCCTCCTCGATCATCGGCACGACCGCCGACTACTTCGGCATCACGATGGACGAGCTCACGGGAACCTCACGCTCCCGGGTCTTCGTGACCGCGCGCCAGATCGCGATGTACCTGTGCCGCGAGCTCACCGACCTGTCCCTGCCGAAGATCGGCGAGCACTTCGGCGGCAAGGACCACACCACGGTCATGTACTCGGTCAAGAAGGTCGAGGACCAGATCGCGCAGCGCCGGCAGATGTACAACCAGGTCAACGAGATCCACGCGCGCGTCAAGCAGCAGACGCGCGACTGACCTCAGCTCATCGCCGCCTCACGCTGACGTTCTGTCAGCGCTCGATCCGCATACACGAGCCTCACCGCGTCCCGATCCGGGTTGCCCGCATCGCCTCCCCTGGCGACGAGCGTCAGCCCGACCGCGCGCGCGACCCCCACGGATGCGTGATTGTGCTCGAGCATCACGGCCACGCTCGGGAGCGTCGGACGCACCTCGCTTGCCCGGGCGATCGCGGCTGCTGCGGCCTCGACCGCGAAACCCTGTCCCTGCGCGCTCGGCGACAACCGATGTCCCAGGTTCCAGAGCGCATCGTCCCTGACCGAGCAGCCGACGTAGCCCAGCATCTCAGCGGAGCCGCGCCTGCGGACCACGCTCACTCCGAGGCCGTACGTGTCCCACCCCAGCAGCCATGCGCACACGAGCTGCTCGGTCTGAGCGCGATCCCCGTGACGTCCCGACGGCAGGTGGGTCCACCCCGACGGGTCGCACATCAGGGCGTGAACCTGGTCGACGTCGGTCCACGAGGGTCGCGACAGGGTCAGTCGCTCGGTTCGCACCACGTTCTCGTTCAGCACCTCGGCAAGCATGGCGACGAAGGTAGCGAAGGGCTCTGACATCACAGGATCCGCTCGCCCAGTAGCACACATCAGTCCGGTCTGCACACCTGGGGAAAATCCTGTGAGTTCATGTGAATGACATGTACGAGCGTCTGGGGACGATCTGTGAACGACACGAAAGTCGCTGTGAGTCTGTGATTCGTCTCCACCGGCTCACACGAGTACTCCGCATCGACGTCCACGGATCGTCCACATCCGAGAACTTGTGATTACCAGCCAGAATCACAGGTTTCCCCAGAATCCACGTCCCCTATGACTACTTCCCCATCCTTCTTGTCATTCATCCCCACCCGACCTTCATGACGCTCCGCGCCGTGCCGCGCCGACTCCCCTCGACTCGGGCCTCATCTGGCGTAGTCTGTGCCGCAGACCGAAGGAGAAGACCTCATGAAGTTTTCCGTCGATCGCGACGTTCTCACCGACGCCGTCGCGTGGACGTCGCGCGCCGTGCCCGCGCGCCCGCCCGTGCCCGTGCTCGCGGGAGTGCACCTGGTCGCCGACGCCTCCGGCGTCGTCACGCTGTCGAGCTTCGACTACGAGGTCTCCGCGCGTGGCGAGTTCCCGGCCGACGTCGAGACCGCCGGTGAGGTGCTCGTCTCGGGTCGACTCCTCCGCGACATCGCCAACGCGCTGCCGCACAAGCCCGTGCAGTTCGAGCTCGACGGCACCAAGGTCTCCGTCACCTGCGGCGCGTCGCGCTTCACGCTCGCGACGATGCCTGTCGACCAGTACCCCGACCTTCCGCAGCTGCCCGAGCAGTCCGGCACCATCGACGGTTCCGAGTTCCAGCAGGCGGTCGCGCAGGTGAGCGTCGCGGCCTCGCGCGACGAGACCCTTCCGATCCTCACGGGCATCCGCATCGAGATCGAGGGCAGCGACGTGTCGCTGCTCGCGACAGACCGCTACCGTCTCGCGCTGCGCGAGCTGTCGTGGAAGCCCTCCTCCTCCGACGCGTCGGCCGTGTCTCTCGTGCGCGCGAAGACCCTCACCGATACCGCCAAGGCGCTCGGCGCAGGCGACGTCACCGTGTCGCTGAGCTCGGGTCAGGGCGTCGACCTCGTCGGCTTCTCTGCCGGTGGCCTCGTCACCACCTCCCTGCTGATGGACGGCGACTACCCGCAGGTGCGTCGTCTCTTCCCAGAGGAGAGCCCCATCACCGCGGTCGTCCGCACCCAGGATCTGATCGACGCGACGCGACGCGTCTCGCTCGTCGCCGAGCGCAACTCGTCGGTGCGGCTCGCGTTCTCCGAGGGTGAGGTCACGCTCGACGCTGGTCAGAGCGAGGATGCGCAGGCGTCCGAAGCGCTCGAGGCGACCGTCGACGGCGGCGCCATCACCGTGGCGTTCAACCCCCAGTACCTTCTGGACGGCCTCGGCGCGCTCGGCACCGACTACGTGCGCTTCGGCTTCACGCAGGACTCCAAGCCCGTCGAGTTCGTGGGGCTCACCGAGCCCGGCGGTGACCTCAAGTCCGACTTCCGCTACCTGCTCGTCCCCATCCGCATCGCCTCCTGACCCTTCGGATGCGCGTCACCCATCTTCAGCTGTCTGACTTCCGCTCCTACGGAAGTCTGGACCTGGAGCTCGGCCCGGGCGTCACGACCTTCGTCGGCCGCAACGGCCAGGGAAAGACCAACCTGGTCGAGGCGGTCAGATACTTGTCGACGCTCTCGTCTCATCGCGTCGCGTCGGACGCGCCTCTGCTCCGCTTCGGGGCCGAACGTGCCGTCATCGGCGCACGGCTTGAGAAGAACGGCCGCGCGCTGTCGCTCGAGGTCACGCTGCAGCAGGGCCGGCAGAACACGGCCCGCCTCAACCGTGGTCAGGCGCGGCCGCGGGACCTGGTCGGCATCCTCCGCACGGTCGTGTTCGCGCCCGAGGACCTCGCCCTCGTCAAGGGTGACCCGGCCGGACGGCGTCAGCTCATGGATGAGCTTGTCGTCGCGCTGCACCCCGCTCTCGCGGGAGACCTGAGCGACTACGACCGCGTGCTCAGGCAGCGCGGATCCATGCTGAAGACCGCGCGCAACGCTCGCGGCGATATGACCATGCTCGACATCTGGGACGAGAAGCTGGCCCACCTGGGCGGGCGGATCGTTGCCGCAAGAAGGCAGGCGGTCGCAGCCCTCGCCCCGTACGTCCTCGAGGCGTATGCGGACGTGGCGCCCGAAGGAGGCAGCTGCGTGCTGTCGTATTCCACAGCCTTGGATAAGCCTGTGAACAGGGACGATGCGGAGGTCGAGCCGCTTTCTCCACAGGCCGCTCCGGACGAGATCGAGAACCGCCTGCTGGAGCGCCTGCGCGCTCTCAGGAGCCAGGAGATCGACCGCGGGGTCAATTTGGCGGGTCCGCATAGGGACGACCTCGACATCACGCTCGGAGACATGCCGGCGAAGGGCTATGCGAGCCACGGCGAGAGCTGGTCATGCGCGCTCGCGCTGCGGCTCGGTGCATACGCCCTGCTCACCGCGGAGGGCGGGCCCGACGGTGATCCGGATGGGGAGCCCGTGCTGATCCTGGACGATGTGTTCGCCGAGCTCGACTCGGGTCGGAGGGCGGCGCTGGCGCGCCGCCTCACGTCGGCACGCCAGGTGCTGATCACCGCGGCCGTCGGCGAGGACGTCCCCGAGGAGCTCGCCGCCCATCCCGCGGGTTCGGCCACGGTGAAGGTGCGGCGCGACGACGACCGGCTGACGCTGGCGGTGCGCGATGCATGAGGACCACGGGACGCCTGAGCACTCCCCCGAGGAGGCCGAGGGAGGGGCGACAGCGTCCGGCGTTCCAGTGAAGTCCGCTCAGGACATCGCTCGGGAGGCGATGGAACGCGCACGGCAGTCGGCCCGCCAGCGCGGTGCGCGGGTCAGCGGTCCCCGCTCGGCCCGCGCGGACAGGCAGCGCAAGCAGGAGCGCACCGATCGTGAGGCCCTTCCGTACGGCTCGGGACGTGACCCCGTGCTCATGTCCGACACCGTCGCGGCCCTCATGCGACGCATGGGCTGGACCGAGCAGATCGAGGTCACGTCGGTCACGGCACGTTGGCGCGAGGTCGTAGGCGACCAGATCGCCGATCGCTGCAAGCCGCTCGGGTTCGAGGACGGGATCCTCACCGTCAAGGCGAGCACGACCGCGTGGGCCACCCAGCTCACTCTCATGAAGGGCCAGCTCACGCACAAGCTCAACGAGGAGCTCGGGCGCGACATCGTCAAGGAGCTGCGCGTGCTCGGACCCACGGCAAGGTCGTGGACGAAGGGCCCGCGAACGGTGAAGGGTCGCGGTCCTCGCGACACGTATGGGTAGTCGCACGGCGTCGCCTGAGGCGCCTCCCACAGGGGTGCTCGCGGGCGCTTGACAGCGCTCTCAGGATGTGTCCTCGGCGAAAGCCTTTCGATAGCGGGGTGCGGAACTCCCCAATGCGGCCTGTATCGGCCCGAAACGGGCCGCTGAGCCACTAGAATGATCCAAGATGTGTCGCGTGCCGTCTCGGGCCGCGACAGGGGCTTGAAAGGCGATCCACGTGACCGAAGACGACGTCAAGTCGGGTGCGTCCGACTACGGCGCGAGCAACATCACCGTCCTGGAGGGCCTCGAGGCCGTTCGCAAGCGTCCGGGAATGTACATCGGATCCACCGGTGAGCGCGGTCTCCACCACCTCGTGTACGAGGTCGTGGACAACTCGGTCGACGAGGCGCTCGCCGGCTACTGCGACACCATCACCGTCACGCTGCTCGCCGATGGCGGCGTGCGCGTGCAGGACAACGGGCGCGGCATCCCCGTCGACATCCACCCCACCGAGGGAAAGCCGACGCTCGAGGTCGTCATGACGATCCTGCACGCCGGCGGAAAGTTCGGTGGTGGCGGCTACGCGGTCTCCGGCGGTCTGCACGGCGTCGGCATCTCCGTCGTCAACGCGCTGTCGTACAAGGTCGAGAGCGAGGTGCGTCGCCAGGGGCACGTCTGGCGTCAGAGCTTCGCGGACGGCGGCAAGCCGCAGGGCACGCTCATCAAGGGCGAGGAAACCGAAGAGACGGGAACCACCCAGACCTTCTGGGCCGACCCCGAGATCTTCGAGACCACCGACTACGACTACGAGACGCTCCGCGCGCGCTTCCAGCAGATGGCCTTCCTCAACAAGGGCCTCACGATCATCCTGATCGATGAGCGCCCCGAGCACGTCGTCGTCGAGGACGACGAGGCGGCCGAGAGCGATGAGGAGCCGACCTCTCGGACGGTCACCTACCGCTACGACGGCGGACTGGTCGACTACGTCGCCCACCTCAACGCGGCCAAGAAGGCCGAGGAGGTGCACCCCGAGATCATCAGCCTCGAGGCCGAGGACACCGATAAGAAGATCTCGCTCGAGATGGCGATGCAGTGGACCACCGCGTACTCCGAGTCGGTGTTCACGTACGCGAACACCATCTCGACCACCGAGGGCGGCACCCACGAGGAGGGCTTCCGCGCCGCGCTGACCACCCTGGTCAACCGCTACGCGCGCGACAAGAACCTGCTCAAGGAGAAGGACGACAACCTCACGGGCGACGACGTCCGCGAGGGCCTCACCGCGGTCATCTCGGTCAAGCTCGGGGAGCCGCAGTTCGAGGGCCAGACGAAGACCAAGCTCGGCAACACCGAGGCGAAGACCTTCGTCCAGCGCGTGGTCGGCGAGCAGCTCACCGACTGGCTCGACTCGCACCCGAACGAGGCCAGGGAGATCGTCCGCAAGTCGATTCAGGCCTCGGCGGCGCGAATGGCCGCGCGGAAGGCGCGCGAGGCGACCCGTCGCAAGGGGCTCCTCGAGTCGGGCGGCATGCCCGGCAAGCTGCGCGACTGCTCGTCGAAGGACCCGTCGATCTCCGAGATCTTCCTCGTCGAGGGTGACTCCGCAGGCGGCTCGGCCGTCCGCGGCCGCAACCCTGCGACGCAGGCGATCCTGCCGCTGCGCGGCAAGGTGCTGAACGTCGAGCGCGCGCGCCTCGACAAGGCCCTCGCGAACGCCGAGATCCAGGCGCTGTTCACGGCCTTCGGCTCGGGCATCGGCGACGAGTTCGACATCGAGAAGGCGCGCTATCACAAGATCGTGCTGATGGCGGATGCCGACGTCGACGGCAAGCACATCCAGACCCTCCTCCTCACGGTGCTCTTCCGCTACATGCGGCCGCTCATCGAGGCGGGCTATGTCTATCTCGCCCAGCCGCCGCTGTACCGCGTGAAGTGGTCGAACGCCGAGCACGACTACGCGTTCAGCGACCGCGAGCGTGACGCCTTCGTCAAGGAGGGGCTCGAGAAGGGCCGCAAGCTTCCCAAGGAGAACGGCATCCAGCGCTACAAGGGTCTGGGTGAGATGGACTACTCGGAACTGTGGGAGACCACGATGGACCCCGAGACCCGCACTCTTCTCCAGGTCAGCATGGACGATGCGGCGCTCGCCGACGAGACGTTCTCGATCCTCATGGGCGAGGACGTCGAGGCGCGCCGCAGCTTCATCCAGCGCAACGCGAAGGACGTGAGGTTCCTTGACATCTGAGGTTCACAACCACGGCAGGATCGACCGTGTCGATCTCAACGTGGAGATGCAGCAGTCCTACCTGGACTACGCGATGTCGGTCATCGTCGGACGCGCCCTGCCGGACGTCCGCGACGGCATGAAGCCCGTCCACCGTCGCGTCGTCTACGCGATGTTCGACGGTGGCTACCGGCCCGACCGCGCGTTCTCCAAGTGCACGCGCATCATCGGCGAGGTGATGGGTAACTATCACCCGCACGGTGACTCCGCGGTGTACGACACCCTCGTGCGCATGGTGCAGGACTGGTCACTGCGCTACCCCCTCGCCTCCGGTCAGGGCAACTTCGGCTCCCCCGGCAACGACCCGGCCGCGGCCCACCGATACACCGAGGCTCGCATGGCGCCCATCGCCATGGAGATGGTCCGGGACATCGACAAGGACACGGTCGACTTCCAGGACAACTACGACGGCCGCACTCAGGAGCCCGTCGTCCTGCCCTCGCGCTTCCCCAACCTGCTCGTCAACGGCTCGGCCGGCATCGCGGTCGGCATGGCGACCAACATCCCGCCGCACAACCTGCGCGAGGTCGCGGAGGGCGTGCAGTGGTACCTCGACCACCCGACCGCGACGCGTGAGGAGCTCCAGGACGCGCTCATCGCCCGCATCCAGGGCCCCGACTTCCCGACGGCCGCGCTGATCCTCGGCCGCAAGGGCATCGAGGAGGCGTACCGGACCGGCCGCGGCTCGATCACGATGCGCGCCGTCGTCAACGTCGAGGAGATCCAGGGCCGCCAGTGCCTCGTGGTCACCGAGCTGCCGTACCAGGTGAACCCGGACAACCTCGCGCTCAAGATCGCGGAGCTCGTCAAGGACGGCAAGCTCTCGGGCATCGCCGATATCCGCGACGAGACCTCGGGCCGCACGGGCCAGCGACTCGTCATCGTGCTCAAGCGTGACGCTGTCGCCAAGGTCGTGCTCAACAACCTGTACAAGCACACCCAGCTGCAGGACACCTTCGGCGCCAACATGGTCGCGCTCGTCGAGGGTGTGCCGCGCACGCTCAGCATCGACCAGTTCGTCAAGCACTGGACGGTCCACCAGATCGAGGTCATCCAGCGCCGCACCGCGTACCGCCTCCGCGAGGCGGAGCGCGAGGCCCACATCCAGCGTGGGTACGTTAAGGCGCTCGACAAGCTCGACGAGGTCATCGCGCTGATCCGTCGCTCCCCGTCAGCCGACGAGGCGCGCCAGGGCCTGATCGACCTGCTCGACGTGGACGAGGTCCAGGCCGACGCGATCCTCAACCTGCAGCTGCGCCGCCTCGCGGCGCTCGAGCGCCAGGCGATCGAGGAGCGCTACGCGAAGCTCATGGAGGAGATCAAGGACCTCCAGCAGATCCTCGGTTCCGAGGAGCGCCAGCGCACGATCATCTCGGACGAGCTCGCGGAGATCGTCCGCAAGTTCGGAGACGACCGTCGCACCGAGATCTCGCCGTTCGACGGCTCGGTCGACATCGAGGACCTCATCGCCGAGGAGGAGATGGTCGTCACCATCACCCGCGGCGGCTACGTCAAGCGCACCCGCTCGGATCAGTACCGGGCGCAGAAGCGCGGCGGCAAGGGCGTGCGCGGAGCCTCGCTCCGCTCGGACGACACGGTCGATCACTTCTTCGTCACGACCACCCACCACTGGCTGCTGTTCTTCACGAACCTCGGCCGCGTGTATCGCGCCAAGGCGTACGAGCTCCCCGAGGGTGGCCGCGACGCGAAGGGCCAGCACGTCGCCAACCTGCTCGCCTTCCAGCCGGGCGAGGAGATCGCCCAGGTGATGGAGCTCAGGTCCTACGAGGACAAGCCCTACCTGGTGCTCGCCACCAAGCGGGGCCTGGTGAAGAAGACCGACCTGTCCGCGTACGACTCGAACCGCTCCGGCGGCCTCATCGCGATCAACCTGCGAGAGGTCGAGGGCGAAGACGGTGAGACCCGTCCCGACGAGCTCATCTCCGCGCGGCTCGCGGGTCCCGAGGACGACCTCATGCTGGTCAGCCGCAAGGGCCAGTCGCTGCGCTTCCATGCGTCGGACGACGAGCTGCGCTCGATGGGGCGCGCGACGTCGGGCGTCAAGGGCATGTCCTTCAGGGACGACGACGAGCTGCTCGCCATGGACGTCATCCTCGCCGGCACTGCCGAGGCGGCGGACGACGCCGACTCGGAGACCGAGGACGATGCGACGGCCGGGGACGGCCCGTACTCGTTCGTCGTCACGGCGGCCGGCTACGCCAAGCGCACGTCCGCATCGGCATGGGCCCCCAAGCATCGCGGTGGTCTCGGCGTGAAGGTCGCGACCCTCACCGAGGAGCGCGGCGACCTGGTGGGAGCGATGCTCGTCGAGGACACCGACGAGGTGCTCGTCATCATGGGCTCGGGCAAGGTCATGCGCTCCCCCGTGTCGGAGGTCCCCATCAAGGGCAAGAACACGATGGGCGTCATCTTCGCCAAGCCGGGCAAGAACGACTCCATCATCGGCATCGCCCGCAACGTCGAGCGCAACCTCGGCGACGAGGATGAGGCCGAGGCGGAGGCGACCGAGGTCGCCGCGGCCGAGACCGACGGTGCGGCCCCGGCAGTCGACAGCGCCGAGAGCGCCGAGTAGATCCGAGGGCGCCAGCGCCTCACGAGAGCCCGAGCAGCGCCGACTCGACCCCCGTGGTCGTCGGCCGCTCGGGCTCTTGCCTTCTTGGCACGGGTGGATCGGAGACGCGGGTGCTACCGAGCACCTGCAACCCCGGATAGGGTGAGGCGAGACCGGAGGACTGTGAATGAACGAGCGCGCTGAGAAGGACGAGCCGCGCCACGTCCTGCCCCCGGAGGAGCGCACCGCGCCGCCCCGCGCGGCGAAGGCGGCGATCTCGGCCAAGGCATCTGCCCTCGCTGCGGCCGCTCAGGCGGCCGCCACCCGCAAGGGCCGCAAGGAGAGGTGAGCTGGGACCTTCCCTGATTGCTCGATCGCGGCGACGGGTGAGTTCCCACGCACTGCTCTGGACGCCGGCGTCGGACCGGACGCGAGACGGAGCTGCTGTGGTCCCCGGATCTCGTCACGTGAGCGGTGCCGTCGCACCCCCCCTCGTGACACGATGGACGCGCCATTCGTTGTAACGTTTCGATCGACAGTTGTAAAGCGGGTTCGCTCGTCCTCGGGGCGTGCCGCACCGTGACGAAGGAGTAGAGATGACGGACATCAGCCAGCTGACCCTCGAGGAGAAGGCGCGGCTCGTCTTCGGCGCGGACTTCTGGACCACGGTCGGGATCGAGGACAAGGGAATCCCGTCCGCGATGCTGACCGACGGTCCGCACGGGCTTCGCAAGCAGGTCGGCGGTTCCGATCACCTTGGCATCAACGCGTCGGTGCCCGCGACGGCCTTCCCCACCGCAGCCGCGACAGGGTCGACCTGGAACCCCGCGATCCTCGCAAGGATGGGAGCCGCCCTCGCGGTCGAGTGCCGCGTCGAGGACGTGGACGTCCTCCTGGGCCCTGGCGTCAACATGAAGCGATCCCCCCTCGGCGGGCGCAACTTCGAGTACTTCTCCGAGGACCCGCTTCTCGCGGGCGAGCTCGGTGCGGCCTGGATCAACGGTCTCCAGGCTCTGGGCGTGGGCGCCTCGGTCAAGCACTTCGCCGCGAACAACCAGGAGACCGACCGCATGCGCGTGAGCGCCGAGGTCGACGAGCGCACGCTGCGCGAGATCTACCTCCCGGCATTCGAGCGCGTCGTCACGAAGTCGCAGCCCGCCACCGTCATGTGCTCCTACAACCGGATCAACGGGGTGCGTGCCTCGGAGAACCACTGGCTGCTCACCGAGGTCCTCCGCGACGAGTGGGGCTACGAGGGCTACGTGGTCTCCGACTGGGGTGCCACCTGGGATCCCGCCACGGCGATCGCGGCAGGGCTCGACCTCACGATGCCCAGCACCGGTGAGGCGGGCCCCGCCTCCGTGGTCGAGGCGGTCAAGGAGGGAAGGCTCGACGAGGCCGACCTCGACAAGGCGGTCGCACGTATCCTCACGGTTCACGACCGACTGCGCGCGGACCGCACCGCGGACGTCGAGTTCGACGTCGAGGCCCACCACGCCCTGGCGCGCGAGGTCGCGACCGAGTCCGCCGTCCTGCTCGCCAACGAGGGCGGGCTTCTCCCGCTCTCGCCCGAGGGCGGCACGGTCGCCGTGCTCGGACCCTTCGCCACCGCTCCCCGCTATCAGGGCGCCGGTTCCTCGCACGTCGTTCCCACCCGGCTCGACGAGCCTCTCGCCGCGATCGCGGACGCGACGGGACGCGACGTCGTCCACGCCCCTGCCTTCCGCCTCGATGGCGAGCCGGATGCCGACCTGCTCGGCGTCGCGGTCGACGCCGCGGCGCAGGCGGAGGTCGTGGTCCTCATGCTGGGGCTGCCCGACGCCGTGGAGTCCGAGGGCTGGGACCGCGAGCACATGGACCTTCCGCAGGTGCAGCTCGACGCGCTCGCCGCGGTGCACGCAGCTAACCCGCGCGTCGTGGTCGTGCTGTCCCACGGCTCGGTCGTGTCCCTCGAGGAGGTCGTCGGCAAGGCGCCCGCGATCCTCGACATGTGGCTCGCCGGCCAGGCGGGAGGCTCCGCGCTTGCGCAGATCCTGTTCGGTCAGGCCGAGCCCGGTGGCCGTCTCGCGGAGACGGTGCCGTGGAGGCTTGCGCACACCCCGGCCTTCGTGAACTGGCCCGGCGGCGACAAGATCGTTCGCCACGGCGAGCGCATCTACATCGGATACCGCTGGTACGACGCGACCGACCGCGACGTGGCCTTCCCGTTCGGGCATGGCCTGTCGTACACGACGTTCGCGCACGAGCTGCTCGGTGTCGAGGTGCCCGACGCGAGCGTCGCCGCTGCGACCGTGCGGGTGAGGGTGACCAACACCGGCGACCGCGCCGGGTCCGACGTGGTCCAGGTCTACGTGGGCGACCCCGAGTCGACTGTCGACCGGCCGGTGCGCGAGCTCAAGGCGTTCCAGAAGGTGAGCCTCGCGGCAGGCGAGTCGACGGTGGTCGAGCTCGCGCTCGACGACAGGGCGTTCGCGTATTGGGGCACCCAGGGGTGGACCGTCGAGCCGGGCGACTTCGTCGTCGAGTTGGGCCGCTCGTCGCGCGACATCGTCGCGTCCCAGACCCTCGAGCTCGAGGTGCCGCCGGTGGTCGTGCCTCTCGACATCGACTCCAACTTCGAGGACTGGCTGCACCACCCCGTCGGCTCGAAGGTCCTCGAGAGGTTCACCGAGGCGGGCGCGGGGACCGGGGGCACGGACCTGTTCGCCGACGAGGAGATGGCGGGCATGATGCTCCAGATGCCGATGGTGAAGATCGCCGACTTCACGGCACCCGGCACGGGCGTGGAGACGGTCGAGGGCATGCTCGCCGAGCTCGAGCAGTAGGGCTGACGCGGGCAAGGCGAACTCGGGAGGAAGTGGGCGTCACGCCCCGCATCTGACAGACGACGAGGGCCCCGGGGATCACCCCGGGGCCCTCGCCTCGTCTCGCCCCTACGCACTCCGCACGGATCCACCTCCGACACCCCGGCGACACGCCGTGGTAGGGCGCGACACGCTCGCGCGTCGCGCCGAGATCCGTGCGGAGCGCATGGAAGGGGGTCAGATGAACAGCGTCGTGCCCGACTCCTGGGCCTCGCCCAGGAAGGTGGCCACACCGGCGAGCTCGACGCCCTCGATGAGGTCCGACTGCGCCATGCCGAGCAGGTCCATCGTCATCGTGCAGCCGAGCAGGCGGGCGCCGCCGGCCTGCGCGTTCTTGATGAGCTCCGGAAGCGACTGGACGTCGTGCTGCTTCATGACGTTCTTGATCATCGCGGTGCCGGCGCCGGCCATGTGCATCTGCGAGAGCGTCAGCTTCTCGGCGCCCTTGGGCATCATCATCCCGAACATCTTGTCCATGGTGCTCTTCTCGCGGGCCGGCGGATCCGTCCGGCGCAGCGCGTTGAGTCCCCAGAACGTGAAGAACAGCGACACCTCCTGGCCCATGGCCAGGGCGCCGTTGGCGATGATGAACGCCGCGAGCTGCTTGTCGAGGTCGCCAGAGAAGACGACCATCGACAGCTTGTTGCCGCCCGCGCCGCCGCCGGTCTGCACCGGCGCCACGCCGCCCTTGCGGAACGTCGCGACGAAGCCGGGACCCTTGGGGTCCATCGACACGAGGGTGTGGCCGTTCTTCGAGGCCCACGCGGGACCGTCGAGCGCGAAGCCCGGGTCGGAGACGGTCACGCGGATCTCGTCGCCCGCGTTCGCCTTCTTCATGGCGTCGGACAGGCGCATGATCGGGCCGGGGCACGCGAGACCGGTGCAGTCGAGGTCGCTGACCTGGCCGGTGGCCGCCGCGACGGCCGACGCGACCGACACCTTCTCCGCGTAGTTCTCCATGGGCGGCTGAGCGTTGTACTCCTCGGCCGGGTTGTCGTGCACGTGGCCGTAGGTGGTCGATCCGCCCGAGAGCGTCTTCACGTCGGTGAAGCCGTTCTGGATGAGGATGCGGTGCGCGAGGTAGGAGCGGAAGCCGACCGCGCAGTAGACGCGGATCGGCTGGTCCTTGTCGGTCCAGCCCTTGACGGCCTCGCGGAAGTCGGCGAGCGGCACGTTCTCCGCTCCCGGCAGGTGGTGGATCCCGTACTCCTCGGGAGTGCGGACGTCGATGAGCCGCGTGCCGTCGGCGAGCGGCCACTCCTCGGCGTACCAGAGGGCGAAGTCTCCGCGGATGGTGTTCGCGGCGACGAAGCCGGCCATGTTCACGGGGTCCTTCGCCGAGCCGAACGGCGGGGCGTAGGCGAGCTCCTGCTCCTCGAGGTCGAAGACCGTGAGGCCCGCGCGGATCGCCATCGCGAACACGTCGATGCGCTTGTCGACGCCGTCGAAGCCGCACACCTGGGCGCCGTAGATCGTCCCGTCCTTCGGCGAGAAGAGCAGCTTGATGTGCATCATCGCGGTGCCGGGGTAGTAGCCGGCGTGGCCCGACGGGTGCACGTGGACGACGCGGTAGTCGAGTCCCGCGGCCTCGAGCTGGCGCTTGGTCGCGCCGGTGCCGCCCGCGACCATGTCGAACACCTTGACGATCGAGGTGCCCTGCGTGGACTTGTACTCGGTGTCGCGGCCGCAGATGTTCTCGGCGGCGACGCGGGCCTGGCGGTTCGCCGGGCCGGCGAGCGGCGCGAGGTACGCGCCCGGCAGCACGGGGTGAGGGGTCTCGACGGCGTCGCCCGCGGCATAGACGTCGGGGTCGGACGTCTGCATGTGCGTGTCGACCTTGATGCCGCCACGCTCGCCGAGCTCGATGCCAGCGTCCTTCACGAGCTGGACGGCGGGCTTCACGCCGGCCGCGAGGATCACGAGGTCGGCCTTGAGGGTCGTGCCCGAGTTGAGCTCGACGCTCACGCGGTCCGAGCCGTCCGAGTCGGACAGCGACTGGAACGCCGCCGCGGCGGTGGACAGGTGCACGTTGATGCCGCGCATGCGCAGGTGGCGCTCGACCGGCGCGGCGATGTCCGCGTCGACCGGGGGCAGGATCTGCGGGGCGAGCTCGACGACGTCGACCTTCACGCCGCGGTGGTGGAGGTTCTCGGCCATCTCGAGGCCGATGTAGCCGGCGCCGACGACGACCGCGGACACGGTGCCCCGCTTGCCGGCCTTCTGCGCGGCGATTGCGGCGTCGAGGCGGGTCTTGATCTTGTCCATATCGCCGATGCGGCGCAGGACCTCGACCGCGGGGTGGTCGATCCCGGGCAGCGGCGGGCGCACGGCGTCGGCGCCCATGCAGAGCGCGAGCTTGTCGTACGACTCGGTGTACTCCTTGCCGGTGTCGACCTCCTTCACGGAGACCGTCTTGGCCTCGCGGTCGATCGACACGACCTCCGTCGCGATGCGGACATCGATGTTGAGCGACTCGCGCAGGCTCTCGGGCGTCTGCAGCAGCAGCCTCGAGCGCTCCTGGATGACCTCGCCCACGTGGTACGGCAGGCCGCAGTTCGCGAACGAGACGTGGTGACCGCGCTCGAAGACGACGATCTCGGCCTCTTCATCGAGCCTGCGGGCCCTGGCTGCGGTGGATGCTCCGGCGGCGACTCCGCCGACGACGACCAGCTTCATGATGTTCATACCTCCCGGGGTATTTGTCCTGCTGCAAGGCTAGGCCATGCCCCCTGGGGCATTCGTAGGCCCTTGGTCACCGCATCGTGCCGGGGTCTGAGCGCGTTCTTCCAGCATGCCGCGACGAGCCCGGCTCTGCACGGCGAGTGGAGGCGGCTGGCGCCTCGTCCCTATCCTTAATTGATCAATTCAAATAAACCCTGTAGCCTGTCCTGCATGATGACCGACGCGCGAACTATGCTGGCTGACGCCGGCTTGCGCATCACGGCTCCCCGTGTGGCGGTCATCGATGTGCTGTCCGAGAACCCGCACGCCGCCGCGGACGCGGTCTTCGCCAAGGTCGCCGAGACCCTGCCCCGCACGTCTCTCCAGGCCGTCTACAACGTCCTGGGAGACCTCACCGCGCAAGGACTTGCGCGACGCATCGAACCTGCAGGCTCTCCCGCTCGTTATGAACTGCGAGTGGGTGACAACCACCACCACGTCGTGTGCACCGCATGCGGCAAGGTCGAGGACATCGACTGCGTGGTCGGACACGCTCCCTGCCTCGTCCCCGACGATGACCACGGCTTCGCGATCGCGGAGGCCGAGGTCACGTTCTGGGGCATCTGCACCGACTGCCGCGAGGCAGCCGTCGACGCTCCCGCTCTTTGACGCTGCCCCGGCAGCAGTTCCCTCGTCAGGTCCCCACGATCCCCGAAGGAGGTCCGCCCACCATGACGGACAAGTTCACGACCACCAACTCCGGCGCCCCCGTCGCGTCGGACGCGCACTCGCTCACGATCGGCGCCGACGGTCCCACGTCGCTCACCGACCACTACCTTGTGGAGAAGCTCGCGCAGTTCAACCGTGAGCGCGTGCCTGAGCGCGTGGTCCACGCCAAGGGCGGAGGCGCGTACGGCACCTTCACGACCACGAACCCCGAGATCGCGAAGTACACCCGCGCGGCGCTCTTCCAGCCGGGTGTCGAGACCGAGATGCTCGCCCGCTTCTCGACCGTCGCCGGCGAGTCCGGCTCGCCCGACACGTGGCGCGACCCGCGCGGCTTCGCGCTGAAGTTCTACACGACCGAGGGCAACTACGACCTGGTCGGCAACAACACCCCCACGTTCTTCATCCGCGACGGCATCAAGTTCCCCGACTTCATCCGCTCGCAGAAGCGCCTGCCCGGCTCGCACCTGCGCGACAACGACATGCAGTGGGACTTCTGGACTCTGTCCCCCGAGTCGGCCCACCAGGTCACCTGGCTCATGGGCGAGCGCGGCATCCCGAACTCGTGGCGCGAGATGAACGGCTACGGCTCGCACACCTACCAGTGGATGAACGCCGAGGGTGAGCGCTTCTGGGTGAAGTACCACTTCATCTCCGAGCAGGGCGTGCACACCATGAGCGCCGAGAAGGCCGATGAGCTCGCTGGCACGGACGCCGACGTGCACATCCGCGACCTCTACACGCACATCGAGGACGGCGACTTCCCGCGCTGGACCCTCAAGGTGCAGGTCATGCCGTACGAGGACGCGAAGACCTACCGCTTCAACCCGTTCGACCTCACGAAGATCTGGCCGCACGCCGACTACCCGCTCATCGAGGTCGGCACCATGGAGCTCAACCGCAACCCCGCGAACTACTTCGCGGAGATCGAGCAGGCCACGTTCGCGCCGTCGAACTTCGTGCCCGGCATCGGCACCTCACCCGACAAGATGCTGATGGCCCGCATCTTCTCCTACGCGGACGCCCACCGCTACCGCGTCGGCACCAACCACGCCGACCTGCCGGTGAACCAGCCCAAGAACGCCTCCGCCGACGGCCACTCCTACTCCAAGGACGGCTCGATGCGCTACTCGTTCTCTGCGCCCGAGACCCCGGTCTACGCGCCCAACAGCAAGGGTGGCGCCCACGCCGACCCCGAGCGCGCGGGCGAGACCGGCAACTGGGAGTCGGACGGCGCGATGGTGCGCGCCGCCGCGACGCTGCACCCCGAGGACGACGACTTCGGCCAGGCCGGCACCCTCTACCGCGAGGTGTTCTCGGACGAGCAGAAGGCGACCTTCCTGAACGTGATCTCCGGTCACGTCGGCGCCGTGAAGAGCGATGACATCCGTGAGCGCGCGATCCAGTACTGGACCAACGTGGACGCCGAGCTCGGCGCCGCGCTGCGCGCCAACCTCGCGCCGGTGGCCGTCTAAGAAGTCCGCTCGGGAGCATCGTCCCTCGGTTCTCCCCCGGCACGAAGGCCGGACCTCCAGTCCCCAGGAGGTCCGGCCTTCGTCATGCCCGGGCAAAGAACTCCTCCTGCGGATGCCATGGCACCTTGCTACGGTGAAACCCATGTCGCAGCAGGACCACCATGTGGAACCGTCGACAGAGACGGTGACCGAGCCAGGCACGACCCCACCGACCCGCAGCATCACCCCCTGGGTGTTCTTCCCCTCCGCCGTCATCATCGTCGGCTTCGCGGCCTTCGCGATCGGTTGGCCAGACACCGCGAGCCAGGTGTTCAGCGACATCAACGGCTCGATCGTGGGAGCCCTGGGCTGGTACTACATCCTCGCCGTCGCGATCTTCGTCGCGTTCTCCTTCTACATGGGGCTGAGCCGCTTCGGCCGCATCCGCCTGGGCAAGGAGTCCGACAGACCTGAGTTCTCGACCGGGTCCTGGTTCTCGATGCTGTTCGCGGCGGGAATGGGCATCGGCCTGGTGTTCTGGGGCGTGGCCGAGCCTCTCAACCACTTCGCCAACCCGCGACCCTCCGTGGCGGGCGGCTCGACCGAGGACATCGCGGAGCTCGCGATCAACCAGTCGTACATGCACTGGGGCATCCATGCGTGGGCGATCTACGCGGTCATCGGCGCCGCGATCGCGTACACGGTCCATCGGCTGGGCAAGCCGATGTCGATCCGCTGGTCCCTGCAGCCCGTGCTGGGCAATCGCGTGAAGGGTGGCCTCGGGCACGCGATCGACGTCGCCGCGGTGGTTGGCACCCTCTTCGGTGTCGCGACCTCGCTGGGGCTGGGCGTCAGCCAGATCGCGTCGGGCCTCGAGGCCGTCGAGCTGCTGTCGAGCCCCGGCAACGTCGCCAAGGTCGTGCTGATCGGCCTCATCACCGCGGTCTCCGTGATGTCGCTCCTGTCGGGGGTCGGCAAGGGCATCAAGTGGCTGTCCAACGCGAACCTCGTGCTCGCGGGCGCGCTGCTCGTGTTCGTGCTCATCGCGGGACCGACCCTGTTCCTCGCGCGCGAGTTCGTGCAGTCCCTGGGCACGTACATGCAGAACTTCATCGGGCTCACCTTCGACGTCTCCGCGTATCAGGGCGAGGCCGGGCAGACGTGGCAGGCCGGTTGGACCACCTTCTACTGGGGGTGGTGGATCGCGTGGGCCCCGTTCGTCGGGATCTTCATCGCGCGCATCTCCAAGGGCCGCACGGTCGCCGAGTTCGTGGCCGGCGTGCTCGCCGTGCCTACGGTCATCACGTTCCTGTGGTTCTCGATCATGGGCGGGACCGCGCTCTATCAGGAGATGAACGGCGACGGCGGGCTCATCGCCGCCGACGGCTCGGTGGACTCGACGATGTCGCTGTTCACGCTGCTCGCCGATCTCCCCGGCGGCTACCTGGTGTCCATCGGCGCGATCATCCTCATCGCGCTGTTCTTCATCACGTCGTCCGACTCGGGCTCGCTCGTGGTGTCCATGCTCACCGCGGACGGCACCGATGATCCGCCGACCTGGGTGCGCCTGTTCTGGGGCATCACCGAGGGCGTGCTCGCCGCCGCGCTGCTTCTCGCGGGTGGCCTCGGCGCGCTCCAGACGGCGTCGATCATCGCGGCGCTGCCCTTCTCGATCGTGATGCTCCTCATGGTCGTGTCGCTGTGGAAGATGTTCCATGCGGAGCACATGAGGTACGAGTTCGAGGACCGACAGGAGCTGCTGTCGGAGATCGGCGACCACTACGGCCTCGAGCCCTCTCCCCCTGCCGTGCAGTCCGCGACGCGCTCCCCCCTGTCGAGGCTCCGCGGCCTCCGGCTGAAGCAGAGGCCCGCGAAGGCGGAGCCGAGCACGCCGGAACCGACCACGCCCGAGGAGTGACCGCGCTGCCCGAGCAGCGGTGCGGGGCGCGGACGTCCCCATGGACGATGCGGCATGGGCCAGGGACGGGGCGAGCGCGCCCTGGCGCCCGGACGATGTGGCGTGCGGCACGCTCCAGGGGGCCCGCCGGGCGCATCGGGTAGCCTGGACGACGGCCATCGCAGGCCTCCCCTCTCGATGACGCGCTCAGGCGCGCGTTCGCGCCTGCCCGACTGACGCATCGTCCCTGTCCCCGTTGGAGACCTCATGAGCACTCCCGCCGCCAGCCCGCGCACGTCCACCGGCGTACCCGAGGTGACGAACCGCTTCGGCACCCCCTGGGACCCACGTTCGTGGCGCCGTCCCGAGTGGCTGAGCCCCAAGGTGATGCGCACCGAGCTGCTCGCCGGCCTCGTCGTCGCGCTCGCGCTGATCCCCGAGGCGATCTCGTTCTCGATCATCGCGGGAGTCGACCCGCGCGTGGGTCTGTTCGCGTCGTTCACGATGGCGGTCGCGATCGCCTTCCTCGGCGGCCGCCCCGCGATGATCTCGGCCGCCACCGCCGCGGTCGCCCTCGTGGTGGCGCCGCTCGCGCGCGACTACGGGCTCGACTACCTCATCGCGGCCGTCATCCTCGGCGGCATCTTCCAGGTGGTGCTCGCGCTGCTCGGCGTCGCGAAGCTCATGCGCTTCATCCCGCGCTCGGTCATGATCGGCTTCGTCAACTCGCTCGCGATCCTCATCTTCATGGCGCAGCTGCCGCACCTCACCGACGTGTCGTGGGTCGTGTACGTGCTCGTCGCCGTGGGACTCGCGATCATCGCGCTGCTCCCCCGGCTCACGACCGTCGTGCCCGCGCCGCTTGTCGCGATCGTCCTGCTCACCATCGTGACCGTCGCGTTCAGCATGGCTGTGCCGACCGTCGGCGACGAGGGCGCGCTGCCCGAGGGCCTGCCCACGCTGTTCTTCCCGAACGTGCCGTTCAGCCTCGAGACGCTTGAGATCGTCGCGCCCTACGCGCTCGGCATCGCTCTCGTCGGCCTGCTCGAGTCGCTCATGACCGCGAAGCTCGTCGACGACGTCACGGACACCCACTCCGACAAGACGCGCGAGGCCTGGGGCCAGGGCGCTGCGAACATCATCACCGGCTTCTTCGGCGGCATGGGCGGCTGCGCGATGATCGGCCAGACCATGATCAACGTCAAGGTCGGCCGTGCGCGCACGCGCCTCTCGACGTTCGCCGCGGGAATCTTCCTGCTGATCCTCATCCTCGCGCTCGGCGACCTGGTCGCGATGATCCCGATGGCCGCGCTCGTCGCGGTGATGATCTTCGTGTCGTGGGCCACGTTCGACTGGCACTCGATCCGCCCGTCGACGCTGCGTCGCATGCCTCGCTCGGAGACCTCGGTCATGCTCGTGACCGTCGCGATCGTGGTCGCGACCCACAACCTGGCGTACGGCGTCGTCGCTGGCGTCGTGCTGGCCTCCGTGCTGTTCGCGCGCAGGGTCGCGCACATCGCCGAGGTCGAGGGGGGCGAGGTCGTGGACGGCGTGCGCCGGTACACGGTGTCCGGCGAGCTGTTCTTCGCGTCGTCCAACGATCTCTACAGCCAGTTCGACTACGCGGGCGACCCCGACAAGGTGATCATCGACATGACGCACTCGCACGTGTGGGACGCCTCGACGGTCGCCGCGCTCGACTCGATCGAGTACAAGTACGAGAATCATGGGAAGAGCGTCGAGATCGTGGGTCTCAACGACGCGTCGCAGGAGTTCCACGGCCGGATCTCGGGCCACCTGGGAAGCGGCCACTAGTCCACACGCGCGCGTGGGGCTTGTGCCCCTCAAGTACCCTTGGACGAAGGCATCGGCGCGCTGTGCGCCACCAGGAGGAGAGTTCATGAACGCGGAAGATCGCGGCACGAAGCCCGTCACCGGTGAGAACGCGTGGGCGCCTGCGTCCGCGACGAAGCCGCCGTCGGTGACGCCCGCCTCGGGCAGCAACCCGCAGCGCACCTCGCTGCGCTCGGGACAGATCCCCACGCGCCCCGTCACCGGTGAGACGCCGACGCGTCCGACCACGGGTCAGAGCCCGATGCGCCCGACGACCGGTCAGAGCGCGACCCGTCCCGTCTCCGGACAGGCCCCGACTGCTCCCCGCAGCGCGACCAACGTCTTCGCCCCCGGTGCGGCGACCGCTCCCGTGCGTCCCGCGGGCAGCCAGACCCAGTCCGTGAGCACCGCGCCCGCGCAGCCGGCGAGCCCCGCGGCGCCGAAGCCCGCGACCAAGGCGCCCGCGTCCGACGAGACCGAGACGGCCTTCGGCAAGATCAAGGCCTCCGCGACCCGCGCCAAGAACGAGGTCCGCTCGGCCGACCCGATCGCGGCGTCCGCGCACAAGGGCGGACCGCGCAAGGTCCGCGTCCTGGTGTCGCGCGTCGACCCGTGGTCGGCCCTCAAGATCGGCTTCCTGCTGTCGATCGCAGTGGGCATCATGCTCGTCGTCGCGGTCTACGTGCTGTGGAACGTGCTCAACACCATGGGCATCTTCACGACGATCAACGACTGGATCCTCACGCTGTTCCCGGAGGACAGCGAGCTGGACCTCATGCAGTTCTTCGATCTCAACAAGATCATGGCGGCGACCACGCTGATCGCCGTGGTCGACGTGGTCCTGCTCACCGCGCTCGCGACGATCTCCGCGTTCCTCTACAACGTGATCTCCGCGGTCGTGGGCGGCTTCTACGTCACCCTCACCGACGACTGATCCTCGTCACCGACCGTCCCGATGCCGGGGCCGGGGGCCGATTTGGTTCCCGCCCCGCGCGTTTGGTATGGTTTATCGCCGCGGCCAAGCCGCGGTGAACGGGCCCATAGCTCAGGCGGTTAGAGCGCTTCGCTGATAACGAAGAGGTCGGAGGTTCAAGTCCTCCTGGGCCCACGGAAGACGACCGGACGGTCGTGCCGGACTTCAGGTCGATGCGGCGCAGCCGCTCCCTACCGGTCCTCCAGATCCCGTGGGAGACTGGAATCTCCCACACGGGGCCTTGGCGCAATTGGTAGCGCACCTGCTTTGCAAGCAGGGGGTTAGGGGTTCGAGTCCCCTAGGCTCCACGAGAAATGCCCGATGCGGATCGCATCGGGCATTCGTCGTGTGTGGCGGGCTGGGGCCCGTCACACACCCGTGCCGCCGAAAGCGCGGTGCGCGTTGTCGAACCTCACGCGCGCGTTCGGGTCGTCGACCACGAAAGGCGTGTCGCCTCCGCCGCACAGCTGGCAATCGCGAGGCATGCGGCCGGTCCTCCCCCGAGGTGAGTCCTGCCACGAGTGGCCGCACGTCTCAGACGACCACCACACCCTGCGGAACGACCTCGCGGACACGTCCGCGGCGGTGAGCGGAGCGTTGCGCTCCACGTCGAACTCCTTGGCCAGCTCGGGCCAGCGCTCCGCGAGTGAGCGCGTTCCCGGGATCTTCATGCTTCCCCCATGTGTGATCTTCCCCTTTCTGAGCGTACAGGCACCGAGGGACGTACAGTCATGAGGAGACATCCGTTCGGCTGAGGGGGTCGCGATGAGCACCACGCCCGACTGGCACGAGGATCCGACGGCGCCAGGATCCGGCAGGCAGCGCTACTGGGATGGCGCGCAGTGGACCGACTGGGTCATGGACCCGGGCGCGACCGAGGCGAGGGCCCTCCCCGTCGCCGACGCGCAGGCCGAGGCGGCCGCGGCGCCGACGCAGCAGATGCCTGCCGCTGAGCCGAGCCCCACGACGACTTCGATGCCGACCTCCGACGCGAGAGAATCTGCCGGAGCGGCGCCTCAGTCCGGCGCGCAGTACGCCGCGGCGCCAGGCCAGGCGCCCGTGGGTCAGCAGCCCGCCGAGAAGAGCAAGGCCCCGATGATCATCGGCATCGTGGTCGGCGTGATCCTGCTGATCGGCGTCGGTGGCGTGATCCTCGCGGGACTGCTGCTGAACAAGGCGAGCGACACCGTCTCCGACGCGCTCGATGATCTGGCCGCGTCCGCATCGTCCGGGCTCGACGACTGGGAGTCCTGGGCGGCCGAGATCACCGAGGACGCTGAGGATCTCGAGGAGGCCTTCGGCGACCTGACCGCCGACCCGTCGGTCACGGCGTCGTGGGACGCGTGGCCCGACGGCGACGATCCCGAGGAGACCTACCTGTGGGTGCTCGACCTGTGGGACACGGGGCTGGACGAGGACACTCAGCTCGAGGCCGGCTACTGGGTGTGCGAGCAGTTCGAGGGCGGTGCGACCGACTCGTACGAGGACATCAGCCAGCTGCTCACGGACACCTCCGACCGGTACGGCGTCGACGAGTGGGTCGCCGCCGGCGTGATGAGCGCGGCCATCGAGCTGTGCCCGGACTGGACGGACGCGCTCAACGAGGCGTGGGGCTGAGCCTCCTGCGGACCGCGCTCCGGCGCCTCGCGGACGGCCTTCCGTCCGGCGGGTAGGTGACTTTCCCAACCTTTCACGATCCGGCTACGTTCTCTGTGTGAGTCTGGTCGCACGCGAACCAAGCTGTGCGCGCTCCGAAGGGGAAGGTAGTGCCGTGATCGAGAGAATGGTCGCTGAGGGTCCGTCGTCATCGCGCATGCGCGCGGGTGTGGTGGGTGCGCTCCTAGGTCTGGTGGTGATGGCCGCGTCGGTGCTGGTGAGCGTGCCGGCGTCCGCAGACGAGAGCCTGGAGTTCTCGTCGACGCCGCAGGGCACGATCACGGGGGTGGCGAAGAAGGATCGGGTGCTGACGGCCGAGGTGGGCGAGTGGGTGCCGACTCCGGATTCGTACGCGTTCCAGTGGTATCGGGACGGTGTCGCGATCGAGGGTGCGACGGAGCAGACGTACACCGTGACCAAGGAGGACCGGGGCACCTATCTGACGGTCGACGTGACGGCCTCGAAGTCGGGCTACGCGGACGCGACGGTGCTCAGCCAGGAGCGCCGCGTCAAGAACATCTTCACGAAGGCCGGTACGCCTCGGGTCCCGTGGGTGACCAAGGTGGGACGGACGCTCAGGGCGAGCACCGGCTACTGGTACCCCACGCCGAAGTCGCTCACCTACCAGTGGCTGCGTGATGGCGAGCCGATCGAGGGCGCGACCAATGAGACCTACACGACCACCAAGGCCGACCGTGGCCACTACCTCAAGGTCACCGTCACCGCGAAGCGCCCGGGCTTCAACACGGCGTCGCGCACGAGCGAGGCGAAGTACGTGCAGAAGGCGTTCCACTATGCGCCCGATGCGAGGATCGTGGGAACGCCGGAGGTCGGCGAGACCCTGACCGCGATTCACGGTCAGTGGGAGCCCCAGCCCGACAGCTTCACCTTCTACTGGAAGCGCAACGGCAAGAAGATCGAGGGTGCGACAGGCAAGACGTACACGTTGACCGAGGCCGACCGCGGCACCAACATCAAGGTGAAGATCGTCGGGCACAAGGCCCGCTACTTCTCCAAGGACAAGATCAGCGACATCGTCACCGTCCAGTAGCGACGGGATGCGGGAGAGGGTCGCCCCAACCTTTCGTGTGCGGGCCTCGTCCTGACTGTGACATCAACGGTGCGATGGTCGCCCGGGTGAGCCCGCGCGACCATCGTGACCAGAAGCAGGGGGAACCAACGTGACTGAATCGCATGGGCTGATGGAGCCAAGGACGACGCGTATCCGCGCGGGTGTGGTGGGTGCGCTCCTCGGTCTGGTGGTGATGGCCGCGTCGGTGCTGGTGAGCGTGCCGGCGTCCGCAGACGAGAGCCTGGAGTTCTCGTCGACGCCGCAGGGCACGATCACGGGGGTGGCGAAGAAGGATCGGGTGCTGACGGCCGAGGTGGGCGAGTGGGTGCCGACTCCGGATTCGTACGCGTTCCAGTGGTATCGGGACGGCGTGGCGATCGAGGGTGCGACGGAGCAGACGTACACGGTGACCAAGGAGGACCGGGGCACCTATCTGACGGTCGACGTCACGGCCTCGAAGTCGGGCTACGCGGACGCGACGGTGCTCAGCCAGGAGCGCCGCGTCAAGAACATCTTCACGACGGCCTCCACACCGTGGGTCCCGTGGGTGACCAAGGTGGGACGGACCCTCAAGGCGGGCACCGGCTACTGGTACCCGATTCCGAAGTCGCTCACCTACCAGTGGCTGCGCGACGGCGAGCCGATCGAGGGCGCGACGAATGAGACCTACACGGTGGCCAAGGCCGACCGTGGCCACCACCTCAAGGTCACCGTCACCGCGAAGCGCCCCGGTTTCAACACGGCGTCGCGCACGAGCGAGGCGAAGTACGTGAAGAAGGGCTTCCACTATGCGCCCGATGCGAGGATCGTGGGAACGCCGGAGGTCGGCGAGACCCTGACCGCGATTCACGGTCAGTGGGACCCCCAGCCCGACACCTACTCCATCTACTGGAGGCGCAACGGCGCGGTGATCGACGGCGCGACGGGCAGGTACTACACGCTGACCGAGGCCGACCGCGGCAAGGAGATCAAGGCCGTGATCGTCGGTTACAAGGCCGGCTACTTCTCCAAGAAGAAGGTCAGCGACACAGTCACGGTCGAGTAGCGACGGACTCCGCTGCTTCCTTCCCGGAGGTAGAGGGCTCGCGGCGAGTCATCATCCAGCGCAGCCCGAGCCCGACCAGCAGCGCCCAGAAGGCCGACCCGATGCCCGCGAGGGCGACTCCTGACGCGCCGAGAAGCAGGGTGATCGCTGCGGGGATCCGGTCGTCGGGGACGGCGAACGCGCCCGAGACCGAGGAGGCGAAGGTGCCGAGCAGCGCGAGGCCCGCCACGGCCTCGAGCAGCCCTGCCGGGGCGGCCTCGACGAGCGCGGTGAGCGTTGCCGCGATCGCGGCGATGCCCAGGTAGGCCCAGCCCGCCGTCGCGGTCGCGATCCAGCGACGCCGCGGGTCAGGATGAGACTCGGGGGAGGCGGGAAGGGCCGCGGTGATCGCCGCGAGGTTGATCGCGTGGCCGCCGAATCCTGCCCCGGCGATCGTGCCGACACCCGTGACGACCATCGTCTCCTTCCAGGGGGCCTCGTAGCCGGCCGCCTTGAGCACGGCGGCGCCGGGGACGTTCTGGGATGCCATCGTCACGACGTACAGCGGGAGCGCGATGCCGAGGATCGCCCCCCAGGTGAGCGAGGGGCTGGTCCACGTCAGCACGGGTGCCGCGACCGGCACGCCCCCGTCGGTCGCCGTGGAGGTGATCATGATCGCCACCGCGAGGCCGAACGCGAGCGGTGTGGCCCAGCGCGGCGCGAACCGCTGCATGACCACCCATACGACGATGAGCGCGCCCACGAGCCATGGCTGCCCGGTGAGCGCGGTGAAGGGTGCGAGGCACAGCGGGAGCAGGATGCCGGCGAGCATCGCCTGAGCGATCGAGGTGGGGATGCGCCCGATGAGGCGGCCGAGCGGGCGGATGAGCCCAGTGGCGACGATGAGCGCGCCGACGAGGAGGAAAGCGCCGATCGCGGCGGGCCAGCCGCCATCGGCCGCGCCCTGGCTCGCGAGCAGGGCCGCACCCGGAGTGGACCACGCGAGCGTGAGGGGGGTGCGATGCCGCCAGGTGAGCCACAGCATCCCGAGCGCCTGGACGATGCAGAGGGCGGCCAGTCCCGACGCGGCCTGGTCCGGGGTCGCGCCCGCATTGCGCAGACCCGCGAGGACGACCGCGAACGAGCTGGCGAAGCCGACGAGGGCCGTCACGAGCCCCATCGCGATGGTGTGCCGACGCGCGTGTTCCATAAACAGAACGGTACCCCTACTGTTCTGAGTATGGAACGGTTCGGTAGCCTGAATCCATGACCTCCGACGATGTGGCGCCAGTCGTCGGCGACCGGCTCCGTGCGATCAGGGCCTCGAGGGGGCTCTCGCTCGGGGCGCTCGCCGCAGCGGCCGGCATCGGCAAGGGCTCGCTGTCGGAGATCGAGCGAGGGAGTCGCAATCCCAACCTGTCGACCCTGTACTCGCTCGCGAACGCCCTGGACCTGCCGCTCGCGTGGCTGCTCGCCGAGCGCCCCGGCGCCGAGCTCGGGGCGCCCGGAATCGACACCACGCTGCTCGGCACCACCGGTACGGAGGACGATTCCGTCGAGGTCTACACGCTGCGCCTCACCCCGGGGACGGTCCACCGCTCATCCGCGCATGGGTCGCATGTGGTCGAGCACCTGGTCGTGACCCGGGGCGTGGCGCGCGTCGGCCGAGTTGGCGAGGAGGCCGAGGTGCCGGCGGGGGAGCACTACGCGTGGACGTCCGACACCGAGCACACCTACGAGGCCGTGGGCGCCCCAGCCGAGGCCGTGCTCGTGATCAGGCGCGTTCCCGACTGAACCGCCGCATCGTCCCTGAACGTCCGCATCGTCCTGGGACCCGCAACCCACTGGCCGCCGCATCGTCCGTGGGCCGATCACGGCCCGATGCGGCCGTCGGACTACCTCGACACTGTCGCGGCGTCCTTCGCTGTGAGCCGCTGCGCGATCGCGATCGGCACCACCGACACGACGACGAGGATCACGGCGATCACCGCGACCACGGGCGCCTGCGACGGGCGGAACATGTTCTGCAGGATCCACAGCGGCAGCGTGGTGACCCCGTTGCCCGCGGTGAACGTCGTCACGATGATCTCGTCGAAGCTGAGCGCGAAGGCGAGCAGCCCGCCAGCGACGAGCGCCGACTTGAGCCGGGGGAAGGTCACGAGGCGGAACGTCGTGAACAGGCCCGCGCCGAGGTCCATCGAGGCGTCCTCGAGCCGAGTGCCGGCGGCGTTCAGTCGGGCGAACGCGTTGTTGTAGACCGTGACGATGCAGAACGTCGCGTGCGCGATGATCAGCGTCCACACGGACAGTTGGACTCCCATCATCGTGCGGAACGCGTTGTTGAGCGCGATGCCTGTGACGATGCCGGGAAGTGCGATCGGCAGCACGATGAGGAGGTTCACGGCCTCCTTGCCGAAGAACTCGTAGCGGGACAGCGCCATCGCCGCGAGCGTGCCGAGCACGAGCGCGATCGCCGACGCGGCGAGGGCGACCGCGACCGAGGTGCCGAGCGCCTCGAGCGCGCCCGTGCTCTGCAGCGCGCGACCCCACCACTCCAGGGTGAAGCCCGGCGGCGGCCACGACAGGCTCTCCGACGTGCTGAACGAGTTGAGCAGCACCACGAACAGCGGAAGGTAGATGAGCGCGAGCGTCACCGTCGTGACGATGCCGAGCACTGCGCGAGTGGCGGGTCCGAGCTGCATCACAGGCTCCTGAGCGCCCCGGTCCGGCGGACCGCGGCAAGGTAGACGAAGATGATCCCGATCGGGATGAGGGAGATCGCGGCGGCGAGCGGCAGGTTGTTCGCCGCACCGACGTTCGTGTAGACGAGGTTGCCGAGCATCTGGGTCGTGCCGCCGACGATCCCGACGGTGATGTAGTCGCCGAGGCTCAGGCAGAAGGCGAAGATCGAACCGGCGATGATGGCGGGCCTGATCATGGGCAGTACGACGGCCATGAGGGTGATGCCGCCACGCGCGCCCAGGTCCGCCGACGCCTCGAGCAGGCGGTCGGGGACGCGGTCGAAGCCCGCGTAGATCGGCATGATCACGTACGGCAGCCACAGATACGACAGCGTGAGGATGACGCCGGTGATGCCGTAGCCGGGGGTGTCCAGGCCGAACGGGGCGCCCGCCCAGCCGATGAGACCGTCGGCCGACAGCAGCGCGCGCCACGCGTAGACCTTGACCAGGTACGACGCCCACAGCGGGGCGAGCACCGCGATCACCAGCAGATGCCGCGCGCGAGGTCCGGCGACCTTCGCCATGAAGAACGCGACGGGGATCGCGATGAGCACATCGATGACGGTGACCGCAGCGGCGATGCCGAGCGTGCGGAGCGTCACGGTCCGGTACAGCGCCTCGGTGAAGACCTCGACGACGTTGTCCGTCGTCCATTGGATCTGGACCTGACCCGTGAGCCCGTCGACCGTCCAGAAGGCGGTGATGAGCAGCGCGGCGAGCGCGACCACGTAGACGAGCCCGAGCCACGCCACCGGGGCGGTGAGCAGCCCGGCCACCTGGAGGCGGCGGCGGGGGGCGAGAAACGCTGAGGCGCGGTGGGTGGTCATGGGGTCCTCGGGGTTCGATGCGGATGAGTGCCGGGCGAGGGCGTGGGGGCGGACCGTCCGCCCCCACGCCCTTCACTCAGCCCTTGATCTCCTGCCAGGCCTTGGTCCACTCGGCGTAGTCGACGCACTCGACGTCCTCGCGGCCGTCGACGCACTCGGCCACGGGGGTGGTCCAGTACCAGATCTGCGACGCGTACTCCTCGTCACCCGCGTGGTACGCCTCGCAGTCGTCGCGGAAATCGCACGCCGCCTCGGAGGACGGGGCCTCGCCGAAGTAGGCGGTCGCCGTGGCGTTGGCCTCGGGGCTCGCGATGTAGTCGAGCCACATGTACGCGCAGTTGGGGCTCTCTGCCTCGGACGCGATCATCCACGTGTCGGACCAGCCGGTCGCGCCCTCCTCGGGCAGGACGACCTCGGTGTTGCCGGTCGAGATCGAGTTCTGGATGACCTGCCACGTGGTGCCGACCACGGAGTCGCCGGACTCGAAGGCCTGGATCTCCTTGAGGTAGTCGGACCAGTACTCGCCGACGCTCTCCTTCTGCAGCTTGAGCAGGTCCACGGCCGCGGCGAACTGGTCCTCGTCGAGCGCGTAGGGGTTCGTGATGCCGAGGTCCGGCTCGTGGGTCATGAGGTAGACGGCCGCGTCGGCGATGTAGATCGGCGAGTCGTAGGCGGTGACGGCGCCCGCGTAGTCGGAGGCGCTGTCGAACACGACGTCCCACGACGTCGGCGCGGGGTCCACGACCTCCGTGTTGTACATCAGCAGGTTGGCGCCGTAGCCGTGGGGGACTCCGTACGAGACGCCGTCGACCGAGTTCCACTCCTTGTCCTTGAGGAAGTCGAAGATGCCCTCGTAGTTCTCGAGCAGGTCGGTGTTGACCGCGGAGACCAGGTCGGCGGCGATGAGGCGCAGCGTGAGGTCGCCCGACGCGGCGACGACGTCGTAGCCGCCGCTCTGCATGAGCTGGTAGGCCTCATCGGAGGTGCCGTAGGTCTTCGAGACGACCTCGCAGCTCGTGGCCTCCTCGAAGTCGGAGACCCAGTCGACCGTCGGGTCGTTGGAGCCGTCCTCGACGTAGCCGGGCCACGCGAGGATGGAGACGGTGCCCTCGGCGTCACCGATCTCGGTGGCGGCCTCGGTGTCGGATCCGGAGCTCGCGGTGCCGCACGCCGCCAGGGAGGCGACTGCGACCGACGCGACGCCGGCTCGAAGGGACATGCGGGCGGTTGGCTTCAACACGGGACTTCCTCTCGGTACGGGGTTCCTTCGGGTGGTGCGTGTTCACTGCGGTCGTGCGGTGGAGCAGGGACGATGCTGGTGTCAGGACAGCCTGAGCCTCAGGACGATGCGGAGGTCTCGAGGGAGGTCGCGTCGGCAGGGGCGATCGAGACGGTGACGCGGTCGCCGCGCGCACGCGCGCCTCGGGCCCCGACGTTCGGCTCGAGCGCGGTGATCCGTGTGCCCAGGCCCTCGAGATCGACCACGATGCGGTGCTCGGGGCCCGTGTAGATCACCTCGGCGATCGTGCCGGGGACGCCGTCGGCGCCGCCGAGCGCCACTCGCTCCGGCCGCACCGCCATGAGCTGGGCCTCGAGGCCGAAGGCCTCGGCGACGCGGGGCTCGAGCAGGGTCGACGACCCCACGAACGAGGCGACGAAGCTGCTCGCGGGACGGTCGTAGACCTCGCGCGGGGTGCCGAGCTGCACGACGCGACCCGCGTCGAACACGGCGACGCGGTCGCTCAGGGTCAGCGCCTCGTCCTGATCGTGGGTGACGAAGACGAAGGTGATCCCGAGCGAGCGCTGGAGCTGTTTGAGCTCGACCTGCATCTGCTCGCGGAGCTTGAGGTCGAGCGCGCCGAGCGGCTCGTCGAGGAGCAGCGCGTCGGGCCGCAGCACGATCGCGCGGGCGAGCGCGACGCGCTGGCGCTGGCCGCCCGACAGCTCGTGGGGCTGGCGGTCCTCGAGTCCTGCGAGCTGGACCGCTGCGAGGGCCTCCTCGGCACGCGAGCGGCGCGCGCCTCGGGGCATGCCGGCCACGCGCAGCCCGTACTCGACGTTCGCGATCACGCTCATGTGGGGGAACAGGGCGTAGTCCTGGAAGACCGTGTTCACCGGTCGGGAGAAGGGCGGAAGGGCGGTGACGTCCTTGCCGAAGAGCTCGACGGTGCCGCTCGTCGGCTGCTCGAAGCCCGCGATCGCCCTCAGCACGGTGGTCTTGCCCGATCCCGAGGGGCCAAGCATCGAGAAGAACTCGCCGGCCTCGATGTCGAGATCCAGGTCCGCGACGGCGATGGTGTCGCCGAACCTCTTGTGAAGTCCGCGCAATCGGATAGCAGTGGGCATGCCGCTAATTCATCTAGAACCAGATTTCATCTGCGCGGCTCGCGTGTAAACAGCCCGTTAATTCTCTGGGACCAGACCTTTCCTGCGACGCGCGTCGTCGGGAGAATGTGAGCGGGAAGGGAAGGTGCGAGATGGCGAGCATGGGTGCGGGCGCGGCGCGGGAGGCGACGCGCGCCGCGATCTTCGCGCCGCTCGACACGGCTGGCCGCGCCGAGGTCGTTGCGCAGCGCCTCGCCGATGCGATCCAGCTCGGGCTGCTCGAGCGGGGTGAGCGCCTTCCCACCGAGCAGGAGCTCGGGCGCCGCTTCGGGGTCGCCACGGTGACCGCGCGCGAGGCCCTCGAGTCGCTCAGGACTGACCGCCTCATCGAGACGCGTCGAGGGCGTTCGGGCGGCAGCTTCGTCACGGGGACCGGGGACGATGCGCGGGCGGCTCTGGTCGCTCGCCTCGCCGAGATCTCTCGCGTCGAGCTGCGTGACATGGGACTGCACTACTCGCTCATCGCGAGCGGCGCCGCCGAGAGGGCCGCGATGTTCGCGACGCCGGGCGACGTCGACACGCTCGCCCTGCTGGTCGAGGACGGTGCTTCTGCCAGCGGCGTCGCCGCGCGTCGGGCGGAGAATGGGATCCGGCTCGAGGTCGCCGCGCTGTCGCGATCGGCGCGCCTGGTGTCCGAGCAGGTGCGGCTCCAGTCGGAGTTCGGCCCGCTCCTGTGGATCGCGCTTCAGGAGGGTGACGTCGTGCGCGGCAACGCTGAGCGCCACCGCCGGCTGGTCCAGGCGCTCGGCGAGGGAGAGGCTGCCCAGGCAAGAGCGATCGTGCTCGAGCAGGTCGATTGGCTCGTCACTCGACTGCTCGCCGTGCGCGAGGAGGTCGAGCGGTGATCGCGGCGGGAATCCGCGAGATCGCGGCGGTGCTCGGCACCTCCCTCGCCCCGGTCTTCGCGCAGGTGAACGACTGGCGCCTGCGCCTCGAGGCGGCCTTCGCAGAAGGCGTGGGATCCTCCGGCGAGATCGACGAGATCGTGCAGTGGCTCGTGGCCGCCGCGCTCGCGGAGTCGGGCCCCACGCTCGGCGCGGGATTCGTCGCGGCCCCGGGCTTCCTTGAGGAGACCCCCTGGCACATGGCTTGGTGGCTCAGCGCGGCGAACGGTGCGGGCCTCGCAGGGAGACCAGGCACGCTGCGGCGGCTCGAGGCCGTCGAGAACCCGGCAGACGAGGCATTCCTCGACTACACCAGACTCGAATGGTGGCGCGGCGCCGTCAAGCTCCGCGACGCGTACCTGACGGGCCCCTACATCGACTATCTGTGCACCGACGAGCTCACGCTCACGCTCACCGTGCCCGTCAAGGTGGACGGCGCGATCGCGGGAGTCGTCGGCGCCGACCTCTCGGTCGCGCGGCTCGAGCGGCTGACCGACGGCGTCCTCAGCCGGTCCTCGGTGCCCGCCGTGCTCGGTACCGCCGCCGGCCGCGTCGTCGCCGCGACAGACATGGCGCTCGAGCCCGGCATGCCCGCGAGCCGGTATGGGAGGGTCGGCGGCTGGCATCCGGTTCCTGGCTGCGGCGGAACCCTCTCGGTGGCGCGCGCGTCCTGACCGGTCGGCGTGGCCGGCGCCCGGATCTGCCGGGCGTGAGGGGTCAGCGTCCTCTTCGCTTCAGCGGGTCTCCCTCGAGGCAGCATGCGTGGAGCCAGGCCGCGTCCCGCACGCGGGGCGAGGGGTCGTGCGCGAGCAGCGCCTGATCCGCTTCGGACGTGTGTGCGTGGAGCGCCACCGCCCTGCGCACCTCGGGGTCGGGGTGCTCGGCGAGGACGCTCAGCTCGAGCGCGGTGGCGTCGGCCCGCGTCGCGGCGCGGAGGCCCTCGATGAACGCCCACGAGCGGATCTCATCGGCGATGTCCTCCAGGCCGTGCGCGGCGGCCGCAGCCGCAGCCGCGTTCGCATCGTCCACCTCCTCGACGGCGCGCGCCTGCCGTCGATACAGATCCATGTCCAGCAGGGTGACCGCGGGCGTCGCCTGCGGGCGGCCCGCGACACCGATGACGACGAGCTGGCGCGGGAGGTCCTCGACGCAGGCCTCGACCACCTGGAGCGTTGCCTCGTCGATCGGCATGCTCGACCTGCGCGCATAGGCTTCGAGGGAGTCGGCGGCGCGGGCGAAGCCAGCCCGCGACAGCCTCTCCGCATCGATGAGCGCCGCCAGTGCCGACGCGGCATTCGGTGCGGCGTGACCCGGTGTCAGCCCCGCCATCCTGATGACGCTCACGCCGAGCCCCGCGACCGCGACACCGCCGCGGGTCACGCAGACGTGCGGGGCGAGCGTGTCGGCGGACGGGAGGGCAAGCGCTGGATCGTGCGTGGCGCTCGTGGCGATGCGACTGTCGGTGCTCATGGCGGTTCTCGGATCTGTCGTGGGGCCTCGATGCTGTGCGAGATGCTGGCCCCCGGTTCGTGCGCGAGCCGGGGTTGACCTCCCCATCGGACGCCAGGGACGTCCTGCGAGCGGAAGAGAGTAAGTCCACCTCGCGCATACCCAGGGCGGCTCTGCCAGGCACGGCGCTGGCCCGGAGGCGACGCCCTGTGCCACAATGGCGCCGACGAAGGGGAGTAGCTCCCAGCGATCCGCAAGGATCCGAACCCGTGTCGACATACTGGCGCTCCGGCGCCCGGTGCGGGTTCCCGGTCAGACCGGGTGAGCAAGACCTTCGGCACGCGCTCAGCGTGCCGAGGCACCCCTATGCACCTCCTCGGCACGGCAGATCCGAACCCGAGAGGGCTCCGTTGTCACTGCTCACCCTTCTGCTCACCGCCCTCGGTGTCTCCGCCGACGCCTTCGCCGTCTCCGTCGGCAAGGGCCTGCACCTGCGTCGACTCGTCTGGAAGCCCGCGCTCCAGCTCGCGATCACCTTCGGTGCGTTCCAGGCGCTCATGCCCGTGCTCGGGTGGCTGCTCGCGTCATCGTTCGCGTCCGAGGTCGAGGCCTTCGATCATTGGATCGCCTTCGGCCTGCTGGTCGCGATCGGCGCGAAGATGGTGTGGGAGTCGCGATCCGCAGACGACGACGAGGACGGCGACGAGGTTCCCGACGCTGACGTGAGCATCGGAACCCGGGAGCTGCTGGTACTCGGCATCGCGACGAGCATCGACGCCCTGGCGGTCGGCGTCTCGTTCGCCTTCCTGCAGGTCGACATCGTCCTCGCGGTCGTGGTGATCGGCGTGGTGACCTTCGCCGCATCGCTGCTGGGCTATCGGCTGGGCCATCACGCGGGCGAGCACCTGCGCTCATGGGCGGAGCTCGCCGGCGGCCTGGTGCTGATCGGCATCGGCACCAAGATCCTCATCGAGCACCTCGCCGCCGCGGCCTGAGATCCCGCGCGCCTCGCGGAGACGACGAAGGCCCGGACCGTGAGGTCCGGGCCTTCGTCGCGTTCCACCTCGCGCGCCTCTCGGCGGCTCGGCGGAGCCAGATCAGATCAGCTCGCCTCCTCGGCGGGCTTGTCCTCCTTGGGGGCGGCCTTCGCCGCGGGCTTCTTCGCGGGAGCGCGCTTGGCGGGTGCCTTCTTGGGCGCCATCGCCTCGTCCTTGCGCTCCTCGGGCGTGAGGCCGTCCTCGCCGGTGCCGCCCTCGTCCTCCCAGACGCCCTCGGCATCGTCGATCGTGTCGGCCAGGCCGACCGCGGCGTTGTGGCGCGCCTCGTCGACCGACTCGGCGAACTTCTTCGCCTCGGCGGTCGCGGTCTCCTTCACACGCTCGATCGCGGGACCGGCCTGCTCGGAGATCTTCTTCGCCTCCTCGAGCGCGGTGTCCTTCACCCGCTCATAAGCAGGGCCTGCGGCCTCCTTCGCCTTGGCGTAGGTCGGGCCGAGCTGCGCGACGGCCTTGTCCCACGCGGGTCCGGCGGCGTCGACGACCTGCTTCGAGGTGGTCTGCGCGGCGTCGCTCACGGTCGCGAAGGCCTTCTTCATGGTCGACGTGGTCATGTCAGCGGCCTTGTTGACGTCGTGGCGGAGCTTCGCGGGAAGATCGCCGTCGGGACTCTCGAGCTCCCACTTGTCGTCGCCTGCCCAGGCGTCGCGACCGGGGTCGCGGCGCGCCCACGCGACGAGCGCGGCGCCCGCGGCGGCTGCGATCGCGACGGGGATCAGCACCTTGGCGGCCGAGCCGCCCTTCTTCTCGACCGGCTCCTCGCCGGCCGAGTCGACCGCGGCGACGACCGCGGGGATGGCGGCGCCGATGATCGCGGCCTGCGCGATGTCTACCCACTCGGACGTCTTGTCTCCGGCCTTGTGGACGTAGGGGGACGCCTTGCGCGCACCCTTGCGGTAGGCCTTCTCGGCGCGCGGCTTGGCCCAGGCGACGGCCTCGTCGACCTTGGGACCCGCCCATTCGATGGCCTGCTCGTAACGAGGTCCAGCCCACGCCTTGGCGTCGTCGACCTTGGGGCCAGCCCACTCGACGGCCTCTCCCACCTTGGGGCCAGCCCACTCGGCGGCGCGCTTGGCGGCCTCGGTCGCCGCCGCCGCAGCCTTGTCAGCGGCCTCCTTCGCCGCGGCCGCAGCATCCTCGGCCTGCTTGCGATACTTCTCGGCGTCGATGTCCACCTTGGGCCTTCCCATGGCGAGCCTCCTGTCCCCTGTTGGTGTGCCTTTTACCCATCGTGCCACCTACAACGCCCTGAGGCGAGGCCTTATGCCACAATGACGAACATGATTGCAACGCTCCAGACCACGGCCGGTGACATCCGCATCGAGCTGTTCCCGAACCACGCCCCGAACACGGTGGCGAACTTCGTCGGCCTCGCGACCGGCGAGAAGGAGTGGAAGGACCCCAAGACGGGTCAGGCCAGCAACGAGCCCTTCTACGACGGCCTCATCTTCCACCGCGTGATCGACGGCTTCATGATCCAGGGTGGCTGCCCGCTCGGCACCGGCACCGGCGGCCCGGGCTACACCTTCGATGACGAGCCGCACCCCGAGCTCACGTTCTCCGAGCCCTACCTGCTCGCGATGGCGAACGCCGGCAAGCGCGTCAACCCCATCACCGGCAAGCCCGCGGGCACCAACGGCTCGCAGTTCTTCATCACGGTGACGAACCCCGACTGGCTCAACGGCAAGCACACCATCTTCGGCAAGGTCGTCGACGACGAGTCGAAGGCCATCGTGGACAAGATCGCCACCACGGCGACCGGCCCCGGCGACCGTCCGGTCGAGGACGTGACGATCACGTCCGTCTCCATCTCCGAGTAGTCAGCAGTACATGACCGCGTCGGGTGGCGGGACCGCCATGGAACCCGTGTGCCCCCGCCACCCCGACCGCGTCTCCTACGTCTCCTGCCAACGCTGCGGGAGGCCCACCTGCCCCGAGTGCCAGACCCCGGCCCCGGTCGGCATCATCTGCGTGGACTGCGCGCGCGAGGCGCAGCGCCAGTCCCGCTCGGTCGTGAACCGCCTCGGCTTCACGAGCGCGTTCGGCAAGCCCTATGTCACGTTCACGATCATCGGGCTCAACATCGTGGCCTACCTGTACGGCACCCTGATCCTCGGGGGTGGACTGTCCGACCTCATCTACGGGGTCAACGGCGGTGACCCTTGGCCGGTTCGATGGGGTCTCTGGCCCGAGATCGACGGTCAGCTCGGCGGGTTGGGCGAGGAGTGGTACCGATGGATCACCTCGGGGTTCCTTCACTTCAGCCTTCTCCACATCGGCATGAACATGCTGGTGCTGTTCCAGTTCGGCACGCAGCTCGAACCGATCATGGGGCGCGCCCGATTCGCGGCGCTGTATGTCATCTCCCTGCTCGGCGGCTCGCTCGCCGTGGAGCTGCTCGCGAGCTCGGGTGTCCACGGCGGAGCCTCGGGGGCCATCTTCGGGCTGTTCGCCGCGTATGCCGTCGTCCTGTACAAGCTCAGGATGAACTACCAGTCGGTGGTCACCACGGGTGGCCTGTGGCTCGTGCTGGGCTTCATCGTCCCTGGTCTGTCATGGCAGGCGCACCTCGGCGGCGCGATCGCCGGCGCTTTGACGATGCTCGCGATGCTGCACTGGGTGAAGAGCCCGCAGCGCGCCCGACGCTGACTCCCTTCAGCCGCGTCGCGCTCCCCCCGCTCGTTACTCACACCGGTGTAATTCCCTGTGAATAACACGGGTGTAGTTATCCCAAAGTGTGGAGAGCAATGTGGATAACTACACCCGTGTCATTCACATTCCCCCAGCGTTATCCACAGAACCGTAGGTGTGAGAAAGCCCCCGCACGCTGTGGATATGTCACGCGCACGGGGGCTCGGGGCTGGGGAGAACCGGTGGTCTCCCGCGGAGGGGCTGGCTACTTCCAGCGCGTCAGCAGGCCCATCGCGACCGCGAAGAAGCTGAAGCCCACCAGCACGTTCCAGTTGTAGATCGGCACCGGGTACGCACCCTGGGTGATGTAGTGCACCGTGATCCACGCGAGCCCGATGACCAGCAGCGTGATGATCGTCGGGATCAGCCACTTGGGGTTCTCGGACTGCGCCTTGCCCAGGTTGCGAGGGGCCTTGAAGGTCTCGCGGTCGTTCTTCTTGGCTCGTGCCACGTGTCTGCTCCTGTGAATGGCGCGTGACTCACGCGCGCGGTGGGCGGGATGCTGCCCCCAAGGCTACCGGCGACCCCCCGCCCACGGCGAAACGGGCTGTTCGGCGCCGCGGCGCTCCCGTAGGCTTGGCCCATCATGTCGCAGCACCCCACTGCCACGGCCACCCCGCCGCACGGCACCGAGTCCCCACGCCACGGTCGTCGAGGCATGCGCGTGTTCGACCGGGTCCTGGGGATCACGGGCGAGCTGCTGATCGCGGCGGGAGTGCTGCTGGGCCTCTTCGTCGTCTGGCAGCTGTTCTATACGGACGTGCAGGCGGACCGCGTCCAGGACGCGATCATCGAGGAGTTCGTCGACGAGGTCGGCTCGGTGACCGCGAGCGGAGGGGAGGCCGAGGACGGCGTCGGGCTCGACGTCACCGAGACGATCCCCGAGGAGTACCAGTTCACGGACGATCCTCCCGAGATGGAGGAGCCCGCGCATGCCGAGGTGTTCGGCCTCATGTACGTGCCGCGCTGGGGCGAGGACTACGTCAAGCCGATCGCGCAGGGCACCGACAAGCCGACCGTGCTCAACGTGATCGGCATCGGCCACTACGAGGGCACCGCGATGCCGGGCGGGTGGGGCAACTTCTCCGTCGCCGCGCACCGCACCACGTACGGCAAGCCCTTCAGCGACATCGACCAGCTCGAGATCGGGGACGCGGTCGTCATCGAGACCGAGGATGCCTGGTTCGTCTACGAGGTCACGGACCACGAGATCGTGCTGCCGACCGCGGTCGAGGTGATCGCGCCCGTGCCTGACCAGCCCGGCATGGAGGCCGACGGCCGGTACCTCACGATGACGACGTGTCACCCGAGGTTCTCCGCAGCCCAGCGCTGGGTCGTGCACGGCGAGCTGCTGTACTGGGCGCCCACGGGGCACGGCGTGCCCGCCGAGCTCGTCGAGGAGGTCTCATGATCTCGACATGGATCTGGTCGCGGCTGCCGGGCAACGCCTGGATCAAGGCGCTGATCGTCGCCATCGCGTTCGTGGCCCTGGTCGCACTGCTGTTCGAGGTGGTGTTCCCGTGGCTCGAGCCCTATCTGCCCATTCAGGACCAGACCGTCGAGGGAGGCTGACATGACGAGGATCCTCGTCGTCGACAACTACGACTCATTCGTCTACACGATCGTCGGCTACCTGCGCCAGATGGGCGCGGAGACCGTCGTCGTGCGCAACGACGCCGTCCACGAGGCCGGCGACGTCACCGACTACGACGGCGTGCTCATCTCGCCCGGCCCCGGAGCGCCCGCGGAGGCCGGGGCGTCGATGGACGTGATCCGTCGCTGCGCCGAGACCGGGACCCCGATGCTCGGCATCTGCCTGGGGCACCAGGCGCTCGCGGAGGTCTACGGGGGAGTGGTCAGCCACGCGCCCGAGCTCATGCACGGAAAGACCTCGCAGGTGAGCCATGCGCAGGACTCGGTCCTCGCGGGACTGCCGTCGCCCTTCACCGCGACGCGCTACCACTCGCTGGCGGTGGAGAACCCGACCGTCCCCAAGGACCTCGAGGTCACCTGCTCGACCGCCAACGGCATCATCATGGGCCTCAAGCACAAGGAGCTGCCGCTGCACGGCGTGCAGTTCCACCCCGAGTCCGTGCTGACCGAGGGCGGCCACCGCCTGCTCGCGAACTGGCTCGAGGTGTGCGGGATGCCCGACGCCGAGTCCCGCTCGGCCGGGCTGGGCCCGCTGGTCCGCAAGTAGCGGCTGGCGCGGTTGAAGGGCTAGAGCCAGCCCTTCCACACCGCGATCACGAGCATCGTCACGAGGAAGCCGACCGGCTGGTTCAGCCACAGGAACGTGCGCCACCCCCGGTTGGCGTCCTCGCACGTCTGGTCCGTGACCCTCAGGAAGCGCGCGACCGAGGCGACGTAGGGAAGCGGCAGCACCGCAGCGAGCGTCCCGGGCCACGGCTCGAGCAGCAGCAGCGCGCTCGAGAGCAGGTACAGCGCCATCGAGACCACCACGGTCGCGCGGGCCCCGAGCACGGTCGCGATCGAGCCGATGCCGCCCTCGCGGTCGGCCTTCACGTCCTGGACGGCGCCGAACGCGTGGCTCGCCATGCCCCACGCGAGGAAGGCGACCCAGATCGGCCACACCGCCCTGTCGGTGAGCGTGATCCCCGCCAGCACCAGGGCGTACATGAGTGGGCCCGCGAAGTGCACCGCGGAGGTGAACGAGTCGAGGAACGACCGCTCCTTGAAGCGCAGTCCGGGCGCCGAGTAGGCGACCACCGCGAAGAGGACGACCACCAGCATCGTCCCGGCGGCGGCCGAGCCCTGCGCGAGCAGCCAGATCGCAAGCGGCACCACGGTGATCGCCGAGGCCCACAGGATCGCGCGATGGACGCGGCGCGCCTCGTCGCGATCGCGGATGACGTCGCCCTCGATCCCGCCCTTGCGGGGGTTCGCGAGGTCGGACTCGTAGTCGAAGACGTCGTTCACCCCGTACATCAGCAGGTTGTACGGGATGAGGAAGAACAGCGTCCCGACGATGAGCACCGCGTCGATCTCGCGCGCGGCGAGCAGGTAGCCGGCCGCGAAAGGGAAGGCCGTGTTGATCCAGGAGACGGGCCTTGAGGCCCGGACGATGCGCGCGATCACTCGACGTCCTCGCTCGGGGTGGAGGGAGCATCGTCCCTGGCAGGGGAAGTCGGCGCCGTGGAGGACGTCGCCGTGGAGGACCCGGACGATGCGGTGGTCGCCTCGCGCGGCGCGAGCCGCCAGTTCCACCGCCACAGCGCGGGGACCAGCAGGACGGCGGCGATCGCGTAGCCGAAGTCCTCGATCGGGGCGATGGGGACGCGGATCCCGAGGATCAGCTCGTCGTCGTAGCCGACGATCCCGGCCCCGACGATGAGGTTGTCGAAGATCGCGGTGAGCGCGAGGAGCACGAGGCCGGTCCACACGAGCGGGAGCTTGGGCGACCTGCGCAGCAGCGCGATCGCGGGGATCAGCGCGACCACGAGCAGGAGGCCCATCATCGTCACGTAGTTCGTCATGACCGCGCCGCCTGACGACGCGAGAACCACAGCCACAGGAGCAGCGTCTGATACGTGAGCAGCGTGAGGAAGAAGACCTCCTCGATCGGGATCTCCGGCGCGAGCAGGATGCCGGACTGGTACGGGCCGTCGCCGACGAAGAAGATCCCACGCTCGACCCCGAGGACGTCCCAGAACAGGAAGAACGCCACGGCGATGGCGAGGGTGAGCACGGTGCGCACCGGCTGCACGAACAGCGCGAGGCCGAGCCGGCGGTCGAGCGCGGCGAGGCCGACGAGGCTCACGAGCAGGGCCCCGAGGTAGACGAGTCCCATCAGGCGCCACCGGGCCTTCGCGAGCCGCGGGCGAGCTCGCCGAGCACATCGCTGCGGCGGGACGAGGCGAGGAAGCCGGACGCGATCGGAGTGGCAGAGGGTGCGGCGGAGGTGTCGCCGAGCAGTCGCTTGGCGACGAGCTCGGCGGAGATCAGGCAGATCGGCATGCCGATCCCGGGCACGGTGGACGATCCCGCGTAGAGCAGGTTGCGCACCTTGGGGCTCGCGTTGCCGGGCCGGAAGATCGCGGACTGGGCGAGCGTGTGCTCGAGGCCGAGCGCGGAGCCCCTCCAGGCGGACAGCTCCGTGGCGAAGTCGGCGGGGGTGGTGATCGCGTGGATCGTGGTGCGCTCGCGCAGGTCGGGCACTCCCGCCCACGCGGCGACCTGGTCCAGGTAGCGCCACGCGAGAGCGTCGAGGTCGTCGCGTGAGGCCTCGTCCGCGCCCAGCTCGGGGTCGGCGGGGAAGGGGACCAGCATGAAGAGGTTCTCGTAGCCGGCGGGCGCCGCTGACGGGTTCGTCGCGGTCACGCGGGAGACGTAGAGCGAGCCGGGCACCGGTGCCGACAGCTCGCCGTCCCCGACGATCTGCGCGAAGTTCGCATCCCAGTCGCGTGTGAAGAACAGCGAGTGGTGCGCGAGCTCGGGGAGGTCACCCTTGACGCCCGCGAACACGAGCAGCGAGCTGATCCCGGGAGACCGCTTCTCCCAGCGCGGCTCGTCCTGCCACTGGTGCGCCGGCTCGAGCAGCTCCGTCTCCGTGTGATGCATGTCGGCGCCCGAGACCACGACGTCCGCGGGGAGCCGCTCGCCGTCGGCCAGCACCACTCCCGTCGCGAGACCGTCGTCCCCGACCTCGATGCGCGCGACGTCGCATCCGGTGCGCAGCACCGCACCCTCCTCGCGGGCGATCCTCGCGAGGGACTCGATCACCTCGTACAGGCCGCCACGCGGGTAGCGGACGCCGTCGGTGAGGTCCAGGTGGCTCATGAGCGAGTAGAGCGAAGGCGCGCGCGACGGCGCCGAGCCGAGGAACACCGCGTGGAAGCCGAGGATCTTCCTCAGCCTCTCGTCACGCACGCGCCGGTCGATGCGCGCGCCGAGCGGCCGCGACAGCAGGCCCGCGAGCGACGGCAGCCGGCGCAGCACCTCGGTGGACACGACCTTGAGGGGATTCTCGTAGGTCGTGTAGAGGAAGCGGTCGAGCGCGAGCCGGTACAGGTCGTACGACTCGCTCGCGTACTGCCGCATCGCCTGCCCGTCGCCGGCGCTCAGCGCGTCGAAGCGGGCGTAGTTGGCGTCCGCGTCCGCCTCCACGTCGAGTCGCTCGGCCGGACCCTGGGAGTCCTCGCCCTCGAAGTAGACGCGGTAGCGGGGATCGAGGTCCACGAGCTCGAGCTCGTCCTCGACCCGTCTGCCCATGAGCGCGAAGAACTGCTCGAACGCCTCGGGCATGAGGTACCAGGAGGGCCCCGTGTCCCACGTGAAGCCATGCTTCTGGAGGCGGCCCGCCCGGCCGCCGAGCTGGTCGTGACGCTCGACGAGGGTCACGCGCGCGCCGCCGCGCGCGAGCAGACCCGCCGTGGCGATCCCCCCGATCCCTCCGCCGATGACGACGACCCTGGGGCCCTCGTGCGTCGTGCTCACAGCGCGCTCCTCTCCTGGGGCGTGGGCCGCCCGCGGCTCACGGTGTTGCGGAGGGCGAGCGCCAGCTTGGTGCTGTCGGGGACGCGCACGCGCCTGACGGTGAGCTGGTCCGCGGGCGTCGCGGCGATGCGGTCCAGCAGCGAGACGTAGATGTCGATCGTGGTCGCGACCGCGATGCGGGCGCGCCGCGGCAGGGCCGGCAGGCACCGCTCGGCGGCGGCCACGTCCTCGCGGCAGTCGGCGACGAGCGCGGCCAGGGCCTCGTCGTCGAGGGTCGCGGCCGAGATGCCGGGGAAGTACGTGCGACCGAGCGCGTCCTCGTCGGCCCCGAGGTCCCGGAGGAAGTTGACCTTCTGATACGCGGCGCCCAGCCGACGCGCGCCCGCGGCCGACTCCTCCGGCAGTGGCCGCGGCCCGCCCTCCGTGTTGAGGAAGACCGCGAGGCACATCTCGCCGACCACCTCGGCCGAGCCGTACACGTACGTCGCGAAGGTCTCCGGCGTGTGAACGGTCTGGTCGAGGTCCATCCGCATCGACGCGAAGAACGGCGCGGTCTGCTCGCGGCCGATGCCGACGGCCGCCGCGGTCAGCCCGAAGGCGTGCGCGACGAGGTTCGTCGAGAAGCCGCGCGCGATGGCGTCGTCGACCTCGCGCTCGAACGAGTCCAGGAGCTCGCGGGCGTCGGGTCCGCGGTAGGTGTCGACGATCTCGTCGGCGACGCGCACCATCGCGTAGACATTCTCGATGTGGCGCCGCATGGCTCGCGGAAGCAGACGCGTGCCGAGCCCGAAGCTCGTCGAGTAGCGCGCGATCACCTGCGCGGCGGCGTCGTGCGCGGTGCGGTCGTACAGCTCCAGGTCGGTGTCGGGCACGTGGGTCTGACGGCCCGCGTCGGCGTCGTTCACGACACGCGATCCTCGAGCATGTCGATGAGCTCGAGCAGGTAGCCCGACAGCGGCGCCGGGATGCGCTCGAAGGCAAGGCGGCGCGCGAGCCGCGCCTGCCTGCGAGCGATGCCGAGCGCTTGGCCGCGCGCGCCCGAGTCGACGAGGATCTCGCGCACGCGCGCCGCATCCTCCTCGCACAGGTCGTCGCGCCCGAGCGCGGCGCGCAGCTCCTCGCGCTGCTCCTCCGTGGCGCGGTGGAACGCGAGCCGCATCAGCTCGGTGCGCTTGCCCGAGCGCAGGTCGGACAGGTTGGACTTGCCGGTGACTTCCGGATCCCCGAACACGCCGAGGTCGTCGTCCACGAGCTGGAACGAGACGCCGAGCGCGGTGCCGATCCGCTCGAGGTGGCCGATCATGGTGGGATCGGCACCCGCGAGCTGCGCTCCCGCGAGCAGCGGGACGACGAACGTGTAGGTCGCGGTCTTGAGCTCCGCCACCACGAGCGCGTCGGCGTCGGCCGGCTCGGTGAGGTCACCATACGAGTCGAGGAGCTCGCCGGCGATCGTGGTCCTGATGGCGCGCGTGAGCAGGTCGAGGCACGCGAGCCGGTGATGGGCCGGCAGGGGGGCCGTGGAGATGAGGTCGTAGGACGAGGCGATGGCCAGGTCGCCGCCGAGCAGCGCGGCGGACAGGACGTGGTTGTCGACCTGCGCGGGGGACAGCGCGGAGGAGGCGAGGGCCGCGCGTCGCGATCCAGCGACGTTCGGGCGCCCGCGCCGGACCTCGTCGTGATCGAGGATGTCGTCGTGGACGAGCATCGCGGTGTGGAGCATCTCCATCGCCGCCGCGACCGGCACCACGGCGTCGGGCTCGTCTCCCCCGAGGCCCGCGTACGCGGCGATCGTCAGGGACGGACGGAGGCTCTTGCCGCCGTGGAACTGCTCGCCGAGCACATGCCACAGCTCGGCGTAGTCGGCGCCCGCCATGGGCAGCCTCTCCGCCTCCGCGGAGACATGCGTGCCGAGCGACTCGCGCACCGCTTCCAGGCGTGAGCGCACTACTTCATGCAACGTGTCCACGGTGAGCACTCTCTCCATCACGTCACTATAGACAGCGGTCCCCGGCGGAGAATTCCCGCCGAGGCCCGCGTCGATGAGTCATGGGGCCGTCAAGGGCCCGCCGTCGCGGTCACCGCGGGATCCGGCGCCGTGGTCGTCGGGTCCGGATCGGGCTCGGCGCCCAGCGAGATGGTGAGCACCACCGTCGTGCCAGGGGCGACCTGCGTGCCCCCCGACGGGTTCTGCGAGATCACGCTGCCCGACGCGACGGAGTCGGAGTACTCCTCGGTGACCGACACGTCGAAGCCCGCGTTCTGGAGGGTGCTCGTCGCCTGCACCTGCGACTGGCCGGCGACGTTCGGCACCTCGCGAGTGGACGGCTCGACGGCGACCTCGATGGTCACCTCCGAGCCCACCGAGACGAGCCCCGGCGTCGGATCCTGCGAGAGCACGGTGCCCGCGTCCTCGTCCTCGGTCTCGACCTCGGTGACGACGACGCTCAGGCCGAGCGCGGAGATGTTCTGGCGTGCGGCCTCCTCGGTGTCGCCGGTGAGGTCGGGAAGCTCGATGCGACCGTCGGCGATGAAGAGGTCGACCTCGGTGCCGGCCTCGACCTCGGTGTCCGCGACGGGCTCTGTGCGCGCCACCTGACCCTCGACCAGATCCTTGTCGTGCTCGGTGTCGTCGATCGAGCCGAGCTCGAGGCCCGCGTCTTCGAGCTCGGCGATCGCCTCCTCCTCGGTCAGGCCTCGGACGTCGGGGACGACGGCCTCGCCGGGACCCGAGCTGACGGTGAGCTCCACGGTGTCTCCCTCGAAGAGCTTCTCGCCCTCCTCGGGGTCCGTGGAGATGACGTTGCCGGCCTCGACGTCCGAGCTCGCCTCCTCGACCACCGTGTTCTCGAGCAGGAGCTCGTCGAGCTGCGCCTGCGCCTCCGCGACGGGGACGCCGACCAGGTCGGGCACAACGATATCCGCCTCAGCCTCGCCGCCGCGCGTGAGCAGGAAGATGATGAGCAGGAGCGCGATGAGCGCCGCTCCGCCGAGAGACGACCACAGGATGATCTTGCGCCTGCGCTCGTCCTCGTCGACGACGAGCTCCTCCTCGTCCTGCACGGCGACCTCGCCGGTGGGAGGCACGGGGGCGGGCATCACGCCCGACTGGTCCCAGGACGACGAAGGCATCACCTGGGTGCCGTCCGCGGTAGGAGCCAGGGCCTCGGTCTCGTCGCCCGACATCGCCGCGGCGGCCACGCCCGCGGCGCCGGCGCCCAGCGCCGCCGAGCCGATGGCGACGGCGCCGGTCGACGGGGAGACGGCTCCGCCGCCCATCACGGCGCGGAGGTCGGCGAGGAACTCCTGCGCCGACGAGTAGCGCTCGTCGCGGTTCTTGGCGAGCGCGCGGGCGACCACCTGGTCGAGCGTCTGCGGGACGTCGGAGGCGAACTGCGACGGGCGCGGAGCCTCCTCGCGCACATGCTGGTAGGCGACCGACACGGGCGAGTCGCCGACGAAGGGCGGGCGGCCGGTGAGCAGCTCGAACAGCAGGCAGCCGGCCGAGTACAGGTCGGAGCGAGCGTCCACGTTCTCGCCGCGCGCCTGCTCGGGGGACAGGTACTGCGCGGTGCCGACGACCGCCGACGTCTGCGTCATCGTCTGGCCCGCGTCGGCGAGCGCGCGGGCGATGCCGAAGTCCATGACCTTGACCGCGCCCGTGGGCGTGAGCATGACGTTCGCGGGCTTGATGTCGCGATGGACGAGGCCCGCATGGTGCGCGTAGTCGAGCGCGGTGAGCACGCCGGACGTGATCTCGACGGCCTCGTCGATCGGCGCGGCGACGTCGCCCTGGAGGATGTCGCGGACGGTGTGTCCCTCGACGTACTCCATCACGATGTAGGGGACCGCCTGCGGCTGACCGGTCTCGCTCTGGATGTGGTCCTCGCCCGTGTCGTACACGGCGACGATCGACGGGTGGTTGAGGCCCGCGGCGGACTGCGCCTCGCGACGGAAGCGCGTCTGGAACGCGGGATCGCGCGCGAGGTCGGCGCGCAGGATCTTGATCGCGACAGTGCGTCCCAGGCGGGTGTCGTAGCCGATGTGCACCTCGGCCATCCCGCCTCGGCCGATGAGGTCGCCGACCTCGTATCGGCCACCCAGGATCTTCGCTTCGTCGTTCATTACTCGTCCTTATGCATTGCTCTGCGCACGCGCACGTCGCCGCCTATTGTGGCATCCTTCGCCTGTCATGCCTGCGGACCCGCCATATCCGGCCGAGGTCGATGGGCCTTCGGGGTGATCGAGGGCGGCAGTCGGCGCCTCGCCTCCGCCGTCTCGCGGGTCTGGGTGTCGGCCATCGGAGCGTGCTCCGTCTCGGTCAGGACGAGGCCCTCGAGCAGCGCCTCGAGCTCCGCGCCGTCGCGCGGACGGCGGCGCGGGTTCTTCTCGAGCACCTTGTAGGTGAGCGCCGCGAGGTCGGGCGAGACGGTGTCCGGCAGCGGCGGCACCTTGTCGTTGACCTGCGCGACGGCGATGTCGACCGCGTTGGCGGCGGTGAAGGGGCGCTTGCCGACCACGGACTCGAACATGATGATGCCGAGCGAGTACACGTCCGATGCCGGGGTCGCCGGCTTGCCGAGTGCGAGCTCGGGCGCGAGGTACTGGGCCGTGCCCATCACCATGCCCGTGGCGGTGAGCGTCGTCTGGTCCTGGCTGCGCGAGACCCCGAAGTCGGTGATCTTCAGCTCGTCGTCGCCGAAGACCAGGAGGTTGCCTGGCTTGATGTCGCGATGCATGATCCCCTCGCCGTGCGCGGCCTGCAGCCCGCGGCACGCCGCGACCATCAGTCGGACGAGCCGGGCCTCGGGGATCGTGCGCTCGCGCTCGAGGATGGTCGACATCGGCTCGCCCTCGACGAGCTCCATCACGAGGTAAGCGGTGCCCTGCTGGTCTCCGTAGTCGAGCACCTGTGCGATGTTGGGGTGCTGGACGCCCGCGGCGTTGCGCGCCTCGTTGGCGAAGCGCCTCAGGAACGTCTCGTTCGCGGCAGAGGCCTCCTTGAGCGTCTTCACCGCGACCTTGCGGCTGAGATCGATGTCCGACGCGCGCCACACCTCGCCCATGCCGCCGACCGCGATCAGTGACTCGAGGACGTACCGCCCTCCGAGAGTCGTGCCGGCGCCGATGTGCATCAGTCGTCGCCTCCGCTCAGCGCGGCCTGGAGCACCTGCTTGCCGATCGGTGCCGCGACCGAGCCGCCGGTCGCGCCGACCCCGCCGTCCTCGACGAGCACCGCGATCGCGATCTCGGGATCGTCGGCGGGCGCGAAGGCGACGAACCACGTGTAGGGCGGGTCGTCGGTGCCCGTCTCGGCCGTGCCGGTCTTGCCCGCGATCTCGACTCCGGAGATCTGGGCGCTGCGTCCCGAGCCGTCCTCGACGACCGAGATCATCATGTCGGTGAGCGCGGAGGCGGTGTCCGAGCTGAACGGCGTCGAGAACACCGACTGCTCGGTCGTGTCGATGACCTGGAGCGAGTTCGAGCGCACCGAGTCGACGAGGTAGGGGGTCATGAGCTCGCCGTCGTTCGCGATCGCGGCCGCGACCATCGCCATCTGGATCGGCGTGGAGCGGACGTCGAACTGGCCGATCGAGCTCTGCGCGGTCTGCGGCTCGTTCGGGTCGTCGGGGAGCTGGGACGACGCGGTGGTGAGCGGCACGTCGATCGACTGCTCGAAGCCCAGGTCGATCGCCATGTCCTCGATCGCGTCCCACCCGAGGTCCATGCCCAGGTTCGCGAAGGCCGTGTTGCACGACACCCTGAGGGCGTCGGAGAGCGTCGTGTTGCCATCGGCATCCGTGTCGCATGACGAGCCGCCGTAGTTGCTCAGCGTCGCCGACGTCTGCGGAAGCTCGAGGACCTTCGGAGCCTCGATGAGGCTGTCCTCGTCGTAGCCGTCCTCGAGCGCGGCGGCGGCCACCACGAGCTTGAACACCGAGCCGGGCGGGTAGGTCTGCGCGATCGCCCGGTTCAGCATCGGCTGATCCTCGTCGCCTACGAGCTCCGCATACGCCTCGTTGACCTCGCTCGTCGAGTGCGAGGCGAGCAGGTTCGGGTCGTACGACGGCGTGGAGACCATCGCCTTGATGGCGCCGGTGCTGGGATCGAGCGCGACGACTGCCCCCGCGTGGTCTCCCAGGGCGTCGTAGGCGGCCTGCTGGAGGTCGGCGTCGATCGTCGTCTCGACCGACGCTCCCTGCTGCTCCTCGCCCGCGAACAGGTCGCCGAGCCTGGACCAGAACAGCGCGTCGGAGGTGCCGTTGAGCAGGGTGTTCTCGGACTGCTCGAGCCCGGTCCTGCCATAGACGATCGAGTAGAAGCCGGTGATCGGCGCATACACGGGGCCGAGTGAGTACGTGCGCTGGAAGCCGTACGAGTCGTCGACCTCCTTCGAGGACGCGACGGACTCGCCATCGACGACGATCGGGCCGCGGTACGTGCCGTACTCCCGGTAGAGCGTGCGCACGTTGCGCGGGTCGTCGTTGAGGCTGCCCGCGTTCAGCACCTGGATCCAGGTGGCGGTGCCCATGAGCGCCATGAAGAGGATGAGGGCGACGACGGAGAGGCGCCGGATCGGGTCGTTCACTGGTGCGGCGCCTCCTCGAGGTCAGGCCGAGGACGACGCGGGGCGCTCTCGTCGACCTTCGGGGTGGCGCTCGCGGCAGGCTGCCGCGCCTGATCGGAGATGCGCAGGATGAGGGCGACGACGATCCAGTTCGCGAGCATCGACGAGCCGCCGTACGCGAGGAACGGCGTGGTGAGACCCGTGAGCGGGATGAGGCGCGTGACGCCGCCGACGATGATGAAGACCTGGAGGGTGATCGCGAAGCCGAGTCCCGCGGACAGCAGCTTCCCGAAGCCGTCGCGGACGCCGATCGCGGTGCGCATCGCGCGCTGCACGAGGATCACGTACAGCGTGAGGATCGCCATGAGACCGGTGAGTCCGAGCTCCTCGCCGAGCGACGCGATGATGAAGTCCGACTCGGCGTAGGGCACGAGGTCGGGGCGGCCGTTTCCGAGCCCCGTGCCGAACAGGCCGCCGGAGGCCATTCCGAAGAGCCCGCGGACGAGCTGCTCGGAGCGGCCCGAGGAGTAGACCTCGGCGTCGAGCGCGTGGAGCCACGCGTCGTAGCGCGCGCCGACGTGGCTGAACAGGACGCCGGCTGCGACGGCCCCGACGATGAACAGCGCGACGCCGATGACGACCCAGCTGATCCGCTCGGTCGCGATGTAGACCATCCCGATGAAGATGCCGAAGAACAGCAGCGCGGCGCCGAGGTCGCGCTGGTTGATCATGATGAGCAGGGCCGCGGCGAACATGATGGCGAGCGGCCCCATGTCGCGCACCCGCGGCAGCCGCATCCCGAGGAACTTGGGGCCCGCGAGGGCGAGCGCGTCGCGGTTGGTCTGGAGGTAGCCGGCGAAGAAGATGACGAGGAGGATCTTCGCGAACTCTCCCGGCTGCAGCGAGTGGCCTGCGACGCCGATCCAGATCTTGGCTCCGTTGATCTCCTTGCCGAGGCCCGGCACCGCGGGCAGGAGGTACAGGATGATGCCGAGGATTCCCGCGGTGTACGTGAAGCGGCGCAGCACGCGATGGTCGCGGATGACGATGAGGACGACGATGAAGGCGAGCGCCCCGAGCAGCGCCCAGCCGATCTGGGTCTGGCCGAAGTCGGTCTCCCGTCCCCGGGCCGCGTACGCGAAGTCGATGCGCCGGATCTCGGCGAGCGAGACCCCGATGAGGCCGGTGACGACCGGCACGACCACCTGGTCCGAGTGCGGGGCGAAGATCCGCAGCACGATGTGCAGCAGCGCCAGCGCGCCCGCGAATCCGGCCGCGTACCAGGCGAGCTCGTCGAGCTCGAGGAAGTCCGCGTGGTAGTCGACGAGTCCCCGCGCGAGCACGGCGAGGGCCCAGGACAGCAGCAGGAGCCACCCCTCGGAGCGCCTCCCGCGATGGACTCTCAGCTCGGAGACGGTCGCCATCAGCTGGTCGACTCCAGCGCCGTCACGACAGCCTGTGCATCCGACAGGCTCTGCCTGCGGATCGCTCCCTCGATGCGCTCCCGCTGGTACTGGGCCAAGTCATCGAGGGAGATGTCGGTGGTCTCGACGAGCGTGTGGAGGCTGACGAGCGGAAGGTCCTCGGGGATGCCCTGATAGATCGCGACGTAGCCATCGGACTCTCCGACGTAGTACTGCTGCTGCGTCCACACGTAGCCGGCGTACGCGCCGCCCGCGACGACCGCGAGGGTGATGAGCGGCAGGAGCCACGCCTTCCACAGGTTCCAGCGCTCGGACCAGCGTGAGGGCTCATCGTCGTCGTCCTGCGGCTCGACGGGCGAGAGCCGGGCCGCCTTGGCCGCGGCGCCCGTGCCGCCGCTCGACGGCTTGTGGCGGTCGCGCGCAGCGGATCCGACGATCTGGGACTGGGTCGACGGTCCCTGCCCGCGCGGGAGGGAGTCGATGTCGACGACGTCGGCGACGATGCACGTGACGTTGTCGGGGGCGCCCGCGGCGAGGGCAAGGCCGACGAGCGCGTCGGCGCAGTCGCCCGGATCCTCGATCTCCGCGAGCGTCTCCTCGAGCGTCGCGCGGCTCACGACGCCCGAGAGCCCGTCCGAGCACAGCATCCAGCGGTCGCCTGGTCGGGTCTCGCGCACCGAGATGTCGACCGGGACGTCGGCGTCGATGTCGCCCAGCACCCTCAGCAGCATCGAGCGCTTGGGGTGGTGCTCCGCCTCGGCGGCGCTGAGCCTGCCGGTGTCCACGAGGTGCTGGACGAACGAGTGGTCGGTGGTCACCTGATCGAGCGAGCCGTCGCGCAGGAGGTAGGCGCGCGAGTCGCCGATGTGGGCCATGTGGAGCGTCGCGCCCGCGCGCAGCAGCGCGGTGACGGTGGTGCCCAGGCCGGACAGCTCGGGATCGTTGTCCGCACGCGCGACGATCTCCGCGTGCGCGTCGGCGATCGAGTTCTTGAGCTCCTCGAGCGCCTCGTCCGGGCCGTGCGCCTCTCCGTCCAGGGCGGCGAGTCTGCCGACCGCGATCGACGAGGCGATGTCGCCGCCGGCGGCGCCGCCCATGCCGTCCGCGACGACGAGCAGCTGGGGCCCCGCGTACGCGGAGTCCTGGTTGTTGGCGCGCACGAGGCCCACGTCGGAGCGCGCGGCGAAGTTGAAGGCGATGTACACGCCTCAGCTCCTGAGCTCGAGGGTGGTCGCGCCGATCCGGATGACGTCGCCAGGTCGGAACGGGACGGGATCGTCCACGCGCTGGTTGCCGAGGAACGTGCCGTTCGTCGAGCCGAGGTCCTCGACCTTCCAGATGCCGTCCTCGGGGAAGATGCGGCAGTGCCGCGAGGAGCAGTAGTCGTCCTCGATCACGAGGGTGCACATCGCCGCGCGTCCCACGAGGATCGGCGCGGAGCCGAGGGGGACGGTCGCGCCCTTGAGCGGTCCCGCGGTCACCGCGAGCAGCGCCGCGGTGCGCTCCTTCGTGGACACCGCGCCGGTGCGCACGCCCGTGCCCGCGCGCGAGGGGGCGGCGCTCTTCTGGGCGCGCGCGTCCTCGCGCGGCTTGGCGGTCCGGCCTCGGCCGCGAGTCACCACCCTGGTGCCGTACAGGTCCGAGCGGAGCACCGCGATCGCGGTCAGCACGAGCGACCACAGCAGGAGCAGGAAGCCCAGGCGGAGCAGGGTGATCGACAGCTGGCTCATCGAATCAGAGGTCCTCGTCCGCCGGGACCGCGTCCCAGTACATGATCGTCGTCCGCCCGATCGTGACGACGTTGCCGTCGAGCAGCGTCGCCTCCTTGACCCGCTGATCCTCGACGAACGTACCGTTCGTCGAGCCCAGGTCGGTGAGGATCGTGCCGTGCTCGGTCACCTCGAGCCGCACATGCGTCCGGCTGACGCCTGTGTCGTCGATGACGATGTCGGCCTCGCTGCCGCGTCCCAGCACGGTCGAGGCGCCCGTGAGGTAGTACCGCTGACCGTCGACGTCGAGGAGCGGATAGCGCGACTGGGGGTTGCGGGTCGTGGCCGGCGCGACGGGGCCGCGCGTCGTGCGCGAGCTGACCGCGTAGCGGCCCGTCGCGAGCGACTCGTCCTCGGTGAAGGACACCGTGACGCTCCCGACGAGGCTGTAGGCCTGGCGCGCGGCGTGCTGCTGGACGGCCTCCTCGAGCTCGTGGGCGAGCGCCTCGTCCCCCCAGCTCACCACGGTCTCGTGGTCGGCTGGGCTCAGCGTGAGCACGTACTCGTTGGGCGCGACGGTGCGACCGCGGTCGACTGCCGCGGCCCGGTTGTCGCACTCGCGCTTGAGCGCGGCGGCGAGCTCCACCGGCTTGATGCCCGAACGGAACGTCTTCGCGAACGCGTTCTGCATCACGTTCTCCACGCCCTTCTCGAAGCGATCCAGCACACCCATGCGTGAATCGTAACGTGAGGTACGGCGCCGATGAGCGACCCTTCCCCAGGGGATGTCAGGCGGGACGGGACGATGCGGGGGTCACCGACCCCACTTCAGACGGCTCGGGCTGCGCTCAGGCAGCGACGAGCGGCGCGCGCAGCGGCCACTCGTGGCCGTCGAGCACGACCTGCGCCGCGTTGCCCGTCGTCGGGTCGACGACGATCGGTGCGAGCAGGTTGACCGTGGTCGCCCGGTCCTCGCCGGGGTTCACGATCGCGAGGAGCGTGGGGTCGACCTCGTCGGCCATGCCGAGCGCGTCGCGCACCTCGCGCGACACGGCCGGGCCGTACGCGGGGAAGTAGACGCTCGGTGAGACCGCGAAGAGGCGGACCCCGTCGGCCTGAGCGCTGCGGAGGGTGAAGAGGTAGCCGAACTCGTCGATCGCGGCGAGCCGGAACGTCGTGAGCGGTGCCATCCCGGGCGGTGACTCGATGAAGGTGAGCACGTCGGGCAGCTGCCGCATGGACGCGCGCTCGGAGTCGAGGGCGATATCGATCGTTGTCATCGGAGGTAGTCCATCAGGGTCGGTTGGAGGACCTTCGCGGCCGCGCCGAGCGCGCCCTCGTAGGCGACCTCCTGCATGGAGAGCTCGAGGACCGCCTCCGCGAGGTCGATGTCCTCGATGTCGGAGACGCTTGAGCCGAGGTTCTGGATCGTGAGCTCGAGCGAGGACTGGGCATCGGTCACCTGCTTGTAGCGGATTCCGACGTCGGACAGCGTGGTCAGCATGTTGTTCATCGCGTCGTCGATCTCATCGAGGCGCGTCGTCACCTCGACTCCGCTCCGCAGGTCCGCGGCGATGTCGTCGAGAAGCTGGAAGACGGAGGTCGCTCCGTTGCCGTAAGCGGATGCGCCCTCGGCATCGACCTGAACGGTGGCGTTCTCGCCGATCCGCCGCGTCACCTCAGCGCCGGCCACGCCGTTCCACGCGTAGGCGCCGGTGGAGTCCTCGAACGCCACGTCGGCAGAGGACGTGCCCGCGAAGATCGAACGGCCGTTGATCGTCGTGTTCGCGAGATCGAGGAGCGTGTCGCGAAGGCCTTCGAGCTCGGTGGCGAGCGCCTCGCGCGAGGTCGTGTTCAGGGTGGCGCTCGAGGCTCCCTGCACGGTGAGGTCGCGAGCACGCTGCAGCGCGTCAACCGACTCCTGCAGCGTCGAGTCGATCTGCGCGAGCCACGACTCGCCGTCCTGCGCGTTGCGGAGCGCCTGGTTGGCGGCGGCCTGCTGCGACTTGAGGCTGAGGAGACGGCCAGCCGAGGTGGGATCGTCGGACGCCCTCGTCATGGTCTTGCCTGAGGACATCTGAGCCTGGAGGTCGGACATCTTGCTCAGGTTCAGCTGCACGTTCGCCAGCGTGGAGCGCTGGACGGTCTGCTGCGTGACTCGATTGATCATGGCTTATCTCCCCACGAGTCCGGTGCTGTTGATGAGGGTGTCGAGCATCTCGTCCATCGCCGTCATGACGCGAGAGGCGGCCTCGTACGCCCGCTGGTAGGCGACCATGTTCGTGACCTCCTCGTCGATGTCGACGCTCGCGTTGGCGAGCTGCTGCGACTCGGCGGTCGCGCGGGTCGCCTCGGCGGAGTCGGCGCGGGTGCGCGCTGACGCGGTGGCGACGCCCAGGTCCACGATGTAGGTCTGCCAGGTCGAGTCCGGGCCGTCCTCGGCGGTGCTCAGCTGCGAGATCGCATCGGCGATCGAGCCGTCGTACTCGCCGTTCGCGCCGTCGCCGGCAGCGATCAGGTCCGTGTCCGAGATCGCGACGGAGATGCCGAGCGCGGCCGGCGTGCCCGCCGCGATGGCGAAGAAGTCGTTCCCCGTCGTCGTGCCGTCGATCGCGTAGCCGGCCGCGTGGATCGCGTTGACCTGGTCCGCCACCCGGGTGGCAAGGTCGTTGATCGCGTCGACCGCGGCGGAGATCGAGCCACCCTCGGACGTGGGCTGGAGGCTTGCGACGACTCCGGCGAGGGTGCCGCCGTCGAGAGTGAGCGAGTTGCCGTTGGCCCACTGCAGGCTCACGGCGTCGGCGCTCACGGGCTCAGCCAGCGCGGCCGCCATCCCGTATGAGCCGGTCGCCACGATTTCTGTGGCCGAGTTGCCCTGCACGAGCATGTTGCCGTCGAGGAACACGTTCGCCGTGCCGTCGTCCTGCAGGACCGCGGTCGCGCCGGTGAGCTCGGACAGCTGGGTGATGAGCAGGTCCCGCTGGTCGATGAGCTCGTTCGCGGATCCGCCCGAGGTCGTGATGCCGCGGATCTGCTCGTTGAGGTCGGCGATCGTCGCGGCGGTCGTGTTGACCTCGGTGACATAGGCGTCCACCGACGTGCGTCCCTCGTCCCAGAGCGACTCGAAGGAGTTGTAGGCGTCGGCCATCTGGATCGTGAGCGTCTCGGCGGTGCCGAGCAGCACGGTCCTCGCGGAGTCGGAGTCGGGCGCGTTGGCGACGTCCTGCCACGCGTTCCAGAAGTCGGACAGCGCCGTGGTGATCCCGGTGTCGTCGGTGAGGTCGGCGACGACGCTCTCGAGGCTCTCGAGGGTGGAGGCCGTCGCCTCGGCCTGGGCGGCGGACGCGGTCTGGGTGCGGAGCCGGGAGTCGAGAAACTGGTCGCTGAGCCGCTCGAGGCTGGCCACGGTGACACCGTTGCCCGAGGTGGCCGTCGAGCTGGACCACAGCGAGGTGACCGTGTTCGACGACACGGCCGACATGCTCACGCGCTGACGCGTGTACCCCTCGGTGTTCGCGTTGGCGATGTTCTGGCCCGCGACCTCGAGCGCCTGACGCTGAGCGACGAGCGACGAGTACGCGGTCGACAGTCCGGAGAACGTGCTGCTCATATCAGAGCGCCTCGTCGAGAAGGTAGGCGGCGTCGGTGCCCTTGCTCCGGCTGCCCTGAGAGGTATACGTGTTCATCGAGTCCTTGATCCCCAGGAGAGCCTCCTGGGTGGCCTGGATCGACGAGGCCAGCAGATCCCTGTTGAGCTTGCTCAGCGTCGAGATCTGCGAGGTGATGTCAGCGAGCGCGGTGTGATGCGCGCGCAGCATCTCGTCCCACGGGGCCGGTGCGGCGTTGGCAAGCTCGAGAAGGCTCGAACCCTCCGGGACTCCCACCTCGCGGGCGGCGTCGTCCGACTCCACGGCTCGGCCGAGGTCGGTGGTGCGGATCTGATCGAGCACCGCCTCCACCTCGCGAGACGAGCGGCCGACCCAGCGGGCGCGGCCGTTGGCGAGGATCAGCTCCTCGGTCTCCAGGCGGTAGAGCAGGGTCTCGAGCAGCTCACGCTCGCGCCACAGGATCGTGGACAGCTCGTCGAGGGACATGAGGCTCCTTACTGACCATCAGCCCTGGGGTCGGGACGCGGTCGGCACATCGTCACGGGCCGGTGGGCCCTTCTGGAGTATCTATCGACCGCAACCTCGCGGAGTTGACCAGAACTGTCAAGGTCTTCGTCCCAGTATGGGCACGGGGAGAGGCTCCGGCGGCGAAGGAGGCGATCCGGCGTCGTCGCGAGGGGGCAGATCAGCACCGGAGTGACGTGGGCCACACGAAAAACGGGCCTCTCTCGCCCCTGGTAGGCGGCATGTGATGACCCTCACACAGCAATTTCTGAGAATCTCGGCGCGTCGCTCAGAAACGGACATCCCCGTGTGCCGTATGGCATCCGCCACAGCCGACTTCCGGCGAAACGGACATCGGCCGAACCCCCCGGTGTCCGCGAATGTCCGTTCTCACTCCCGAGTGTGACCGTCTTCATATTGACGTGGGTTCCCCGGGTGTCAATATTCCGGCCATGAACACGCAGCACCGCACCTCCAATGCCCTGGTTGAGGAGCACCTCGCGCTGATCGGCTACAACGTCAACGAGGTCCTCGCCCGGGTCCCGTCCCACGTCGCCCGCGCCGACCTCATGTCGGCCGGAGCCCTCGCGCTGGTCCGTGCCGCGCGTTCCTTCGATGAGTCCAAGGGTGTCCCCTTCGCTCGCTACGCCTCGCTCCGCATCCGCGGCGCGCTGGTCGACGAGCTGCGCTCGATGGACTGGGTCTCCCGCGGCGCCCGCCGCCGGGCCCGCGAGACCGCCGAGGCATCCGAGAAGCTCTCGGCTCAGCTCGGCCGCACGCCGACCCGCGTCGAGATCGCCCAGGCGCTCGGCGTCTCGGTCGATGAGGTCGACGCCGCGCGCGTCGACGGCGAGACCCGTGTGCTCTCGTCGGACGCCTTCGACGGCGCCGTCGCCGACATGGTCGTCGAGCAGGGCACCGGACCGCTGGACGCGATCGTCGGCGCCGAGCGCGTGCAGTACCTGCACGCGGGCATCTCCTGCCTCCCCGACAAGCTCCGCTACGTCGTCGAGCAGTTGTTCTTCCACGACCGCCCCGTGCTCGAGCTCGCGGAGGAGATGGGCGTCACGCGCTCCCGCATCAGCCAGCTCCGCACCGAGGCGCTCGCACTCCTCAAGGACGGGCTGAACGCCAACCTCGAGCAGGACGAGGCCCCCGTCGTCGACCCCACCGAGGGCGTCGCCGAGCGCCGACGCAAGGCCTACTACGCGGCGATCGCCGCGCGAGCCTCGGAGACGCGCGGTGCGGCAGCGGTCGCGCCCTCGCTCGACGCGACGACCGGGATCCGCGCCGCGTCGTGACCAGACTTCCGGCCCCGCGAGAGCGGGCCCGGCAAGAAACCCGAATCGGGTGAAGAAAACAACTCAACAAGCCCCGGCTTCACCCGATAGGGAAAACGTGAACCCACGGATGGGATCACGTCCGAGCCGACATTCACGGAGGAAATCATCATGGCTCTCACCGTCAACAACAACATCGCGGCACTCAACGCGTACCGCAACCTGTCCAGCACCCAGAACGACCTGAACAGCTCGCTCGAGAAGCTGTCGTCGGGCTACCGCATCAACCGCGCCGCCGATGACGCGGCCGGCCTCTCCATCTCGGAGGGCCTGCGCTCGCAGATCGGTGGCCTCACGGTCGCCGTCCGCAACGCCCAGGACGGTATCTCGGTCGCACAGACCGCTGAAGGCGCGCTGACCGAGGTCACCGACATGCTCCAGCGCATGAACGACCTCGCGGTGCAGTACAACAACGGCACCCAGAACGCCGACTCGCAGGCTGCCCTGCAGGCCGAGTTCGACGCGCTCGAGACCGAGATCGGCCGCATCGGCACCAACACCACGTTCAACGGCGTGGACCTGTTCGGTGGCAGCGCGCTGACCTTCCAGACCGGCTACGCCAGCTCCGACACGATCGACATCTCCGCCACCGCGCTCGCCGACTTCACCGCCGGCACCGCGATGGCCGCGATCGACATCACCGACTCGGACACCCTGCAGGCCGCGATCACCGAGGTCTCCGCCCAGCGTTCCGAGCTCGGTGCGGTCCAGAACCGCTTCGAGCACACCATCGCCAACCTCAACGTGACGGTCGAGAACCTGACCGCCTCCGAGAGCCGCATCCGCGACACCGACATGGCGGCGGAGATGGTCGACTTCACGTCGGCGCAGATCCTCTCGCAGGCCGGTACCGCGATGCTCGCCCAGGCGAAGTCCATCCCGCAGGGCGTCCTCTCGCTCCTGCAGTAATCCAGGAAGGTCGCCCCTGATCCGGTCGGGGGCGACCGACCCGGACGTCGTACGGTGTCGGCCGGGCTCGCATGAGCCCGGCCGCCGCTGTCGGCGCCCCCAGCGGTTCAGCGTCATCACCGACCTCTCACGAAAGGCAGGGAGCGATGTCCACTCTCGGAGTCGATGGCATCATCTCGGGGCTCGACACGTCGTCGATCGTCTCCGCGCTGATGGAGGTCGAGGCGCAGCCGCAGGTGCTGCTCGAGAACAAGAAGAGCGACGCCGAGGAGGTGCTCGAGGCTCTTCAGGATCTCAACACGGGCACCGCCGCGATCGCCACCGCCGCAGAGTCCGCCGCGGACCCCGACAACTGGACGGCCTACACCGCCACCTCCTCGTCGGATTCCGTCACGGTATCCACCGACGCGACGGCCACCGCAGGAACCCTCACCTTCACCGTGTCCGCGGTCGCCGCCAAGCAGGTGTCGCTGACCGACGCGGTGACCGACGGCGCCTCGCTCGGACTCGACGACCCTCCGACGCTCACGCTGAAGAACGCCGACGGCGAGTACGTGACCGTGACGGCGGACTCCAACAGCCTCGCCGACGTGGCCGCGGCCATCAACGACTCCGATATGGGCGTCACCGCGACGCTCGTGCAGGTCACCGGTGGGGCGAGCCCCACCTACAGACTTCAGTTCACGTCCGACACCACGGGCACCGAAGGGGCCTTCGAGCTCTACGTGGGTGATGAGGCCGCGGTCACCGCCGGCACCGCGGCTCGACTCGACTCGACTGTCGTGACCGACGCGACCGACGCGAGCATCACCCTCTACGCGGGTACCGCGGCCGAGACGACGTTCACGCAGTCCTCCAACACGTTCTCCGACCTCATGACCGGCGTCGACGTGACGCTCGGCGACGATGTCGAGGCGGGCGACTCGGTGACGATCACCGTCGACACGAACGCCGAGGAGGTCGAGGGTCTCGCCTCGAGCCTCGTCGACGCGATCAATGCCGTGCTCGCCGACATCAAGTCCTACACGTCGAGCACGACGGAGGAGGACGACGACGGCAACAGCGTCGTGTCCGCCGGCGTCCTCGGCCTCGACTCCACCACGCGCAACCTCAAGTACGCCCTGGTTCAGGCCGCGAGCGGCGCGATCGACGGTCAGTCGCCGTCGCAGTACGGCATCGTGATCGAGGACGACGGCACGTTCACCTTCGACGCCGACGTGTTCGCCGAGGCGCTCGAGTCCGACCCGGACGGCACCGCCGCCTTCATGCAGGCCCTCGCCGCTCGCGTGCAGACCGCCGCCGAGGGCTACTCGGACTCGAAGACCGGAGCCCTGACGCTCAAGATCACGAGCCAGGAGAACAAGATCGACGACTACGCGGACAGGATCTCCGCGTGGGACGACAGGCTCGCGAAGCGCGAGGAGATCCTGTACGCGAAGTTCACCGCCATGGAGACCGCGCTCGCGACCCTCGAGTCGCAGCAGAGCTACATCGAGCAGATGATCGAGTCCCTCTCGACCTCGAGCTCGTAGGAGACATCGCCGATGAACGGATACGCCAACGCCCGCAGCCGCTACGTCGACAGCGCGGTCACGACCGCGAGCCCGACGACCTTGCTGATCATGCTGTACGAGCGCCTGCTGCGCGACCTCGAGCGAGGTGAGATCGCGCTCCGGGAGGGCCAGCGAGACAAGGCGCATGAGCAGCTGACCCATGCTCAGGACATCGTCGCGGAGCTTGCGAGCACCCTCGACGTGGATGCCTGGGAGGGCGGCCGCCAGCTCCTGGCGCTCTACACCTATCTCACCACCTCCCTGGTGGAGGCGAACATCCGCGGCGACGCCGATAAGGTCGTCGCCTGCCGCGAGCTCGTCGCCCCGCTCGCAGAGGCGTGGCAGCGCGCCGCGCAGCATGCGGCGGAGAGCGCGCCGGAGCGGGCGCTCGGAGATCTGGGCGTCGCATGAGCCCCGAGGCGGACACCGACTGGGACGCGGCCTGGGAGCGCACGCTCACGGAGCTCGAGCTCGATGTCGCCCAGGCCGAGCTGCTGCTCACGTCGAACCATAGGGACGTCGCGCTCCGGAAGAAGCCGTGGGTCCCGCCGCAGCTCCCGCCGCTCCCCGCGAGCATGGTCGAGCGGGCGAGGACGCTGCTCGATCGCCAGATGAAGGTCTCCCAGCTGCTCGGCGAGGCCGCGCGCGAGTCTCGCCGCCACAACCGTGCCGTTGCGCGCATGCAGGTCTCCGCGCCGGCGCGCCCGGTGTACATCGACACCCCTGCCTAACGCTCTCGCTCGCTCCTGCCGACGCCCGCGAGGGGAGTGAGATCCTCCGCACGCGTGTGTCACGGCACTCCCAGTCCCCCTTCCTCAGAGGACGCTCAGAGTTCGCGCAGAACCCCTCGCGCGGCACCCGGTGCCGCCGATGTGGCGCGTGAGCCCGGCACCGCCGCCGCTCGCATGCCAAAACTGAACGAAGGAAGAGCGAATGTCGACCATCTCATCCGTCGGCTCCGGCGCCTCAGCGCTCGCCGAACTGTACGCGTCCCAGTCCACGTCCTCCACGAGCACGTCCCAGACGCAGGCCGTGCAGGGGACTCCGCCGCCTCCGCCGTCGGAGGGCGGCGGCTATCTTGAGACCGCCGCCGAGGCGCTCGGCATGGACGTCGAGGACGTCATGGCGGCCCTCGAGGATGGTTCGAGCCTTGCCGACCTCGCCGAGGAGCAGGGCGTCTCCGTCGACGACCTCACCGCGGCGCTCGCGGCCGGCGCGCCGGAGGACATGCAGTCCGCCGACAACTTCGACGAGATGATCGAGAACCTCGTGAACCAGACCGGGCTCGGCGGCCCCGGCGGGTCGATGCCCCCGCCCGGTTCCACCGGGGCGCTCGGCGAGTCGCTGACCTCCGCTCAGGAGGACGCGCTCTCCGAGATCGCCTCGGCGCTCGACATGGATGCCGACACCCTTGTCTCCCAGCTGAAGTCGGGAGCGAGCCTCGCCGACCTGCTCGCCGCCGCCCAGGCCGCGTCGTCCGCCTCCGCCACCGAGGAGGGCCTGCTGATCGACGTCGACGCCTGACGCATCGTCCAGGACCCTCGCGGGTCAAGGCTCGGAGGCCGGGAGCGCACCGCTCCCGGCCTCTGTCGCGCCAGCGGTGCGCGTGAGGTTTGTCACTCCGAGCCGAAATCGCTCAACAAAAGCCTTCACGGCGGGGCGGCACTGACGATGGGGCACTCGAGCACGGATCGCTCGACGACATGGCCACGGATCGGCCTCCTCACCCGGATTTGAGAGGGGATCCGTGCCTATGTTCGGCTCCGTCAGCTTCACCGCGATGTCCTCAGCGCTCGACGCGCTCTCGTTGCGTCAGCGCACGACCGCGGACAACATCGCCAACGTGCAGACGCCGAACTTCCAGGCGCGGAAGGTGCAGTTCGAGGAGGCGCTCGCACAGGCCGTCGAAGGCGGCTCCGGCCAGGTCCAGGCGACGGTCGGGCTCTCGCTCGAGCCGACGCGCGAGGACGGCAACAACGTCAACCTCGACACCGAGACGATCTCCAACACCGACACCACGCTGAAGTATCAGCTCGCCTCGCAGGCCATGTCCGCGGAGTTCTCCTCGATCCGCAGCGCGATCGGGAACGCCTGATGACGACCTTCTCGGCGATCGGCATCGCTGGCTCCGGCATGAACGTCTACCGCAAGTGGCTCGACGCGATCTCGGACAACATCTCCAACGTCAACACCGTCACCTCGACGGATGAGGCTGCCTTCCAGGCTCGCTACGTCGAGGTCACCGCCATCGACAACGAGGGCGGCGACAGCGGCGGCGCGTACGTCTCGGGCGCCGTCTTCGGCGACGCCGAGGGCCGCCTTGTCTACGAGCCCACCAACCCCCTCGCCGACGAGGAGGGCTACGTGCGCTACCCCGACATCGACATGGCGAGCCAGATGTCGCAGCTGATCATGGCCCAGCGCGGCTTCCAGGCGAACGCGGCAGTGGTCGATCGGGCCAAGGACATGTACACGACCGCTCTGACGATTGGGAAGAACTGATGTCGATCGAGGCAGTCTCCGCGCTCACCAGCGGTGTCAGCGGCACCGGCTATGTGAGCGGCCTGACGAGCGCCGTGGCCTCCGCTGTGAGCGGTTCGGCCGAGTCCGACAGCGCCTTCGCGAGCTCGCTCGCATCGGCGGTCGAGAACGTGCAGGGTCTCCAGTCGAACGCGGATGCGCTCGCTGTCCAGGCCGTCACGGGCGACCTCGAGGATGTGCACCAGTACACGATCGCCGCGACGGAGGCCTCCGTGACGCTCGAGCTGGTCTCCGCTGTGAGGAACAAGGCCGTCGAGGCGTTCACGACCATCATGAACATGCAGGCCTGACATGCCGAAGCAGATCACCGGCTACATGGACCGGATCAAGCAGACCGCCGAGGGCATGTCGCTCGGCCAGAAGGTCATCATCGTGATGCTCGCGGTCGTCGTCGCGATCGCGGGCGTCGCGGTCTTCAACCAGTCGACCAAGCAGACGATGGCCCCGCTGTTCACGAACCTGTCGTCGACCGACGCGGCCGCGATCGTCACCCAGCTCGAGGCGAGCGGGGTCACCTACGAGCTCACCTCGGGTGGCGGCACCATCCTCGTTCCCGAGGAGCAGCTTTACGACACGCGCCTCGCCGTCGCGTCCGCCGGTCTCACGACCACCTCCGCCGTCGGCTACGCGCTGCTCGACGACATGTCGATGACGAGCTCGGAGTTCCAGCAGCAGGTCACGTACCAGCGCGCCCTTGAGGGTGAGCTCGCGTCGACCATCGAGGCCATGAACGGCGTCGAGACCGCCTCGGTCAAGCTTGCTCTTCCGGAGGAGACGGTGTTCTCCGACGAGGAGGCCGCACCGACCGCGTCGGTCTTCATCGAGACCGCGGCAGGCGCCTCGCTCGGCACCCAGAACGTGCAGGCGATCGCGAACCTCGTGTCCGCCTCGATCGAGGGCATGGCCTCCGAGGACGTCGCAGTGATCGACGCCGACGGCAACGTGCTGTCGACGGTCGGAGCCGAGGACTCGACGCTCCTCCAGGCGAGCGCGACCGCGGACTACGAGCAGCGGATCGCCTCCAATGTGCAGCAGATGCTGGACCAGGTCCTCGGCGAGGGCAACGCGGTCGTGTCCGTGACCGCGGAGCTCGACTACGACGAGCGGCAGACCACGAGCGAGACGTTCAGCTCGGACCCGAGCGCCCAGCCGCTCAGCGAGTCCGGCACGATCGAGCAGTACTCCGGCAGCGGCTCCGACTCCGAGACCGGGGTCCTCGGCCCCGACAACATCGCCGTGCCCGCGGCCTCCGCGAGCGCCGGCGACTACACGAACGAGACCTGGGTCAAGAACAACGCGGTCAACAAGGTCACCGAGATCACGGAGACGTCCCCCGGCACCGTGAGTCGTCAGTCTGTCTCCGTCGTCACCAACGCCGACGCCGCGGTCGCGGTGGACGACGCGACGCTGCAGTCGATGGTCGCGGCAGCCGCAGGCATCGACGAGACTCGCGGTGACGTGCTGTCGGTGTCCTCGATGGCGTTCGACACGACCCAGGCCGAGGAGGCCGCGGCCGCGATCGAGGAGGCCACGGCAGCCTCTCAGGCCGCCGCGACCCAGTCGATGATCGAGACGATCATCAAGTACTCGCTGATCGCCCTCGGCGTCCTGATCTTCGTGATCGTCGTCATGGTCCGGTCGCGCAAGAAGAAGAAGGACGAGCGGGTCCAGCTCAGCCTCGAGGCCGTGGAGGAGCTCGAGTCGCGGGCCCAGGCTGCGCTCGACGCGCGGTCGCAGGCCCTCATCGACGCCGCGTCCGCTGAGGCCGCCAACGAGGGTCTCGCCGCCCTTGAGGCGGCCCCCGTGCCCGACATCGACTCGGTCGCGCTGGCGATCCGCGAGGAGATCACCGCTTTCGCCCAGGAGCAGCCGGCCGAGGTGGCCGACGTCCTCCGCGGCTGGATCAGTTCGGAGCGCCGCTGATGCCCGCGATGCTGACAGGGACCCAGAAGGCCGCGCTCGTGCTCATCCAGATGGGCAAGGGCCCCGCCGCCGGCGTGATGGCTCAGATGGACGAGCAGGAGATCGACCAGATCACCACGGAGATCACCCGCATGCGGTCCGTCGACGACGAGACCCTCAAGGAGGTGCTCAACGAGTTCCGACGCAACGCTGGCGGTGGATTCGTCCCCGAGGGCGGCATGGCCTATGCCAAGAAGCTGCTCGAGGAGATGCTCGGGCCGGAGGGGGCGGCGGAGGTTCTCGCGCGACTGCAGAGCCGCATCCAGGTGCAGCCCTTCGAGTTCCTCAAGGATGCTGATGCGCGCCAGGTCGTCTCGCTCCTCAACGGCGAGCACCCGCAGACCATCGCGCTGGTGCTCGCGCACCTGCGTCCCGAGCACGCCTCGGCGATCATGGCGGGCCTCGCGCCTGACATCCGCGCGATCGTCGCTCACCGCATCGCCCTCATGGACGGAGCGTCTCCGGACGTGGTCAACCTGGTGGCCGATCAGCTCAAGCGTAAGGCGACCAACCTCCTGACCGCGCGTGAGATGACTGCTGTCGGGGGCGTCCAGCCGCTCGTCGAGATCATCAACAAGGCCGACGCTGCGACGGAGAAGCTCATCCTTGAGGGCCTGAGCGAGAAGGACTCGGACCTCGCCGACCAGATCCGTCAGCTGATGTTCGTCTTCTCGGACATCACTCTGCTTGAGGACCGTGCCATCCAGCTGGTGATGCGCGGCGTCGAGACCATGACGCTCGCCACGGCCCTCAAGGGAGCCGAGGACGCGGTGCGCGACAAGATCCTTCGCAACATGTCGGAGCGCGCCCGCGACAACCTCGTGGACGAGATCGACATGCTCGGCCCCGTCCGCATGTCGATGGTCGAGGAGGCCCGCTCGAGCGTCGTCCAGGTCATCCGCGGCCTCGAGGAGTCCGGCGAGATCATGATCAGCCGCGACGGGGAGGACGAGTATGTCGCTTGACACTCGCGTCTCCACCTTCGTGCCGAGCGCCATCTCGACTCGGTCCGACTCCCCGGCCCCCGCGCAGTCCGCGGGCCACGCCGCGGGATACGCCGCCGGCTACGCCGCGGGCACCCGCGCCGCGGCGTCCGCCGGCGCCACCGAGCGCGCGCGCCTCGTCGCCGACCACGAGCGCCGCGAGGCGGACAGGGACGAGGCGATGCGCCGTGCGATCGGAGCGCTCGCGGACGTGGTCGCGCAGTGGGAGCGCCGTACGGCTCCCGTGCTCGACGACGCCGAGCGATCGCTCCACTCGGCCGCTCTCGCGCTCACCGAGGCGATGATCGGTCACGAGCTCCAGCCTGGACCCGGGTCGGCGCGCAGCGCTCTGACCCGTGCCCTGTCGCTCCCGGACGGCGTGAACCCCACGCGGGTCCGTCTCAGCCCGGCCGACCTCGAGCACGCGCAGCGCATCCTCGACTCCGGCGCCGTCGCGCTCCCGGCGGGCGTCGCGCTCAAGGCCGATGCGCGCCTGAGCCCAGGCGACGCGATGACCGACTACGACGGCGGAGTCCTCGACGCCCGCCTGTCCGCCGCGCTCGACCGTGCGCGGCATGCACTGCTCGACGAGGAGGCGCGCTCATGACCGCCCTGACCGAGCTCCGCGCGACGCCGACCTTCGACGCGACCCGCCTCGCGCGCGGCCTCGACGCCGCGGCGCCGCAGATGATCGGCTCCGTATCGTCGATCGTCGGCCTGTCCATCGAGGTGTGCGGCCTTCCCGGCGCCGTCGGCGACCTCGTGTCGATCGAGTCCGGCGAGGCCGGCGGCACCGTCGCCGAGGTGGTCGCCGTCACCCCGCAGTCTCTGCGCTGCATGCCCCTCGGCGGCGTGCACGGCCTCCGCGTCGGGATGGCCGCCCGCGCGACCGGCAGCCCGCTCACCGTGCCCGCCGGTCCCCAGCTCCTCGGCCGCGTGCTCGACGGACTCGGCCGCCCGATGGACGGCAAGGGTCCGCTCGTGGGCGAGGGCCTCACGCGCGTCCCCGTGTCTGCGGACGCGCCCGACGCCCTCCAGCGCGCGCGGGTCGACACCCCCGTCGGTCTCGGGGTCTCCGCGCTCGACACCCTCGTGACCGTCGGACGCGGCCAGCGCATCGGTCTGTTCGCGGGATCCGGCGTCGGCAAGTCGTCGCTCCTGTCCATGGTCGCCCGTGGCACCGACGCCGAGGTGAGCGTCATCGCGCTCATCGGCGAGCGGGGCCGCGAGGTCCGCGAGTTCCTCGAGGACGACCTTGGGCCCGAGGGCCTCGCGCGCTCCGTCGTCGTCGTGGCGACCTCGGATCAGCCCGCGATGGTCCGCCTGCGCGCCGCGTTCGTCGCGACCCGCATCGCGGAGGACCTGCGCTCGCGCGGTCAGCATGCCGTGCTCATGATGGACTCCCTCACGCGCGTCGCGATGGCGCAGCGCGAGATCGGCCTGTCGGTGGGCGAGCCCCCCGCGACGCGCGGCTACCCGCCTTCGACCTTCTCGATGCTCGCGCAGCTCCTCGAGCGCGCGGGCACCGACGCCACCGGCTCCGTGACCGGCATCTACACGGTTCTTGTGGACGGCGACGACCACAACGAGCCGATCGCCGACGCCGCGCGATCGATCCTCGACGGTCACGTGGTCCTGTCCCGCGACCTCGCCGTCGCGGGCCATTACCCGGCGATCGACGTCCTCGGATCGGTCTCCCGCGTCGCCGGACGCGTCACGAGCGCCGAGCAGAAGACGCTTGCGCTCCAGCTGCGGCAGGTGCTCGCGGCGCGTCAGCGCGCGCAGGACCTGCTCGACGTCGGCGCGTATTCGCCCGGCTCGAACCGCCTGGTCGACGCGGCGGTGGCCAACGCCGACGCGATCGACGGCTTCCTGCGTCAGAGCGTCGATCAGATCATCCGTTCCGACGAGTCGTGGACGGCGCTCAAGGCGCTCGTCGCGAGGCTGGGGGTGGCGTGATGGCTCGCCGGTTCCCCCTCGAGGGACTGCTCAGGGCCCGCCGTCTGGCGGAGGAGTCCGCCGCAGCGCGGCTCGAGGTCGCGAACGGCCACCGGCGCGCGGCCGCGACGGCGGTCGCCGACGCGACCGACCGCCTCGCGTCCGTGACGTTCGACGAGGTCGGGCTGTCGCGCTCGCGCCAGGCCGCTGGTGCGACCCGCGCCTGGCACGCCGCCGTCGCGACGCGTGCCGCCGCGGCGACCCACATCGCCGACCTCGAGGTCGCTCTCGAAGCGGCGACGACGTCGGCCGACGAGGCCACCAAGACCTGGGGCGACGCGCGGATGCGCGTCGCCATGATCGAGAAGCTCGGCGAGCGCCACGAGGCGAAGGTCCTCGCGGAGGAGCTCGCCGAGGAGCAGCTTGCCCTGGACGAGGCCGCCCTGCGAGGCGCCATCAAGGAGGACGAGTACCGATGACGAATCTCATCGCCGCCACTACGTCGACGCCCGCATCCGGCACGAGCCAGACCGGCCGCGCCTCCTCGGACGGGGTTGACTTCGCCCGCGAGCTCGAGAGCGCGCAGCAGCAGGCATCGACGACGGACCGGTCGCAGCAGGCGCGGGACGCCGATCGGGCGTCAGCGCGCCGCGACGACGCGCAGCGTCAGGATGCCGCGCGCCGCGAGGACGCCGCCGACCGCAGGGCCGATGCCGCCCGCCGCAACGAGGCTGCTCGCAAGGACGAGGCGCGCCGCGCGGACGCCGCGGATCGCGCCGAGGACTCCTCGGGTGCAGACGATGCCGATCGGGCCGACGCGCGGGACGACCTCGAGACGGACGCCGTCGACGAGCCAGTGGACGAGCGCGTGGACGAGTCCCTCGACGCCGACGACACCGACACCGCCGACAAGCCCGTGAACGTCGAGCAGACAGCCATGCGCCCCGTGGTGCCCGCGACCGCGTCGACCGACGCGGGTGCCGTCATGCCTGACGCGGCTGCTGAGGCTGCCGACGGCGAGACCGGCGCCATCGTCGCCGAGGCGCAGCCGGAGGACGGCTCCGCCTCGCAGACCGAGGTGACCTCGGCAGACCCGGAGGCCTCGCGCACCGGCGCCGAGCCCGCCGCCGCGCGTGCTGGCGCGGGCGACCGCGCCGAGGCCGCGCCGAAGGCCTCTTCCCCGAGCCACTCCGCCCAGCCGGTCGAGGAGGGGGGCGCCCCCACGTCCCTCTCCTCGACGGGGGAGCAGAGCGCCGACGCGCAGGGCGAGCAGGCGCCTCAGCGCCCCGCGTCGCTGACCCCCGCCTCGGCCATGTCCACCGCGACCGAGGCGGCCGACGACGCGGCGATCGCCCGCAGCATCGAGCCGGACGCCGAGGTGCGCCCCGCGGCCCAGGCCACCACGTCCACGACCTCGGCCGACGCCTCGAGCACCCAGGTGGCCGCGCCCGCCGCGACCGTGACCCCGGCGACCGCGGCCGCATCGTCCGCCTCGGCATCGTCCTCGACCGCCCAGGCCGCCCCGCCCCTCGCGACCCAGCTGACCGGGCAGCTCGCCCAGCTCAAGCAGCTGCCGCAGGGCGAGCACGTGCTGACGCTGTCGATCACGCCCGAGACGTTCGGCCAGGTCAAGGTCGTCGCCCACATCACGCAGGACGGCGTCAGCGTCCAGCTGTTCGGCGCGTCCGACGCGTCGCGCGAGGCTCTGCGCCAGGCGCTCGGCGACCTGCGTCGCGACCTCGCCGCAACCGGCCTCACGGCAGACCTCGACCTCGGCACGGAGCAGGGCCCGCAGGGCGAGCTCGCCGATCAGGGCACGGGACTCGGCAGCCGCCGAGGCTCGCAGCAGCCCACCAGCACGATCCGCATCGACGGACCGCAGCCCCTCACCCCCGCCACCGCCATGACGTCCGGCACGCATGCCGGCGGCGTGGATCTGATGATCTGACAGGAGCAGCCATGACCGTGGAGAACGTGACGACCACGAGCCTCACCACCACCTCCGCTCTGACGACGGGCACCACCGTCGCGACCGATGAGACGAGTCTCGACTCCGACGACTTCCTGACCCTGCTGGTCACCCAGCTCACGAATCAGGACCCGTCGAACCCGATGGACACCGGCGAGATGGTGGCGCAGCAGATCGCGATGGCGCAGATGGAGGCGGTCGTCACGCAGACGGAGACCATCCAGGAGCAGTTCGCCCTCACGATGCGCATGGCCGCAGCCGACCTGGTCGGCAAGGAGGTCAGCTACTACGACTCTGAGGGCGACATCGTCACAGGCGAGGCCACCGGCGCGTCCTACGCGGACTCGGTCCCCGTCATCAGCGTGGACGGCGTCGAGGTGACGCTGGACGAGATCCTCTCCGTCGACGCCGCAGCGTCCACCGCAGACTCCACCGACACCGAGTCGACCGACTCGTCCACCGACACCACCGACGCGTAGTCGCGCGGATCACAAGAAAGAAGGAAGACCATGCTCCGCTCACTCTTCGCCGGCATCTCCGGACTGCGCGCGCACCAGACCATGCTCGACGTCACCGGCAACAACATCGCGAACGTCAACACCACGGGCTTCAAGTCCTCGTCCGTGCAGTTCCAGGACACCCTGTCCCAGGTGCTCACCAACGCGGGCGCCGCCACCGAGACGGCGGGTGGCACTAACCCGGCCCAGATCGGCCTGGGAGTCAAGGTCGCCGGCATCTCCACCAACTTCCAGCAGGGCGCCTCGCAGCTCACCAACGTGTCGACGGACATGATGATCTCCGGTGACGGGTTCTTCGTGGTGTCCAACGGCGGCGAGCAGCTCTACACCCGCTCGGGCGCGTTCTCGTTCGACTCGCTCGGGCGCCTCGTGACCGCCGACGGCTCGTTCGTCCAGGGCTGGGCCGCCGATGCCACGGGCACCGTCGACACCAACGACGCGCTGTCCGACCTCACGCTGCCGGTCAACACGCTCATGGGAGCGACGGCGACGACCGAGGCGGTCTTCAGCGGCAACCTCCCGAGCGATGCCGAGGTGGGGGACACCTACACCCGCCAGATCGACGTGTACGACGCGTCGGGCGGCACGCACACCCTCACGCTGCAGTTCGTCAACACGGCGACCGGCGACTGGGACATCACGGCCGATGTGGACGGCACCACCGCGAGCGGCACCGGTTCCATCAGCTTCAACACCGACGGCTCGATCGACACCGTGACGCTGCCGACCCTCGCGGCGGATGCCGCGGTCGGCACGGAGGCGATCACGCTCAACCTCGACGACCTCACGGGCTACGCCGAGCTCGAGACGATCGCGGCGTCGGACCAGGACGGCCAGGCGGCCGGCAACCTGCAGTCGTTCGCGGTCAACGCGGACGGCACGATCATGGGCACCTTCTCGAACGGCCTCAAGCAGGCGATCGGCCAGATCGCGCTCGCGAGCTTCACCAACCCGGACGGCCTCGAGACCACGGGAAGCTCGACCTACGCCGCGACCGTGAACTCGGGCGACGCGCAGGTCGGCGTCGCGGGCACGGGCGCACGCGGCTCTCTCACGAGCGGCTCCCTCGAGATGTCCAACGTCGACCTCTCGGCCGAGTTCACGAACCTGATCGTCGCGCAGCGCGGCTTCCAGGCGAACTCGCGCATCATCACGACCTCCGACTCGGTGCTCGAGGAGCTCGTCAACCTCAAGAGGTAGTCGCTCTTCGGCGCTGCACCCTCACGCGTCGCGGCCCGCCCCGCAGGACCCCGTCCCGGTCCCGCAGGGCGGGCCGCAGTGCGTCGGGGCTCGGGCCGGGACGATGCGGCCGCCGGGACGATGCGCCGGTCCCGTCGCGCGGGGCACGGCGCCTTACCTGCGCCTTCGCACGCGCGGCCTCCCACTCGAGGTGTGACGGTTCCGTCGCGCTCGCGCCAGGTGCTTCGCTCACATCAAAGGTTCCCCGACCGATGAGAGACATGTAACCGGGCTCACGGATGGGCCCGCTGAACTGCCAGGGATGGTGAATCGTGATTACCTTGACGCGCCTCAACGGACACCCGTTTGCCGTCAACCCGGACCTCATCGAGCGTGCCGAGTCGACGCCGGACACGGTCGTCACCCTTGTCGATGGCACCAAGCTGCTGGTCGCCGAGGACCTCGCGTCCCTCACCCGGATCGTGCAGGAGCACCGTGCCGGAGTCGTCGCCCTCGCGATCGAGATGGCGGACAGCGAGCCGAACGCCGCGGTCGCGAGCGTCACCGGGATCGACTCCCGGCCCCGCCTGCACGTCACGCCCGAGGTCGACTGATGGACGTCGCAACCCTCATCGGCATCGGCCTCGCCTTCGCGGCCGTCATCACCTCGATCTTCCTCGAGGGCTCGTCGCCGATGTCCGTGGTGCTGCCCGCCCCGATGATGCTCGTCATCGGCGGCACGATCGGCGCCGGTCTCGCGACCACGACCCTCAAGGGATTCATCGGGGCGTTCACGAGCCTCGGCAGCTACCTCCTGTACAAGGAGAAGGACCCGCACGAGACTGTCGACCTGGTCGTGTCGCTCGCCGACCGCGCGCGTCGCGAGGGCCTTCTCGCGCTCGAGGACGCGACCCGCGAGATCGACGACGACTTCATCAAGGACGGGCTTCAGTCCGCGATCGACGGCACCGACCCCGAGGACCTGCGCGCCGTGATGGAGGCGCAGATCGACGGCAAGAAGGCGCAGGACAAGGCCGTCGCCAAGGTCTTCGCCGACATGGGCGGCTTCGCGCCTACGATCGGCATCATCGGCACCGTCGTCTCCCTGGTCCACGTCCTCGAGAACCTGGACCAGCCCGAGACGCTCGGCCACATGATCGCCGCGGCCTTCGTCGCGACCCTGTGGGGCCTGCTCTCCGCCAACCTCATCTGGCTCCCGATCTCGTCCCGCGTCAAGCGGATCTCCGAGCTCGAGGCGCAGCAGAAGGAGATGGCGATGGAGGGCCTCCTCGCCATCCAGGCCGGCGCGAACCCGCGCTCCGTCGGCCAGCGCCTGCGCGCCCTCGTGCCCGCGGCCAAGAAGGCCGCGAAGGAGGCGGCATGAGTCGCAAGCATGAGGAGGAGGAGCACGAGAACCACGAGCGCTGGGCCGTGTCCTACGCCGACATGATGACCGTGCTCGTCGCCCTGTTCATCGTGCTCTACGCGATCTCCCAGGTCGACGAGGCCAAGTTCGAGGCGCTGCGCGAGTCGCTCGCCGCCGGCTTCGGGAAGGACGGCTCCGTCGTCCTCGTGGGCTCGACCGGCGCGCTCGAGGGGCTCGAGTCCTACCAGGTCGCCCCCGACTTCTCCTCCGTCGCCAACGAGAGCGAGCAGAGCGTCGACGACGAGGAGGAGGGTGAGACGCTCGACCCCTCCTACCTCGAGGCCGCCGCCGAGTACGAGGACCTCCACGCGATCGAGGAGCGGCTCCAGTCGACGCTCGACGCGAAGGGTCTGGATGCGAACGTGTCCTTCCTCATCGACGAGCGCGGCCTCGTGATCGGCCTCGTCGGCTCGAAGGTGTTCTTCGCCCCGGACGACGCGACGATGACGGAGCGCGCCCGCAAGGTCGTGAGCGCCCTGTCCGCTCCGCTCAGGAAGCAGTCACGACAGATCTCGATCGAGGGCCATGCGAACGTCATCCCCTCGTCCCGGTACGCGACGAACTGGGAGCTGTCGGCGGCCCGTGCGGTCGAGGTGCTGCGCCGGTTCGTCGAGAAGGGCGACGTCGACCCCGCGCAGATCTCGGCCACCGGTTACGGCGATGCGCGCCCGCTGATCAAGGGGGACTCGGACGAGGCCCTCGAGGCGAACCGTCGCGTCGAGATCGTCGTCGAGTCGCCGTCGTCGGAGGAGATCCGCGCCATGATCCCGGAGATCGCCGACGCGATCGCCGACGGGACCACCACGCACGAGGAGCTGCAGTCCGCGCTGGCTGAGCTCCGCATCAAGGAGATGGGGGAGCTATGACCACCCAGCAGGAACCGCGCATCATGGCGCCGGGCAAGCCCAAGATCGGCTCCCGTCCGCAGCCGAGCGCGCCCGAGCCCGAGGAGACCAACGGCAAGGGCGGCGGCAAGGGCGGCGGCGGCAAGAGCCGCCTGCTCGCCATCATCATCGGCCTGTTGATCGTCGTGATCCTCGCGGGCGCGTACTGGTTCCTCATGGGGCCCGGCGCCGCGTCGGCCGACGCGTCCACGGACGAGGCAGCGACCGAGGAGGTCGTCGCGGAGGAGGAAGAGGTCGCGTCCGGCGGCGTGCAGGTGGTCGAGTCGATCTCGATCAACCTGGACAACGGCCACTACCTGCGGCTCGGGCTCGGGCTCGATCTGAGCGAGGAGGCCGCGGCGCACGGCGACATCGGCGAGGCCAAGGCGCTCGACGCCGCGATCGCGCTCTTCTCGGGCCAGACGATCGACGACCTCGCGGACGAGGAGTACCGCGAGAGCCTCAAGGAGCACCTCGCCGAGACGCTCGAGGAGATCTACGAGGGCGAGGTGATCGGGGTCTACTACACGGACTTCGTCACCCAGTAGCCGCGCGGGCTCGCGGGCAAGCGAAGCGCGGGACCGTCGTCCAGGGACGATGCGACCGCGCCGCTCGGAGCGCGCCCGAGACCCGTCGCTCGCGCGGAGTTCGTCACATTCCAGGCACAGAAGTCGTCTTCGAGTGCCCGGAACCCTCACGCCGAGGGGCCCGGGGACGATGTGGGCGGCGTGACTGGAACGGAACGATCGCGGCGGGAACGCGGCTCGGGCACGCCCGAGCTGTACGACTTCTCGCAGCCGATGACGCTCACGCGTGAGCACACCAGGGCCCTCGAGGTCTCGCTGCAGAACTTCGCGCGCCAGTGGGGCACCGTGCTGAGCTCGCGCGTCGGCGTGCTCACCACCGTCGACCTCGACCGGCTTGAGCTCACGGGCTACGACGCGTACATCGAGACGCTGCCATCGTCGACCACGGGCAACATCCTCCAGTTCGAGCCCAGCCGCACCCCCGCGCTGCTCGAGATCCCCACGGGCCTCACGATGACGCTCGTCGACTGCCTCCTGGGCGGTCCCCCCGCCGACCTCGGCATGCCGTTCCGCGAGCTCACCGAGATCGAATGGACGCTCCTGAGCGACATGATCACCTACGCGTGCAACGAGCTCAGCAACGCCGCGCGCTCGATCGCGCCCCTCAGCTTCTCCCTCAAGGGCGTGCGCTACAGCCCCAGCTTCATGCAGCTCGCCGGCGCCAAGGACCCCGTGCTCATCGCGCACTACCGCATGGCCCTCGGGGACATCGAGGCGCCCCTCACGCTCATGCTCATGGCGGAGCCCGTCGTCGCCGCGCTCCGGTCCGCGGACGAGAAGAGCGGCCGCACGCTCGAGGAGCAGCGCGCCCACGACCTTGCCGTCAGCCAGCTCACCGCCCGCATGGAGGAGGTGCCGCTTCCCGTCTCGGTGCGGTTCGCCGCCCGGGACTTCAGCGCCGGTGAGGTCGCCGCGCTCGAGATCGGCACCGTGATCCCGCTCCGCCACGGCGTGAGCACCCCGCTCGACGTCACCGTCGATGACGCAGTTCTCGCCAAGGCAGCGATCGGGGCCAACGGCACCCGCGTCGCGTGTCTCGTCGTGTCCAACCAGGAGGAAGCATGACCGCCACCGCCCCCGCCGCCGCGCTCGCCCAGCAGGCGGCAGAGCTGCTCGTCCAGCAGCTCCCCACCGAGACCCCGCTGACCGCGGTGCCGCTCGGCCCCGGCCAGGCGCCGGCCGCCGACACCCCGTCGATCCGCGCGCACTTCGTCGGCTCGACGAGCGCGGACCTCGTGCTCGTCGCGCAGGAGGCCGTGGCCGAGGCGCTCGCGGGCGCGGGAGCCGGCGTCGTCGCCGCCGACATCCTGCGTCCCGCGCTCGACGCGGCCGCCTCGACTCTCGGGGCCGGCGTCCTCGACACCGCGATCGAGGAGACGCTCGGCGACGCGCTCGTCGACCCCGACACCGACTCGTTCGTCCTCGTGGACGCCGACGGCGCGCCGCAGGCCTGGTTCGGCATCCGCGTCCGCGTCAACCGCACCCAGGCGCCTGCGCCGAGCCCGGCCGCCGCGCCCGCCGCGCCGGTCGACCAGCACGCGCGCATGAAGATGCTCCGCGATGTCGAGCTCGTGCTCACCGCCGAGATCGGCCGCACCCGACTTCCGATGCGCCAGGTCCTCGACCTGGTTCCCGGCACCGTCCTCGAGCTCGACCGCGGCGCGGGCGCCCCCGCCGACGTCATGGTCAACGGTCGCCTCGTCGCGCGCGGCGAGGTCGTCGTCGTCGACGAGGAGTACGGCATCCGCGTCACCGAGATCGTCACGGACGAGGAGACCAACTGACCATGGACACGCTCCTGCTCGTGCTGCGCGTCGGCCTCTCGCTGGCCGCCGTGCTGGGTCTGCTGTGGTGGATGAGCCGCCGCATGCGGGCCACCGCGAGCACGCGCCGTCGCGAGGGCCTGGCGATCGTCGGTCGCCAGCAGCTCGGGCGCCGCTCGGGCATCGCCATGGTCGAGGCCTCCGGCCGGCGCCTCGTGGTCGGATACACCGACCAGGGCATCACCCTGCTTCACGACGCAGGCGAGATCCAGCTCGCGGATCCCGCCAGCACCTCAGGCGAGGAGCGTGTCGGTCTCGACATCGCTGAATTCGCCGATCGGGACGTCCCCCTGGCCGAGCTGCGCGTCGTCGGCGCGTCGCCCGTGCCCGAGGCGTCCCCTGTCCCTGACCGTTCGACGTCGGCCCGGACGGCCGACGCGCGACGGCAGCGTTCGCCCCTCGAAGGATCGATCCTCGCGCCGGACACCTGGCGCCAGGCGGTGGCGACGGTGCAAGAACGGACCGTTCGCCGTCCATGATCCCCGCACCTTCCGGGGCCCGGTCGTCTCTCGCACGCCGGATCTCGGTGGCCGCTGCGCTGCTCCTCACCGCCTTCCTCGTCGTCGGCTTCGGAGGATCCGCGCACGCCGCCACTGAGCCCGCGGACCCTGTGGCCCCCTCCGACCCCGCCGTCCCCGCGGTGGGCGGCACCGGAGTCTCCGTCGACGTCTACGGCGTCGACGGCACCCCCTCGAGCTCGATCGTCGTCCTCCTCGCCATCACGCTGCTCTCGGTCGCGCCATCGCTGCTGCTCATGACCACGAGCTTCACGAAGATCTTCGTGGTGCTCGCGATGACCCGCAACGCCCTCGGCCTTCAGGGAACGCCGCCCACCCAGGTGCTCGCGGGCCTCGCCCTGTTCCTGTCGCTCTTCGTGATGAGCCCCATCCTGGGGGAGATCAACGAGCTCGGTGTGCAGCCGTACCTCGCGGGCGAGCTCACGTTCACGGACGCGCTGGACGCGGGCGTCGTCCCGCTGCGCGACTTCATGCTCGACAACACCCGTGAGTCCGACATCGCGCTCATGACCCGCGCCGCCGACGCGGAGAACCCCGCGTCGCGCGACGAGGTCTCGATGACGACGCTCATGCCGGCTTTCATGCTCTCCGAGCTGCGGGCCGCCTTCATCATCGCCTTCGTCATCTTCATCCCCTTCCTGGTGATCGACCTGGTCGTCTCGGGCGCGCTGATGTCCATGGGAATGATGATGCTGCCGCCCGTCATGGTGTCGCTGCCGTTCAAGCTGCTGCTGTTCGTGCTCGTCGACGGCTGGACGCTCATCATCACCTCGCTGATCGGGAGCTACGGCTGATGGATACCAACACGGTTCTCGACATCGGCCTCGACGCGTTGATCCTCGCCGCCAAGCTCTCCGCGCCGATGCTCATCACCGCGCTCACCGTCGGCTTCGCCGTCTCGCTGTTCCAGTCGGTCACCCAGATCCAGGAGGTGACGCTGTCGTTCGTGCCCAAGGCCATCGCGGTCGCCATCGCGCTGTTCGTCGCGGGCCACTGGATGATCGCGGAGTCCGTCGCCTTCACGAACGAGCTGTTCGACCAGATCCCCACGCTCCTGGCCAGCTGACATGAACCTGACCTTCGATCTCGCGTTCGTGGAGACGCTCATGCTCGCGGGCGTGAGGCTCGTCGCGTTCCTGATGATCGCGCCCCCGTTCAACGTCAAGCAGTTCCCCGGCTCGGTCAAGGCGGCGATCGGCATCGGCATCGCGCTCGCCGCGATGCCCCGCGTCACCGCGGCGGCCGACACGGTGCCCGGCGCGCTGCTGGTGCAGGAGACACCCGGCGCGCTCGTCGGCGCGCTCGTCCTCCAGGCCTTCATCGGCCTCGCGCTCGGCTTCATGGTCAAGCTCGTGTTCGCCGCTGTCGAGACCGCCGGCTCCCTGATCGACGTCATGGGCGGCTTCCAGATGGCATCCGCATACGACCCGGTGTCCGGCTCTCAGTCCTCGGTGTTCGGGAAGTTCTACTCGATGACGGCGCTCGCGCTGCTGTTCGCCTCCGACGCACACCAGCTGATGATCGCCGGGATGGTGCGCACCTTCGACGTGCTCCCCATCGGCGTCGCGCCCTCGCTGTCGGTCATGGCGGAGCTCATGACGGACGGGCTCGCGCAGCTCATGGTCGCGGCGCTGCAGATCGCGGGCCCGCTCGTCGTCGTCCTGTTCCTCGCTGACGTCGGCCTCGGTCTCCTCACCCGCGTCGCCCCCGCGCTCAACGCCTTCGCGCTCGGCTTCCCGCTCAAGATCCTGCTCACGCTCACGCTGGGCTCGATCGCCTTCCTCGCGCTCCCGCAGATCATCAGCTCTCTCACGGACGATGCGGTGTCCATGATCCTGGGTGGCACGTCGTGAGCGGGGACCAGTCGGGCGAGAAGACCGAGAAGGCCACACCGAAGCGGATGAAGGAGCTGCGCCGCGACGGCGCGCTCCAGCGCTCCTCGGACATGAACGCGTGGGTCGTGGTCGGCTCGGCGGTGCTCATGATGCCCTTCGTCATCAGCCATGCCCAGGACGCCGCCACCGAGCAGCTCGTCGCTCTGCAGTCGATCGCGTCGTCCCCCGAGGAGCTGGTGGCGCTCGAGGCCTTCCAGGACGGGCTCGCGTCGGTGATCCTCACCATGCTTCCGCTGCTCGCCGTCGTCGCTCTCGCGGCCGTGGTCGCGACCGTCGCGCAGGGGGGACTTCACTTCGCGCCGAAGAAGCTCAAGCCGAAGTTCGATCACTTCAACCCGAAGAACGGCTTCAAGAAGATCTTCGGCAAGGAGGCCTGGTGGAACGGCATCAAGGCTGCGCTCAAGGCGGCGGCCATCGGCACGGTCCTCTGGATCGTCGTGCAGGGCCTGGTGCCGCTCATGCTGGGCTCGGGGGTGCACTCCTACAGCACGATGCTCGGCATGGCGGCCGACGGGGTCAAGGACCTCGTGGTCACCGCCGTGGTCGCGGGCCTGGTGCTCGCGGGGCTCGACATGTTCGTGATCATGAAGCGGAACCGCAAGCAGACGCGCATGTCCAAGCAGGAGATCAAGAACGAGCACAAGGCCGCTGAGGGCGACCCGCACATCAAGGGCCAGCGCCGGGCCCGTCAGATGGCGATGAGCCGCAACCGCATGATGGCGGCGATCGCCGACGCGGACGTCGTCATGGTCAATCCCACGCACGTGGCCGTCGCGCTCAAGTACGAGCCGGGCACGGGCGCACCGCGCGTCATCGCCAAGGGTGCGGGCCACATCGCGGCGAAGATCCGCGAGAAGGCCCAGGACCACAAGATCCCGATGGTGCAGGACATCCCGCTCGCCCGCGCGCTTCACTCCGCGTGCGAGATCGGCGACGAGATCCCCCCGCACCTGTACGCGGCCGTCGCGAAGGTCCTCGCCTTCGTCATGGCGCTCCGCCGCCGCGGTGCTGCCGTCGGCATGCACCGCAACCCGCACGCCGAGGAGGTCGCCGCATGACCGCGTCCCGCCGCATCGTCCCTGTCGGCACCGACCTCGGTGCCCGCATCGTCTCGGCGAAGCACGAGCCTCGCCTCCTCCCCACCAAGGAGATCCAGCCATGATGAAGAACCGGATGACCCAGTTCGCCGTGCCGGTCGGCGTCGTCGGCATCGTCCTGCTGCTCGTCGTGCCCCTGCCGGCCGCGCTGCTCGACTTCCTCATCGTCACCAACATCGCGCTCTCGCTCGTGGTGCTGCTCACGTCGATGTACGTGCAGCGCCCGCTCGACTTCTCGGTGTTCCCGTCGCTGCTCCTGGTGCTGACGCTGTTCCGACTCGGTCTCAACGTCGCCTCGACGCGCCTGGTGCTGCGGGACGGCTACGCGGGCGAGGTGATCGGGGCGTTCGGCCACTTCGTCGTGGGCGGCTCCATCATCATCGGCCTGGTCATCTTCCTCATCCTCGTGATCATCCAGTTCGCGGTCATCACCAACGGCGCGGGGCGCGTGGCCGAGGTCGGCGCGCGCTTCACGCTCGACGCCATGCCCGGCAAGCAGATGGCGATCGATGCGGACCTCAACGCGGGTCTCATCGACGAGGCCACGGCGCGCCAGCGTCGCGCGGATATCGCGGCGGAGGCTGACTTCTACGGCGCCATGGACGGTGGCTCGAAGTTCGTCAAGGGCGACGCGATCGCCGGCATCATCATCACCGTCATCAACCTGCTGGGCGGGTTCGGCGTCGGCATGCTCCAGATGGGCATGGAGCCGGGCGACGCGCTCGAGACGTTCTCGATGCTCACGATCGGCGACGGCCTGGTCTCGCAGATCCCGGCGCTGCTGCTCTCGGTCTCGACAGGCATCATCGTCACCCGCGCGACCGCGAACGAGGACATGGGAAGCGCGGCCAGCCGCCAGCTCACCCAGTCGCGCACCGCCCTCATGATCGCGGGCGGCGCCTCGGTGCTGCTCGCCCTCGTGCCCGGCATGCCGAAGCCGCCGTTCCTCGTGCTCGGCATCGGGCTGCTGATCATCGGTCAGCGCGTCGGCGCGAAGCAGAAGGCAGGGGCCTCGCAGGAGGTCGCCGCCCCACAGGCGCCCGAGGGACCCGGTCCCGACTCGCCCGAGGCGATCATGGAGCAGATGCGCGTCCACGCGCTCGAGATCCAGCTCGCTCCCGACCTCGTCGACCTGGTCGGCACCGGATCGGATCAGGACCTGCTCGCGCGCGTCAAGGGCCTGCGCCGCAAGATCGCGATGGAGCTCGGCATCGTCATCCCGCCGGTCCGCACGCGCGACTCGGTGGACCTGCCGCGCTCGACCTATGTGGTCCGCATCGGTGGCGTCGAGGTCGCGCGGGGCGAGGCGCCCGTCGGCCGCCTCCTCGCGCTCGGCGACCACCTGGAGCAGTTCGCAGGCGAGTCCGTCCGTGAACCGGTGTTCGGGCTCATGGGCAAGTGGGTGCCGATGCAGGCGCGAGCGCAGGCCGAGCTGGCGGGAGCGACCGTCGTCGACCGCGTCTCGGTCCTCGTCACCCACCTCGGCCAGATCATCACCGACAACGCGCCGCGCCTGCTGACCCGCGAGGACGTGCGCGTCCTCGTGGACGGCGTCAAGCAGGTCAACCCGGCCGTGGTCGACGAGCTCGTGCCGTCGCTGCTGTCGCTCGGCGAGGTGCAGCGGGTTCTCCAGGGCCTTCTTGCGGAGCGGGTCTCGATCCGCGACCTGCCGCGCCTCTTCGAGGGTCTGAGCCTGCGCGCGAAGGTGTCGACCGACCCGGAGGGGCTCATCGAGGCCGCGCGCGGCGCGCTCGGTCCGGCCGTCGCGGCGCCGCACGCGCAGGACGGCGTGCTGCGCGTGCTCACGCTCGAGCCGCTGCTCGAGCAGCAGCTCGTCGAGGCGCGGCGCCCGGGCGACGACGGCACGCAGCTCGCGGTCGATCCTGATCGCCTCGAGCGGCTCATCCAGTCGGCCCGCAAGCGCCTGGACGATGTCGAGAAGGCGGGCCTCGAGGCCGTCGTCGTGTGCGCGCCGATCCTCCGCCCGGCGCTGCGCCGCACGCTCGCCCTTGCCATCCCGCACGTGGTTGTTCTTTCCTATACAGAGGTGACCGGCGCTTCGGTGCAGGTCGAGACGGTGGGAGTCGTGAGCGATGCCGCAGCGATTGCATCTTGAGGGTGCCGACCCGCACGAGCTGCTCGTGCAGGCGCGGGAGCAGTACGGCCCGCATGTCACCGTCGTGCGCGCCGAGCGCGTGCGCAGCGGAGGCGTCATGGGCTTCTTCGCGAAGGAGATCTACGAGCTCACGCTCGAGGTGCCCGACACCGCGCTCGCGGTCGAGGCCGGTCCCTCCTCGACGCGACCCGTGATCGAGGACTCGGATCGGATGTCACCCCAGATCGCGGCGGAGATCGCCGATGCCGAGGCGCTGCGCGCGGAGATGCTCGGCACCGCCAGGCCCGCGGGCGCGCATCAGGCTTTCCCGGTCGAGGGCGCGCAGCCCGCGACCTCGCAGCCTTCGGAGGCGGCGCGCGCGTTCGAGCGTGCGCTCGACGAGGCGGTCGGCACGGCCGCCCCCGAGGACCTTCCTTCCGTGCAGGAACCGCGCACCTTCGTCCCCGCAGCCTTCCCCGCCGCCGATCCGACCGCGCGCGTCGTGAACCCCCGCCAGGCGCCGGAGCCCGCGGCAGAGCCGACCCCCGTCGAGGGTGCGGTCGGCGCAGTCGAGGCGGACCCGGCCGGGCCGGCGATCGACGTGCCCTCTGCCGACGAGCCCGAGCCCTCGACCTTCGCTCCCTTCGCCGCCTCCGGTGGCGACGAGTCCGCGTCGGAGCGCCTCATCGTCCCCGAGCTCGAGCCCGAGTCGCCGTTGACGCCCGCGTCCCCTGTCCCCGCATCTCGTGAGCAGGCCCCGGTCGCGTCGCCTGATTCGGCTGCTCCGGTCGAGCAGCCCGTCGCCGAGCAGCCCGCTGAGCAGCCCGCAGCGCCGTCTGTCCGCCCCGCGGCTGCCGCCCACGCGGCCAGCAAGGCCTCCGCCCGCGCGACCGCGCGCCGCGAGGCTGCCGCACGCGTCGAGGCGGCGGAGAACACGACCGCCAACGTCGTGCTCCACCGCTGGGGCGTGCAGAGCGACCTCATGGACGCGGTCGAGGTCGGACCGACGGCCGCTGACCTGCTCGCGCTCGGCGTCCCGCCGCGCCTGCTGGGCAATCGCGTTGCGCTGTCCGACAGGGTGCCGCTGCTCGAGATGGTCGCGCGCCTCGGGGCGCCGACGCAGCGTCGACTCGAGCCCGGCGAGCTGCTCGTCGTCACCGGCGCGCCCGACCGTGCGCTCGCGGTCGCGCGCCAGGTCGCGTCGTGGATGGGTCTGCCCGACCAGTCGGTCGCGCTCGCGGGCGAATGCGAGGCGATCAGGGGCCACGGGCGCCGCATCCGCACTGAGGCGGCGGCGCGCGCCGCTCGTGCTCGTGCGGAGGAGGCCGCCTCCGAGGGTCTGCCGGTCGTGGTCGCGCTCGGCATCGCGCCGGGCCGTCGCGGCGCGATCGCGGCGACCCCGCTGCTCTCAGCCTTCGAGGCCGACGCCACGTGGTTCGCCGTCGACGCGGGCGAGGCCCACGGGGTCGCGGCCGCGATGGAGCCGCTCGCTGTGGGCGCCCACGTGGATGCGATCGCGGCGGTCGGCGTCGGCCGGTCGCAGGCGCCCGCCTCGCTCCTCGACGCGGAGCTCCCGGTCGCCTGGATGGACGGTCTTCCGGCCTCGCCCACGGTGTGGGGAGCGCTGCTCGCCGAACGGATCGCCGCGCACCGCTGAGCCGCGCACGCCTCGATCGCGAGCCTCGACGATGCCGATCGCGCGCCTCGTCGGTACGTATCCCGCAAAACCCGCGGCCGTCCTGACCCCGTGGGGCCGTGCACCCGTTAGGCTCGTCGCATGCTGGTCCTGTCTCGTCGCGTCGGAGAGCGCCTGGTCATCGGGAACGACATCGTCGTGTCGATCATCGATGTCCGTTCCGACGGTGTGCGCATCGGCATCGACGCGCCCCGTTCCGTCAAGGTGACGCGCGCCGAGATCCTCGAGGCTGTGGAGAGGCAGAATGCCGAGGCCGCGGCCATGGACGACAGCGCGATCGAGGCGCTCAAGTCGATCGCCCCGCCCAAGCCGAGCGCCGCGAAGGGCGACAAGCCGGCCTGACCCCGCTCCGCAATTACGCACGCTTCGCGTTGCGGAAAGCGGGACCAAAGTTGGTGAGGCGAACCTCACCGCCGGACTTACCCTGAGTTCGTGACACTCGCCGACCTTCCCCGGGGCGCCCGCGCGCACATCCGTGCCGTGAACGCGGAGGCCGACACGGCCCTGCGCCTGCGCGAGATGGGCCTGCGCAGGGGCACGCTCGTCGGCGTGGTCGGCATCGCCGCCGCGGGAGCGCGGATCGTGAGCATCGGCGCGGCACGCATCGCGATCGACCTCGCGACCGCGCGCAGCATCGAGGTCAAGGCGGCCGAGGCATGAGCGCCGACCACTGCGCTCCCGGAGGTCCGGTCAAGAGCACCGGCGCAGCGGCGACGGCCACGGCGGCCGCCAAGCCCCACGTGATGCTCGTCGGCAACCCCAACGTCGGGAAGTCGACCCTCTTCAACACCCTCACCGGCTCCCGACAGCACGTCGTCAACGCGCCCGGCACGACGGTCACCCTCACGGAGGGAGCGTGGCGCTGCGGAACGACGGTCGTCGAGCTCGTCGACCTCCCGGGCACCTACTCGCTGGTCGCGCGCTCGCCCGACGAGCAGGTCGCTGCGGACGCCGTGACGGCGGGCGGGGGCGAGCTCAACGTCGTCGTCCTCGATGCGACGGCGCTCAGCCGCTCGCTCTACCTGCTCGCCCAGATCGCCCTCACCGACGTCCCCGTCGTGGTCGCCGTGACGATGAACGATCTTGCGGCCTCGCGCGGCCTGAGCCCCGACATCGCGGCGCTCGGGCGCACGCTCGGCGTTCCCGTCGTCGCGGTGAACGGCCGCACTGGGGAGGGGGTCGACGGCCTCGCGCACGCGGTCTCGCGCTCGCTCGCCAGGCCGCAGCGGGTCCAGGGCCTCCCGTGCACGGCCGCGGACGACGGCGAGCTCACCTCCGAGCTCGAGCGCGCGCAGGTGCTCTTCGACTGGGTCGAGACCGTCGTCGACGCTGTCCTCCCCCCGGACGATGCGAAGCCCACCTTCTCCGACACGCTCGACAGGGTCCTCCTCAACCCGTGGGCGGGCATCCCGGCCTTCGCTCTCGTGGTGTGGGCCGTCTTCCAGCTCACCACGGTCGCCGCGACGCCGCTCATGGACGCGATGGCCGGCTTCGTCGACGGTCCTGTGACGACCGGGGCGCACGCGCTGCTCGAGGCGGTCCGCGCACCCGCGTGGCTCGAGTCATTCGTCGAGGGGGGAGTGCTCGCGGGAATCAGCGCCGTCGTCTCCTTCATCCCCCTCATGGCGCTCATGTTCGCCGCGATCAGCGCGCTCGAGGCGTCGGGCTACCTCGCCCGCGTGGCCGTGGTCGCCGACAAGGCGCTGCGCAGCATCGGCCTCGACGGCCGCGCGATGCTGCCGCTCATCGTCGGCTTCGGCTGCAACGTCCCCGCGCTGTCGGCGACGTCGGTCCTCCCGCACGCCCGGCAGCGACTGCTCGCCGGGATGCTCGTGCCGCTGACGTCGTGCACCGCACGCCTGGCCGTCTACCTGGTGCTCGCGCAGACATTCTTCCCCTCTCATGCCGGCACGGTCGTGTTCGGCATGTACGTGATGTCGGTCGTGCTCGTGGTGGTCGGTGGCCTGCTCGCGCGCGGCACCGTCATGCGCGACCTCATCCCGCAGTCGCTCGTGATCGCCCTGCCCGACTACCAGTGGCCGCACCTCAAGACGCTCGGCCGGTCGGTGTGGACCCGCGTCGTGTCGTTCATCCGCAAGGCGGGCTCTGTCATCCTCCTCGCCGTGATCGCGCTCTGGGCGCTCCAGGCGATCCCGGTCCGCGGCGGCCACGACCTGGCCGACGTGCCCGTCGAGGACTCGGTGTACGGCGTGGTGTCCGAGGGCGTCGCCCCCGCGCTCGCCCCGATGGGCCTCGACGACTGGCGCATCGCGGCGTCGCTCGTCACGGGCGTCGCGGCCAAGGAGGCCGTCGTCGGCGCGCTCGCCCAGGCCTACGCCGTGGACGACGGCACCGACTCCGGGGTGGCCGCGCTGCGCGACGAGGTCCGCGAGACCGTCACGGAGACCTCCGGCGGTCACCCGGTCGCCGCGTCGCTCGCCCTGATGATCTTCATCCTCGCCTACATCCCGTGCCTCGCGACCCTCGCCGAGCAGCGCCGCCTCTACGGGTGGAGGTGGACCACGGGCGCCGCCGCGACGTCCTTCGCGGGCGCCTATCTCCTGGGCACCCTGGTGTTCCAGATCGGGAGCCGACTGTGAGCCCCTTCAGGAGGACGATGCGACCGTCGCCCGGGACAGGGACGACGCGGCGGTCCGGCGCGCGCGGGGAGGTGGGGTCGGTCTTCGGATCCGTGGTCGCCCTCATGGGTCGCGGCTTCACGCCCGCGGCCGCCGCGCGCGAGCTCGGCATCAACCCGGACGTCGCGCAGGCCGTCGCGGAGGAGGCGCAGCGGCTCGGGCTCGTGGTCGACACGGGCACGGCCTGCGGCACCGGCTGCACGCCCGGCGCGAAGGTCGCGTGCGCGGGCTGCCCGATCGCGCGCTGACCGCATCGCCGCACGCTGCAGGAACCCCTTCCCGCGCGATGCTTCGGGGTGCTAGAAATGCCTCAGCCCACGAGCGGGACGTTGCCCTCAGGGCGGCTACGGGGCGGCGGTTGGCGTGGCGCCAGTTCCGCTGTTCCGGGCGCGACGCGCCCGCAGAGCTGGGGAGACCACATGGACGACGTGGCGCGGTGGGCCCACATCGATCGCCTGAGGGAGGACCTCGGCCTCGACGGGGAGGCGATCGCCGCCGCGGTGGTGGCCGACGGTGCCGAAGCGGTACTCGCGTGGTGGACCTGGATGCGCGCCCGCGCGGAGGAGTACATCGCGGCACAGGGCTCGTGCCTGAGCGACGGCATGCTCGGAGAGGCCTTCGAGGTGGTGCTGAGCGGCAGGCAGGTCTTCGAGTCCGCGTTGGCTGCCCCTGAGAGCTTCGATGGACCCGGCGGGGAGGACGGCTTCCTGCTCATGGAGGAGCTCGAGTGCTTCTACTGGGACAGCACCGGGTGCTCGATCGAGGACCCCGAGGCCGAGCCCGATCCCGACTGGTCGGAGTCTCCGGAGGAGGAACCTCGCGTCGGCCCGCTGCGCCGCGCCTGGTCCCGCCTCCTTGGCCGAACGGAGCCGTAGGGGCCCGACCGTGGTCCGGCCCGGACCGCTCCCGGACGCCCGACGCACGACCCGCATCGTCCGTGTGACGGACCCGTCCTGACACGACTGCTCACCATCGCGTGCCCCCGGCCGATGAGTCGCGTGACACGGCAGATAGCCGCCAGGAACGTGACAGGAGCGTATCGATGGACGCGATGGATGAGATCGTCCGGGAGTTCGTGGTCGAGAGCTACGAGAACCTCGACCAGCTGGACCAGGACCTTGTCGCTCTGGAGAGCGACGCGGGCTCGCGCGCTCTGCTGAGCTCGGTGTTCCGCACCATCCACACGATCAAGGGGACCTCGGGCTTCCTGGCCTTCAGCAACCTCGAGTCCCTCACCCACGTCGGCGAGAACCTCCTTGCCGAGCTGCGTGACGGCAAGCGCGAGATGACCCAGCTCACCGCGGACGTGCTGCTCAAGATGGTCGACGCGGTGCGCGACCTGCTCGGCTCGATCGAGTCCACCGGCACCGAGGGCACGATCGACACCGCGCCGGTGGTCGCCGAGCTGCAGGCGGTCCTCGACGACCCGACCGGCGGCGCCGGCGCCACGCCCGCGCCCAAGGCGGACGCAGAGGACGAAGCCCCCGCCGATGCGGAGGAGGCGCTGTCCGAGGCCATGGGTGCGCTGCACGTGAGCGACGAGGACGACGAGGACGACGAGGAGCTTCCCGCCGAGGAGGCCGCCGCCGAGCCCGCCGCCGAGTCCACGAAGACCATCAAGCCGAAGATCGGCAAGCGTCCCGCGGACGCCCCGGCCCCGGCCCCCGCCACCGCAGCCGCTCCCGCCGAGAGCAAGCCAGGCAAGGTCGAGGAGACCGCCGTTCGCTCGGCCGCCGAGCAGTCGATCCGCGTGGACGTGGACGTGCTCGACGCGCTCATGCGTCACGTCGGCGAGCTGGTCCTCGCCCGCAACGCGATGACCAACCTGGCCGCCGACATGGACGACCCGGTCCTGGTCCGCGCCTCGCAGCGACTGTCGCTCATCGCGACCGAGCTGCAGCAGGGCGTCATGAAGACCCGCATGCAGCCGATCGACCACGTGTGGAACAAGGTTCCCCGCATGGTGCGCGACATCTCGTCGGCCCTGGGCCGCAAGGTGCGCCTCGACATGGTCGGCAAGGACACGGAGCTCGACCGCGGCGTCCTGGAGGCGATCAAGGACCCGCTGACCCACCTGATCCGCAACGCGATCGACCACGGCATCGAGACCCCCGAGACCCGCACCAAGGTCGGCAAGCCCGAGCAGGGCGTCCTCACGCTGAAGGCCTACCACCAGGGTGGTCAGGTCGTCATCGAGATCACGGACGACGGCAAGGGCATCGACCCGGAGGTCATCGCGTCCAAGGCGGTCGAGAAGAACCTCAAGACCGCGGCGCAGATCGAGGCGATGAGCCCGCAGGACATCCTGCAGCTGCTCTTCCTGCCCGGCTTCTCGACGGCGGAGAAGGTCACCAACGTGTCCGGACGCGGCGTCGGCATGGACGTCGTGAAGACCAAGATCGACGGGATCGGCGGCGTCGTCGACGTCCAGTCGACCCCGGGCACCGGCACCACGTGGCGCCTGCGCATCCCGCTGACGCTCGCGATCATGCCCGCACTGACCGTCGAGTCGGCCTCGGAGACCTTCGCGATCCCGCAGGTCAACCTGCTCGAGCTGCTCGCGATCGACGACAAGCTCACCGGCATCGACCACGTGGGCGACGCGCCGGTCTACCGCCTGCGCGGACACCTGCTGCCGCTCGTGGACCTGCGCGACGTGCTGGGCCGAGAGAAGCGCGAGTCGCTCGAGGGTGCTGTCATCGCGGTGCTCCAGGCCGACGGGGGCCGCTTCGGCCTCCTCGTGGACAAGGTCCGCAACACCGAGGAGATCGTCGCCAAGCCGATCGCCGCGGCGATCAAGACCATCGGCCTCTACGCCGGCGCGACGCTGCTGGGAGACGGATCGGTCACGCTGATCCTCGACATCCCCGCGGTCGCACGCCGGGCGCTCGAGCTCACCGAGACCCAGATCGAGGGTCACGACGAGACCGCGGGCCGCGGCGATACCGAGCAGATGCTCGTGGTCTCCGTCGGCGACGGGCGCCAGCTCGCGATGCCGCTCGGCGCGGTCACCCGCCTCGAGCGCCTGCCCGCGACGGTCCTCGAGACCGTCGGAGGCGCGAGCGTCATGCAGTACCGGGACCGCATCACCCCCGTGGTCGACCTGGCGCAGATGCTCGGCGCCGGCGCGGCCTTCCGCGAGGAGCTGGCCTTCGTGGTCTGCACGCGCGGCGACCGGACGGTGGCGCTCATCGCCAACGAGGTGGTCGACATCGTCGACTCGAGCGCCGAGGAGCGCTCCGAGGTGTCGGGCTACGGTCTGCTCGGCTCGATCGTGGTCAAGGACAAGGTCACCGAGCTGCTTGACCTCGAGGCCGCGGTCACCGCCGCGGACGCCTCCTTCTACGAGGTGGACGACACCGTCTTCAACGAGTCTCAGGTCGCCGAGCTCATCGGCGCCGGTAAGGGAGCCTGACATGCTGCACCAGCTCGCCACGTTCAAGCTCGACGACCGCCTCTACGGCGTCGACGTCGCCAGGGTCCAGGAGGCCCTCAAGATCCAGGCCCACACCCCGGTGCCTCACGCGCCCCGCACGGTCGCCGGCCTGGTGAACCTCCGCGGCCAGGTGGTCCTCATGGTCGACCTCCGAGCCCGTCTCGGCCGCGAGCCCTACGGCCCCGACGACGAGCCGATGATGATGGTCGTCAACATCGACGGCGAGCCCATCTCGCTCCTCGTCGACGCGGTCGGCGACGTGCTCGAGCTCGACCCCGACACGTTCGGCCCGCCGCCGCCCACCCTGGAGGAGTCGCTCCAGGAGCTCGTCACCGGCGTGTACTCGATGGAGGACGAGCTGCTGCTCTCCCTCGACGTCGACCTCGCCGCGCAGGTCTGATCGACCACTCACTTCCCAGTTCCCCACGTCGGACCCGCGAGGGCCCGGCACCACCCTGGCGCATGACGCGCCGGTACAGGAGACACGATGTCAACGCAGAGCGGAGGCGTTCCCCGCGAACGCCTGGGCCCCCGGATGGGCGGTCGCTGATGGCCACCATCAAGGTCCTCGTCGTCGACGACTCCGTCGTGGTGCGCCGCATCGTCACCGAAGCGCTCGCCGCCGACCCGTCGATCGAGATCGTCGGCGTCGCGCAGAACGGCCAGATCGCCCTGACCAAGGTCGCGTCCCTCAAGCCGGACCTCATCACGATGGACATCGAGATGCCCATCATGAACGGCATCGAGACCGTGACGGAGCTGCGTCGTCGCAACGTGCGCACCCCGATCATCATGTTCTCGACGCTCACGTCGCACGGCGCGTCCGCCACCCTGGATGCGCTCGCCGCGGGCGCCACGGACTACGTCACCAAGCCCACCCGCGTCGCCGACCCGACCGAGGCCGTCGGCGTCATCAAGCAGCAGCTGCTGCCGAAGATCAAGGCACTCGTCGGCCGTCCGCGGCTCAGCGCCCCGGCCCGGGTCGCTGAGGCCCAGGGACCGCTGCGTCGGCCTCGCGCCGTCGTCATCGGCTCCTCCACGGGAGGCCCCGAGGCGCTGTCGAAGGTCATCGGTGCGCTGCCAGCCGCGCTGCCCGTACCCGTGCTCGTGACGCAGCACATGCCCCCCGTCTTCACCGCCCAGCTCGCCAACCGGCTCGACCGGCTCGGCCCGTCCCACGTGGTCGAGGCCAAGGAGGGCGACCGCCTGGACCCGGGCCGCATCTACGTCGCACCCGGAGACTTCCACCTCGAGGCGCGGAGCCAGGGCGCGCTCGTGAAGGCCACCGTCCACCAGGGCCCGCAGGTGAACTTCTGCCGCCCCGCGGTCGACGTGATGTTCGACTCCGCCGTGCGCGTGTGGGGAGGCGACCTGCTCGCCGTGATCCTCACGGGCATGGGTGCCGACGGCCGCGAGGGAGCCCGCAAGATCAAGGACGCCGGAGGTCGCGTGATCGTTCAGGACGAGGCCACCTCGGTGGTCTGGGGGATGCCCGGCGCCGCCGCCACGGCGGGCCTTGCGCATCAGATCCTTCCGATCACGGAGATCGCGCCCGCGATCGCGGCCGTGTTCGCCGGACGGACCACCCCGACAGGAACCGCCCCGAGGGGCGCAGGAAGAGTGGGGGTGGCGCGATGACTATCGCACCCGAGGCATTCGACTTCGTCGCGACGCTGGTGCGCCAGCGCGCCGCGATCCAGCTCGAGAAGGGCAAGGAGTATCTGGTGGAGAGCCGCCTGGCTCCGCTCGCACGCTCCGCCGGCGCGCCCAACGTGGACGCCTATGTGCGCACGCTCCGCGCGAACACCGGGCTGCACGACGCGGTCGTCGAGGCGCTCACCACCAACGAGACCTCGTGGTTCCGCGACATCAGCCCGTTCAACATGCTGCGCCAGCACGTGATCCCCGAGCTCCGGAACCAGGGCAAGCGGCACCTCAAGGTGTGGTCCGCCGCGTGCTCGTCCGGCCAGGAGCCGTACTCGATCGCGATGACGGTCAAGGACCACCACTCGGACCTGGGGCTCTCGGTCACCGCGACCGACCTGTCCGAGGAGGTGCTCGCCAAGGCTCGCCTCGGCGCGTACAGCCAGCTCGAGGTCAACCGCGGGCTTCCCGCCCCGGTCCTCGTGAAGCATTTCGTGCGCAAGGGCGCGACCTTCGAGATCAGCCCCGCGCTGCGTGATCAGATCACGTTCCGCAAGCACAACCTGCTGGACCAGCCGCCCATGGGCGGACCGTTCGACATCGTGTTCATTCGCAACGTCCTCATCTACTTCGACGTCGCGACGAAGCGCGAGGTGCTCTCCAAGGTCAGGCGATCCCTGGCCCCCGGCGGGTACCTGTTCCTCGGCGCCGCCGAGACCACCATTGGAATCGACGACTCCTGGGAACGCGTCCACGTGGGTGGCGCCTCCGTATACAGGCCTCGCGAAGGGAAATAGACGACATGAAGGCACTTGTCATCGATGACTCGCGCGTCATGCGCCGGATCGTCGGAGGAATCCTCACCGGCGTCGGCTTCGACGTGGTCGAGGCCGGGGACGGCAAGGAGGCGCTCGCGCGCCTCGAGGAGAACGACGACGTGCAGCTGTGCTGCATCGACTGGAACATGCCGGTGATGACCGGATTCGAGTTCGTGGTCGAGGCGCGCAAGCGCGACGAGTGGCGCGACATCACGCTGATGATGGTCACGACGGAGGGCGAGCAGAACCAGATCGTGCGCGCCCTCGCCGCCGGCGCCCACGAGTACGTCATCAAGCCGTTCACCCCCGATGTGATCGTCGACAAGCTCCAGTTCCTGGGGCTCGTCGAGGCGAAGGAGACGCTATGACCGTCACGACCATGTGGGAGGTCCTCGCCGACCCGGACCCCGTCTTCACGATCGCGGAGGACCTCTTCGCGACGATGATCGACGGCGAGCCGGGCCACCTGATCCGGTGGTACGGCGAGCGGCCCGCGATCCTCCACCCGACCTACACGTGGGTCGACGTCCTCGGAGGAGACCAGGACGCCCGTGTGCTGATCTCGATGGGACGCGAGACCGGGGACGACCTGGCCCGCGTGCTGTTCGACCTCGAGGACACGGACGACGTGCCCGACACCGATTTCGACGATGCGGTGGGAGAGCTGGTGAACGTGGTCGGCGGCAACGTCAAGTCGCTCGTCACGCACCCCGGCGCCCTCACCATGCCGATGGTCTCCGGCGGCATGCCGGAGATGGGCGGCCTGGAGCCCGTGGTCGATGCCTGCGTCACCTGGAAGGGCTCGCTCGTGTGCGTGAGCCTCTGGGTGTTCGACAAAGAAACCGCAACCGAGTCCTAACCCGACTGAAGAGAAAGAGAGGTGGCCGACATGAAGGTTGTCGTCGCCGATGACAGCCGCGTCATGCGGCAGATCGTGATCCGCACGCTCCGCCAGGCGGGTTACGACTGGTGGGAGATCGAGGAGGCCGAGAACGGCGCCGATGCTCTCACGAAGATCCAGGCCAGCCAGCCCGACTTCGTGCTGTCCGACTGGAACATGCCCGAGATGACCGGGATCGAGCTGCTGCGCAACCTGCGCGCCGCGGGTGACGAGACGCCGTTCGCGTTCGTCACCTCGGAGGGCTCGGACCAGATGCGTGAGACGGCCGACCAGGCCGGCGCGCTGTTCCTCATCGCCAAGCCGTTCACCGCGGACACGTTCCGCGACACGATCGACCCCCTGCTCGCATGACCGCCGTCGACCTCCAGCCCACGCCGGTGCCCACGGCGTTCGAGGTGAGGGAGCTCTTCGAGGGCATGCTGGGCCGCGGCGTGGAGTGGTCCGACGGCAAGAAGGTCGACCCGCTCGATGGCGCCGCGTGCGCCACGTACGTGGACGACTTCGGCAACGTGCTGGCAATCGCGCTCGCGGACGTCCCGCTCATCGCCCGCGGCGGCTCGGCGATCGCGCTGATGCCGCAGAACGGCGCCGAGCAGGCGGTGTCGAGCGGCCTCGTCACGCCGCCGCAGTTCGACAACATGTCGGAGATCCTCAACGTGGCAGCCTCGCTGTTCAACAAGAAGGACACGGTGCACCTCAAGCTCAAGGACACCTACGCGCCGCGAGAGACCCTCCCCGGCGACGTCAACTCGCTCGCCCTCCAGGAGGGTGCGCGCCTCGACGGCACGCTGAGCATCCAGGGCTACGGCGACGGACGGATCTCGATCGTCGTCGCGTTCTAGGCGTCACCCCCTCGCCGGGCGCGGCAACCCTCCCTTTCTGCGCCGCGCCCGGCACATACAGGCCCGCGGGCCCGCTGCACCCTCGCCAGGTTGCGCGGCCCGCGGGCTTCGTCGTGCCCGGACCATACTTCGGCGACTTTCGACATTTTGCATCATGCTGAATAAGTGATCAGCGTCTCGCAAAATATCGATGAAAGGTGGACCAGATTATTGCATCATTCCTGCAAGAGCAGCGTTTACCGCCTCTCACAATTCCATGAACCTGCCCGATGAGGTGGGTATCGCTCCGTATTGCGACGGAGAAATGACAGAGAAAGCAGTGAGATGGCAATATTCAGGCAAAACCGTCGGGCCCGGCGTCGTTTCACGCTTTCGGCCCAAATCTTCTCGGCCTTCGGCGTCGTGCTCGCGGCGCTCATCGCCGTCGGCGTCGCGGGCGTCAGCCAGTTGATCGCGCTCAAGAGCGCGAGCCATGCGCTCATCGAGAGCAGCCAGCAGGCGGACGAGTACGTCATGGACATGGAGGTCACGTGGTCGGAGGTCGTGAAGCAGCACCTTCGCGTCGACTCCGCCGCCGAGTCGGGTGACGCCGCAGCGCTCGAGGCCGCGTGGGCGCAGCAGGAGGTGACCTTCCAGGACTTCGACGCGGCCATCGGCACCTTCGTCACCTACTACGAGGAGGAGTTCGGCGTCGCCGTCGGGGACCTCGCCCGCAAGGTCGCCGACTGGGCCACCTTCCAGGAGACGGCCGATGCGATCTTCAACCCGGCCTCCACTGCGGTGGCTGAGGGCGACGACTCGGAGCTCGAGGCGCAGATGGACGTCATCCGCGAGAACATCGACGAGCTCGTGGACGAGGTCGACGCCACCGTCGCGGCCGAGGAGGCCGCTGTGGACGATAAGGCCACCGCCACCGAGGTCGTCATGATCGCCACGCAGCTCGGCGGCATCCTCGTCGCCATCGTCGTCGGCATCATCCTTGCTCGCCGCATCAGCGGCGGGGTCGGCAAGGTCGAGCGCTCGCTCGAGGCTCTCGCCGAGGGCGACCTCACGGCCGCAGCGGTCGTCACCACCAATGACGAGATCGGCGACATGGCCCGCGCTCTCGCGTCCGCCCAGACTGCGCTGCGCGAGACGATGGCCGAGGTCATCCGGTCGGCGCAGACAGTCGCGTCCGCCGCGGAGGAGCTGTCCGCCGCGAATGCGCAGGTCGCCGCCGGCTCGCAGGAGGCCAGCGTCCAGGCGGGCGCCGTCGCGACCGCGGCCGAGGAGGTGAACCGGTCGGTGCAGGCGGTGTCCGCCGGCGCGGAGGAGATGGGCGCGTCGATCAAGGAGATCTCGCACAACGCCAACGAGGCGGCGCGCATCGCGACCAACGCGACGAGCGTCGCGGATGCGGCGAACGATCAGGTCGGCAAGCTCGGCGTCTCGAGCCAGGAGATCGGCAACGTCATCAAGGTCATCACCGGCATCGCCGAGCAGACCAACCTGCTCGCCCTCAACGCGACGATCGAGGCCGCTCGCGCGGGCGAGGCGGGCAAGGGCTTCGCCGTCGTGGCCTCCGAGGTCAAGGATCTGGCGCAGGAGACCGCCAAGGCGACCGAGGAGGTGGCCCGCCGTGTCCAGGCCATCCAGGAGGACACCGGCGGCGCGGTCGATGCGATCGCGGAGATCTCGGACATCGTCAAGCAGATCTCGGACTTCCAGATGACGATCGCCTCGGCGGTCGAGGAGCAGACCGCGACCACCAGCGAGATGTCGCGAGGCGTGAACGAGGCGGCGACCGGTTCCGCTGGCATCGCGTCGAACGTCACCGCAGTGGCACAGACGAGCGCCGACTCGGCGGAGGTGCTGGATCAGATCGGAGCCTCGGTGAACGAGCTCGCGGAGCTCTCCGCGAACCTGCGCGCCAAGGTCGAGTTCTTCACCTACTGACGCCGCAAGCCTGCCGCTTGAGCAGGGTGAAGGCCCCGGGGCGCGGACTCGCCCCGGGGCCTTCACCGCGCGCATGCGGAATGGTTCGACGCCTTCGCGGCCTGCGAGCCCTGCTGTGTCTGCGCGCGGCCTCCCGCGTCGTCCCGACGCGGTCTTCTCAACAGCCGACCATCAGGGCCGATGGGGTGGCCAGGTCCCCCACCCGACGATTCATCCTGCGAACACAAGGAAGACCCATGGAAGAGAACACCGCATCGCGTCGAAGTCTCGGCGGCCTCCGCTTCCCGATCGGCGCACAGATCGCCGTCGTCGGCGGTGTGCTCCTTGCCGCTCTCGTCACCGTCGGCTTCGTGTCCTACGGCACGCTGCAGAGCGTCCGCTCGACGGACCTTGAACTGCTGCTCGAGCAGGAGGCGATGAACGCGGACATCCTGGAGCTGCAGGACACGCTGTGGTCCGCGCGGTCCGCCGCGCTGCGCCTCGAAGCCACCGGAGTGACCGACCCCGCCACGGCCGTGCCCCAGCTCGAGGAGACCTACGAGGCCTTCCTCGTCGCCTTCGATACCTTCGCCGTCGAGTACGAGGAGACCTACGGTGAGCCGCCCGCCGCGGCTGCTGAGCTTCCCGAGCTCTGGGAGACCTACACGACGATGATCCTGTCCGCGTGGGACTCGACTGCGCCGCAGTACGAGACGGAGGACAAGGTTGCCGCCGGCACCGCCGTCGTCGAGCTCGTCGCCTCGATCACGGAGGAGGTCAACGCGCACGGCGAGGAGGAGTTCGTCGCGTCCGAGGCCGCGGCGGCTCGCGCGCAGCTGGTGACCTGGATCGTGCTGGGCGTCGGCGCGCTCGTCGGCATGGCCTCGGGTGTGGTCATCTCGCGTCGCCTCCGAGTCGCGACGGAGAAGCTGGGCGCGTCACTCAAGGCGCTCGCGACTGGAGACCTCACCGTGGCTCCCGACGTCTCCTCGAACGACGAGATCGGCGACATGGCGACCGACGTGCGCACCGCCCAGGCGGCGCTGCGCGACACCATGGCGGAGGTCATCTCCTCCGCGCAGACTGTCGCGGCTGCGGCGGAGGAGCTGTCGGCGGCGAACGCTCAGGTGGCTGCGGGCTCGCAGGAGACCTCGACCCAGGCTGGTGTGGTGGCGAACGCTGCCGATGAGGTCAACCGCAATGTGCAGACCGTCGCTTCCGGTGCGGAGCAGATGGGTGCGTCGATCAAGGAGATCAGCCACAACGCCAACGAGGCGGCGCGCGTGGCGGCCAACGCCACGACCGTGGCGGAGTCCGCGAACGATCAGGTCGGCAAGCTGGGTGCCTCCTCGCAGGAGATCGGCAATGTCATCAAGGTGATCACCACGATCGCGGAGCAGACGAACCTGCTGGCGCTGAACGCGACGATCGAGGCTGCGCGTGCCGGCGAGGCCGGTAAGGGCTTCGCGGTCGTGGCGGGCGAGGTCAAGGACCTGGCGCAGGAGACGGCCAAGGCGACCGAGGAGGTGGCGCGTCGCGTGGCTGCCATCCAGGAGGACACCGGTGGTGCTGTCGAGGCGATCAACGAGATCTCGGAGATCGTCAAGCAGATCAACGACTTCCAGATGACGATCGCGTCGGCGGTCGAGGAGCAGACCGCGACCACGGGCGAGATGAGCCGCGGTGTGGCCGAGGCCGCGACCGGCAGCGCCGATATCGCGGGCAACATCTCCTCGGTCGCGCAGGCCTCCGCGGATGCCGCCCAGGTGCTGGACCAGATCGGCGCGAGCGTGAACGAGCTGGCGGAACTGTCCGCCAACCTGCGCGCGAAGGTCGACTACTTCACGTACTGATCCACCACTCGTGGTCGTCGGTCGCTCGTGCGGTCGACGGCCCGCCCCAAGAAGGTCCCGTGGCGTCCGGACTCGTCACGGGGCCTTCGGCGTTCCCGGACCGGGGACCGCCCGCGCCCTTGCGCACTGTCCGCCCCCGCATCGTCTCCATGCTCGACGGTGTGGCGCGCTTGACACCGGTTCGTTTCGCACCTGCCAACCGTGCTAACATTTCCCGGCACGCGCGAGTGGCGGAATAGGCAGACGCGCACGGTTCAGGTCCGTGTGCCCGAAAGGGCGTGGGGGTTCAACTCCCCCCTCGCGCACGTGAAGGCTGGTTCGGCTTATGAACCAGTTCTAGTGGGTCTATTGCCTCAGGCAAGGCCCGCGGAAGCTCTTCGGAGCTCCTAAGACGGCAAGAAGGCCGCCTGCGACATCAGTCGCAGGCGGCCTTCGCTGTTTCTTGGGTTTTGAGGGGGTTTGAAGGGCCTCTCGGGGAGGTTCTGGGCATGCTTGCGCCTCCGACCCCTGTGGGGCCGGAGGCGAGTTGTGCTGTTCGGTTCCGGAGGCGGCCGCGTTACGCGGCGACCTGGTTCGGTGGTGCGAGATCCTCGTCGCTCGTGGTTGTATCGCTGTACCGGCGCTTGAGTGGCGTGGGTCCGGGGTCTGTGGGAATCGGGCCGTGCTCGATCCTGTGGACGTTGAGATAGGCACGGATGCGCTTGACGTTGGTCAGCGCGAAGAACAAGGCGGTGGCGATGGCCTGCTTTGCCATGCCGCGTCCACGGCGGCGCTTCGTGTCGTCGAGACCGTCTTCCTTGACGTCCTTGTTGAACGTCTCGACGTGCTCACGCTTGCCGTACATCCGCTGCCATTCCGGGGACTTGTACTCGTAGTCCTGGTGGTACTTGCCGGTGACTTCATCGAGCTTGACCTTGTGGGAGGCCTGGTGTGCCAGGCAGATCTCGCCGGCCACGGCCTCGTCTGGGGGATTCTCGACGTCGACGCGGGTCCGACCATCGTTCATGATGGCCTCGAACTTCGCCTTCTGCGCGCGGTTCTCGATCTTCGAGACGACGAGTTCGCGCAGCGGACACCTCACATTGCCGTGAGGATCGGTCGCGGGGCACGAGATGCGAATCTCGCCATCCCGGTTGGCCGGGCCGTCCGTCTTGATGTTGAACATCGCACGTCGGTCGAGCTGCTGCCTGTAGGTGCCGTCGGGTTCGGCTGACTCAGCGTCGTCTGATTGTTCCTCGGGAATCGGCTCCTCAGCATCCGCTTCCTGGCGTGCCCTGAAGTTCTTGGTTGCATCGATCTGTGCTTCCGGCATGCCGGGGCAGCGAAGCCTACCCTCGACCATGATGGTGCCAATGGGGCCAGCCATTTTGCCGAGTTGATTCACGGTGTAGTCGTGGCAGGACTTGAAGCCCATCTTGCGGGCGGGTTCCTTGAACTTCTCAGGCTTCGCGTTGGGCATGATGGCCCGGTCGGCCACGACGCTTCCTGGCGAGATGTCGTGGTTCGAGGCCACCTTCGCGAGGGCTTCCAGGGCGGTCAGCGAGTTCTCGCCGATGCGGAATGCGGGGGCGTCGAACGAGATTCCGAAGACGAGGCACGGCACTCGCTGTGCATCATCGGCATTCGCGTCATCGACAGTGACCGCGATCGTCGCTTCGTAGGCCCAAAGCGCCTTCTTCAGCGCCGCGTCGGACACGGGTGCGGTGCCATCGTCCGTTAGCCCACCGTGGTCGCCGGTCCTCACGTACCAGCCAGCCATCGCCTCCGCGTGGTGGCGCTTCCTGGACCTGATTCCGCGGAACTCCTTGCGAACTCCGCCCGTGAACTTGGCTGCGTAGGCGGGGACGTTCGTGCCGTCGATAGCGACCGATCCGCGCCAGTGCCTCAGCAGGACGCGACGCTGAGCGCGGTTGAAGCGGAAGAGTGAGCCGTGAACAATCGCGTTCATCAGCCACAGCATCCGCGCCCTCATGTTGTCAGCGAAGCCGCTGCTCTCCAACGCCTCCACGTCGGCCTCGACATCCATGATGGCTCGCGCGTGCTGGGTTGCGACGCGGGGGTATGGCTCGACGAGCTTCATGAGCCGCGTGTATGCGGAGTGCGCGCGGCCGTAGAGCGCGTCGGGAGAGACCTCGAAGGTGACCGTCTCTTCCTCGTCGGTGTTCTTGACATCCCAGAAGGTGCGTCCATCGGTGAGCAGGTAGACATCGTCCGTGATCCCGAGCTTCTCTGCAGACTCCTGCGTAAGGCGGTAGCGCATCGCGTGTGCGACGTCACGGATTGGAGCTGGGGAGCCGTCCTCGGTGACGGCGCTCCACAGAATCAGGAATGAATAGAGGCTGAGGCTTTCGGGCTTGCCCGGTCCGGGTGTGGCGGTTCCGGAGCCGAACTGCCAGACCCTAATCTGCGCTGCAACGTCGTTGTGGGACAAGCCCATGTCGATGTTGTCGAGGTGCAGCGGCTTGAGGTCGTTGCGGTCGTCGCTTTGAATGCGCTTGAGCTTGCGTGAGACGCGAACCCTGGTGGCCCTGCGCTCGGATGCCTTGGCACGGTTCCCGCCACCGTCGCTACCAGTGCGCCGGCCCCCGCGCCGAGCGCGAGTCTTGCCCGCGGTCATCGCGTGCCCCCGTGCTCGGCGCGAAGGCGCGCCCTGTACTCCGAGGTGTCGAGTTCCGGCACGTGCCTGAGGATTCTCTCGATCGAAGAAAAGTCCGTCACACCCATCGCCTTCATCAGCGCCTGGATGGGCACCGCTGCGCGCAACCTGCCCACGACCCATGTCACGCGCAGACGTTGCGTCGACACCGGCGTGTGCGCCAGGGCGTACTGTTCGACGAACCGTGACGCGGTGTTCTTGTGGGTCTCGGCGCGGCCCGTGCGGAAGACGAAGTCGTCCGATCCCAGTCCGGTGAGGGCGTCGATGAAGACCTGCTCGACGCTGGCGAGCACCGGCACCTCACGGGGTCGGGCTCCAGTGACGTTCAGCACGACGCCCTCGTCGTCGGCGACGACGTCACGTGCGCGAAGGTCGCATACCTCGCGTCCGGTCAGGCCCGCTCCCAAGCACCCGGCGACGAGCACCATGGCGTCCCTGCGATTGCGCGGGTTGGCAAGCGCGTATGCCCACGCCCAGATCTTGTGCTCCTGCGAGGCGTCATAGGGCTTCTCGCCCTTGGACGGTGGGATCGCTGCCATCCTCGGCCGCGATGCGCGCGGGTTGAGCACCTCCTGCATGCGCAGCCCACGGGTGCGGTAGTTCCCCACCGTCCCCCGCGCGACGCCCTTGACGGCCGTCCCTGCCCACTCGGCGATCAGCCCTGGGCGGAAGATCCGTTCGCGCTCAAGCTCGACGCCACACACGCGGTAGCACCAGTCGACGTACTGCGACAGCATCGCGAGAAGCTGGCGCGGTGAGTACTGAGTCCTGCCGTCGCAGTCGCGCACGGCCTCGCGCACGAAGGCGGCGATAGGCTCCCAACGCTCCGGGGCGAGCGAAGGGCTATAGGAGTTGATGATCTCGTCCATGTCAGAAAGGCGACGCTTCCGCCTCGAGTGGTGGGATACGTCACCACTCAAGGGAAACACGCGCGCGTCCACCTGTCGCGTGGAAGAGTGACCCTGGTGGGTCGCGCCGATTGCTTCGCCGGGCAGATGGAGTCGCTGTGCGGGTGTCGAGCCACGGAGCGCGGCCCTTGAACTCCAGGCCTTGCCGGTCGTGTCGACGTGCTGGGTGTCGGTCAAGCCGCGGCCCTCTCGCTGAATGGCGGTGTCGCGCCGTGGAGTAGGGAGCGGTAGAGGCAGGTGTCGACGCGGTCGACGTACTGGAGGTAGCGGGCGATCGCGGAGAAGTCGCCCAGGCCCATCGCCTTCATCAGCACGTCGATGCGCACTCCGGAGTTGAGTTGCCGGACCACCCAGGTGGCCCGGGCACGCTGCGTCGAGACTGGCTCCCCAGTCGGCGTGTTCCGGGCGATGAAGTTCGACACCGTGTTCTTGGCGCTCTTGTCGCGTCCGGGTAGGAACACGAAGTCGTCTGCAGAGGTGCGAGCGCGCGCTGCGATCAACACGTGGGACAGCTCGCTGTGCACGGGTACCAAGCGGACGCGTGGCTGGCTCACGCGGACGAGCACGCCTGAGCCGTCGATGATGATGTCGCTCCGGCGCACGTCGCACACCTCGCGCCCGGTGAGACCCGCGCCCAAGCAGCCTGCGAGGAGGAACTCGGCATCCTGCCGCAGCGCTAACGTCGGCAGGCCGTGCGCCCACGTCCACAGCTTCTTGAGCTCAGTGTTGCCGTAGGGCTTGCTGCCTGCCGACGGCGGCACGTGCGGACGCTCTGACGGTGCCGCGGAGGGGTTCAAGAGCTTCGTCGTACGCACGAGGTGCGACCGATAGTTGCCCACGGTCGCCTGCGCCAGGCCAGGGTGCGGCTGCGCGACGAACTCGTCGATGACGGCGAGTGTGAAGACCTGCTTGCGGTCTAGACGCAACCCGCGCTCCTGGACGCACCAGTCCGCGTACGCGGTGAGGGTCTTCAGCAAGCCGCGTGCGTCAAGGACGCTTCCCGTGTGGCAGTCACGTACTGCCGCGCGCACGAACGTGGACACCCGCCGCCACCGTGGGGAGTGCAAGCGCGGCGTGTAGTCGCGGATTGCTGCCTCCACCGCAGCCGGGTCGTCCGAATCTCCTGGCCGAAGGAAGGCCCTGTGAGCCGCCAAATCGTCGACGGCGTCACCGGGATGAGGTGTGGTGGGATCAACTAGGCTCACAGCATGCCGCCCAAGAGAGCGCGCCCCAGAGATCTCGGCTCCAACTGGCCAGAGGAATCCATCTCCGATGCTGCTGGCGAGGTCGCTCGACTGCTCGCCATCGCTCTGCGAGACACAATCGACGGCATCAGTCTGCGCCGCGCCTCCAACCTCACCGGCGTCGACCACGTCACCATCGCCGACATCCTGCGCGGTGACTCCTGGCCCGACCTGATCACCATTGCCCGCCTCGAAGCCGGGCTCGAGACCACGCTGTGGCCCTGCGGGCTGGCCGCCAGAGTCGCTACAGGGAAAGCCGCCGACGGGCCTGAGGGGCCGTAGTTCAGTCCCCGCCTTAGGTGCCGCACCAGGTGCCCCGGCTTCGGCAGTCTTCGCGACCTGGTACTGATCCTGCATGCACTCTCCTGGCTCGACTTCGATGCTGGTAGGTGCGGTCGCCGTGACCGGCTCCGCGCGATGCATCGATCGTGGCCTGGATCCCGATGGATCTAGGGGAGGCTGAGTGTCCGAAGGATCACATCATCAAATCTCCTGGTAAATGTCAGTCGGATGAGGATTTCTCGTCCCAAGGCGGCCTGAATTGGCTCGGAACGGCTGGCTGAGCGCAAGCATTCGGCCACGGCATCGGCACGATAGGCCCGAGTTCGCCCGTGCTACTGCAATAAGCGTGGAGGGCAACGTATTTCCAGCCACCAGGTCGCCGCGTTCCTCTGAATCAAAGGGTTTGCTCGACGGGGCTCCGGTGCTGTCGCGGTAGCCCTGGGGTGCTCGACGTGTCAGCAGCGGAGTCTCACTGGGACCAGGCCCAAGCGGTCTGCTCGGCGAGCCTGATGATGGTGAAGTCGTCCTTGCCCCGGTGCACCCAGTCGACGGGGCGCATCCCCAGCACCGTGAGCTGGGACGACAGCCACCATGCGACCGTGAAGTCGTCCTCCGCCTGTGCCTGCAGAATCTCGATCAGTACGTTCACCGTGGGGTGGTTGCTGGCGTCAATGAACGACAGCACGGGGTGTGGGTCGTCGCCGTCGAGCGTGCCCATGACCGGCAGTTCCGATGGAGCGATGCCGGCGATCTCGGCGGCCTGCTCACGTGTGCACAAGTCACCCACTGCACGTTCCGTGTTCTCGAGGTCCACCTGCACGTCGATGTCGTTGTAGGCGACCGGTGTGCCGATCAGAGCGGCGGCATCGACGACCATCCCTAGCACATCGCCGATGGCGTGGGCCTGCGTGCCGAAACCCAGCTGCGGCACATCGATCGACCACGCTCCCTCGACACGGCTGACGCGGGCTGTCACCGCACGGCGGTCGCGCTGGCCTTCGCCGGTTGGAACGCGCCTGAGTGCCGCAATCATTGCCTGGATCGCGTCCGCCGGGAGGGCGTCCTCGGGTTGTGCCGCCAGGGACTGGGTCGCGGCGAGGGCAGCGGCGGGCAGCCACTCGTTTTCGTCTTCCCAGGGGCCGATCGTGAGTCGTTCGATCACGGCGCGGGTCTGAGCAGCAAGCGCATCCGTGTCCTCCCGTGCGCGGGCGACTGCACCCTCGATGACGTCGTGCAGTGCTTGCGCTGACTCGCCGGTCAGCGACACCACGCGCCCATTGATCTCGAACACCACAGGTCCGCCCAGCGCGAGAGTGCCGTGCAGACGTGCGATGAAGTCCAGAAACGCGTCGTCGTCCATGGCCCCATGGTGCGTCGCACCTGTGACATGCAGTCCCGAGGGGTCGTGTCGGAGCCCGGGGCTACGGTCCCATGTCATGAACGCTGCTGAGGATGAACCGTTCGAGCATTGGTGTGAGGTGTGCGGCCGCACTGAGATGCTGACGTCGAGGCAGGCCTACGACGCCGGGTGGGATTTCCCTCCGATGATGGGTGTCTTCGGTGTGATCTCAGGCCGCCAGTGCCCTTCTGTGGAGTGCACGATCGAGAAGACGGCGTGGTGGGCGCTCGCCGTTGAGAAGACTCCCGTCGATGACCTGCCCGCACGTCACCTCGTCACCGTCATGCGGATCCTGGCCGAGACCGGCGCAGGCAACGCCTGAAGCTCCACCCATCGTGGCCGGACGGTGATCCGTACTCGTGTGTCAGTACCGGTCGGCGCGGCCCATATCCGGGCGCGCGCGGCGGATCATGTCATCGAGCACGTCACTCAGGCCATGTGCTGTCGACGCACTCAAGGGTGTGTCTTGTCCGTCGGTGACGACCATCACCGCAGTGCTGCCTGCGAGTGCATCGCGCAGCCGCACCGTGTCCTCCAGTCGCGTCGTGTCCACCGTCAGCACTGGCAGCGGCCTGAGCGGTCATGCCCCGATCGCGGCATCGGGCACGGACGTCGCCTCGGCCTCGACAGCCACGACCGCGGGACGACGCCCGAGCACGCGCTACGATGGCAAGCCGTGATGTGCGGATGCCGCTACCGCTCGACGGTGGCCGCGGTGAGTGCCTCGAGAGCATCGCGCGGATTCGTGAAGCGTCCAGCAGGTGCGGGCCCGTCGAACACCGACACCGACCACGCGCCGCCTGCAGGAGGAATCCACGCAACAGCCTCACCCGCTACGGTGCGCACCACCCACTGCCGACCACGCAGTTCTGCCACTAGACGTTCCGATGTCATCACGATCACCGCGAAAGCATCGCCCTGACCACTGACGCCGCCCGGGGCGACAACATGCGACAAGTGGGCTTGCACGCTTCCTGGTGAGTGCGGGAACGCGGTGGGGTTCCGTAGCCGAGCAACTCCTGCACGGAAACGTGCGCTGCACACTGTCGGTAGCAGGGCCTCGGAGTCGGATGGCGCGCGCTCGTTGGGATTTCGCAAACGCCGCGATCGCTCACTGGGAGGCCCTGCGCACATGCCGGTCACCACAAGTGCGGTTGGCGAAATCGCCGCCCGCAGCGTTGCTCGGCAGATATCGCAGCCGCTCAGCTAGTCCTGATCGGCCTCAGCGAGGCGCTCGAGAACGTCGGCATACTCGTCGGCTACGGAGCGCGCTGCCGCCAGCGCATCCGTCTCCGTGGCCCCACGCTCGGCGACGCGCCCTGGGTCCATTCGCTCCACAGGGACGGGCGTCTGCGGCGCGAGGTGAGACAGCATGCCCCTCAGACCGGAGGCGTGCCCCTGCTCCTGGCTCTCGTCGTCCACGGCTCCATTGTCAGCGATGGATGCGACGATGCGCGAGATGCCCGGACCACAGAGCCTCTACTACGCCTCAGACCCCCTACCCTTTGGTCCGCCTCGATGCGATCGTCGCGTGGTGGAGCAGATGCCTGACGGGATGCTCAGGGCGCGAAGAGGCGAGTGGTTATCCGAGCCGGTCGAGACTATCCCGCAGGTCATCACCACGGTCGCGCAGTTCAGGCCCACAACCGCCCCGTGACGATCTCATATGTCGGTGAGACGATGGGTGTTATGAGCACCGAGGATGCCGCAGAGCCGGTGGTGGAGATTCGCATCGTCGCCGGGGTGCAGCCCTCAGCGCGGGAGCCGATCAGTGCACGTGAGCGGGAACTTGAGGCTCAGATCGACCGTGTGTACGCAGAACGATTCGGCTCCGCCTAGCGGTCAGCGCTCGTGCACGACGACCGGCAACGATGTCAGACGATGGTGCGACGATGGCCGCATGGAGAAGCTGACCGCGTTCGCATGGCATGTCGAGAGTGGCATCTGGCATGTCGAGATGCCGAGCATCGACGTAGCGACGCAGGCCCTCACCGAGGCCGACATCGCCCACATGGCCGCGGACGCCGCAGCATCGCTGACTGGTACGCCCGCGAGCGACTTCGACGTGGTCGTCTGGAAGCGAGGCGACGGGCCGCGCAATGACGACCGACAGGATCCGACCAGCGAAGCCGATCTGCTCCGTCAGTTCGAGCAGTCGCAGGCGAATGCCACCGAAGACGCCGCTGCGAGCAGGACGCGCACGTGGGAGGACGTACGTGCCGAGTCTCTCGCGGCGATGACGCCCGCAGAGCGCGCGGAGTACGACGCGACTTACGAGGCCTTCACCAATACCGACGACACCGCGACGCCTGGCGACAGCGACCTGGTCCGCCAGTTCGAGGAGGCGCAGCGACTGGATCGCGAGAGCGGTGAGCGAGAGGTCTGGGATGCGGTCGCGGGCGACATGCTCGCCCGGGAGCCGTGGGCTGAGGGGCTGACCGCCGAGGAGGCGGCGGCCTACGTGGCTGAGGCTGACCCCGGGTGGATGTCTCCCGAGGTCATCTCTGACTACCTGAAGAGCGGCGGCTCCTACGACGAACTCACCGAAGCACAGCAGGCGCAGGCACGCGAGTTGTGGTCTGCGCAGATGACGGAACGGATCGCCTCGCTCGATCTCGCGGCGGATTTCGAGGCGGCAGGCAGACAGTATTCCGAGCTCGACGAGGACGGCAACGTGGTCATCCGCAACGCGCAGCCAGCCGAGACAGCGGGCGATGTCGACGATGGCACAGACGACCCACTGGACACGATGGAGCGCGTGCGTCAGATCCTGCGACCGCTGGCACGCGAGGGTGTCGTGCTGTGGTGGATGGACACCCCTACCGACGTCCTCGACGGGATGACTCCCCACGACTGGATCGAGGCAGGACGCGACGCTGACCGGGCGATCGACTACGCGAACAAGACCGCGTTCGTGTGGAGCGTCGGCGAGAAGGAGTAGGCGATGGAGGAGCTCAGACCACTGCTGGACGCGCTACAGGATGTGTCCGCGGCGACGGTGGAGACCCCGAACGGCAAGGTCGTGCTAGGCCCGCAGGCAGTCGATTCGCTACGTCGTGTGATCGACCCGTACATCCTGCCCGACCCGATCGCCGACGACTATCGGCACATGGTGCACATCGGCGCAGACGTGTGGTGGCGGGCGCTCGACGCGCGCATCGAGGCGTTCAACAACGACCAGGACCCGGTCATGCAGGGCATCATCGCGACGCTGCGGCTCCACGACTGGACGGACCCGACGATCGCCACCTGGCTGATCGCGGAGAATGTCAGCCTCGGCGGGATGTCACCAGACACGTGGCTGCAGTACGGAGGAGACGCTGCGCGCGTCGAACTACTGGCGCACCACCAGGCGTGGGAGAACGACCAGTAGTCGCGTTGAGGGGCTGTTGTTGGACCTCGATGTGGCGATGGGCTCAAGAACCAGCGCGATACGGCCAGTGTTCGTGTCGGGCGTCGACGCCACGACGGACTTATGACCAGCGACCGTAGCTGCCGCGCCAACGGAACAAGACGTTGGGTCTACGACGGGGTCAGCGGAACAAAACGTATCGATACTCGGGTTCGCGACGGAACAGAACGTGCCACGTGATGGAGCGTGGTGAACGGATAGGTGACGACCGGATTGCGGGGTGCCGTTCTTGCGGGCTGCGTCTTGGTGAGCGGAGGTCGTGTCGAACCTCAGGACGATTCGTTGGATGCCGGCCTGGCTCCCGGCTCACATGGTCGGCGCGCACGCACGGCTGGTGCGTCGACCACGCCTTCTGCCGCTAGCGGTCAACAGAGCGTCTTTGCTGCTTGCACCACAGGCGCATCCTGGTCGAGTTCCCACCACTCGCGCTTGGCGATCATGTTGACGCCCCGGACGCAATCGTCGCCAATGTCGAATCGCTCGCAGATCAACGCGCGCCGACGTTCGATCGCCTCTTCTGTCGCCCTTATTAGGCGGTCCCCCTCCGCCAGGCGCTGAATAGCGTTCGCAGGCGTGCCGCTGTTCCGCGCGACCGCCAACTTCGTGGCGCTGTCGCCCGTCCCGGCTAGATCTGAAAGCGCCTTCGGAGGGGTGCGGCCGTTGCCTGCGACGGCCCACTTGACGCCTTCGTCCTGGTCTTTCGCAAGTTCGGACAACGTAGCTGCTGGCACGACGGTATTGCCAGCGACCTGCGCCCTTACGGTCGGATTCGCGTCTTGAGCGAGGCCTACGAGGACAACGACGGGAACGTTCGCGTTGGACGCGACTGCCCACCTGACGTCCTCGGTCGAGTCCCTTGCCAGGCGAACGAGCACTCTTGCGGGAGCGTTGGCGTTGCCCGCCACGGTCGCCCTGACGAATTCGTCGCTATCGTCGGCGAGGCTCAGCAGGGACTCTTCGGGCGTGTTCACGTTCCCCGCAACGCTGCACCGTACGTCGTCGCTGCCGTCTGAGGCCAGTTCCGCCAAGACACTCGGGCCCGTAGCAGGAGAACCAGCAACTTCAAGACGATCTTCCAGGTCAGAGAGATGATCAGACTTCACGACGATTAGCCTGGCCGACCAGGCTTGCGGTCAATGGCAGGCTCGCCGAATGCTGAAATGCGGAAGGGGTCTGCCGTGCTGGTCGGTGACAGCGCGTCTGGCAGGTCAGATCAGATGTCACCAGTCAGTGCGGCAGACCCGCAGAAGCCCGGGCAGCTGCGTACGAGTTGCGCTGCGCTTGGACGACTGACGGCGCGACTGAGCGCGTCGTCGGAACTCATCGACCCGTCGAGACGGTGACGAGAAGGCAGCCTGCGCGGCGGTTCGGCGTCGATTACCTCCGCCCCGGAGGGACGCCCTCCACTGCCAGCGATCGACGAGTCGTGATGCTTCTCTCGCGCTAGTTTGCTGCGGCGGCGCTGCTCACGGTAGGCGAGTCCAGGCGCTCCAGATGGGCTGCGATGGCTGACTTGGGGTTCTCGGCCGCGCCCGAAACCATCTCGTAGATCGCGCGACCTCGTTCGGTCGCAAGCAGTAGGTCTTTGTCGCGCTCGCAGTGCGCCTTGAGTACCTGGTTGACGACGCCGACGTTCACGCCGTTGCCCATCTGCTTGTAGGTGAGCGCGTCGCGCTGGTCGCCGAACGTGAAGTTGTCGGGCAGGCCCTGGAGGCGAGCAGCCTCACGGGCGGAGAGCTTGCGACCGATGGGGCCGATGATCGGGGTCTGCGTGATCGCGACCAGCGCCGGCAGGTGGGTGGGGCGCTTCACTCGCAGGCCCGAAGGTCGCAGCGAGATCACGCAGTCCCACATCGACTGCGCGTCCTGCGCTTGCCACTCAAGTTTGCGGCGCGACTCCGGGAACTCACGGACCTCTCGCAGCCACTTGTCGAGATCCTTCGCGCCCAGGAACTCGCGAATGCCGTCGTAGAGGTCGAAGTTCTTGCGCAGGAAGTCAGCCTTCCATGCCGGTGCGCCGTCGAGCAGATGTTCGCGCGCGGCCTTGCTGTTCACCCACGCGTCCGTCCACACCGGGTGGCCCGGAAGCCGACGCGGCGGCTCGCCCGTGAGGCGCGCCTGGTTGGCGCGCCAGGCACGCATGAAGGCGACCATCTGCTCCCAGTGGTCGATCCACGTGCGCTCGTCGGGCGAGATCTCGGTACCCGGAATGGTCGCGGACTTGTCCATCGGCAGATCCTCGATCAGGTTCCACTCACGGTGCATCAGCGCGTGCTCGGGCAGAGCGACAGGCTCAGGGTCGGGGTCCATCACCATGCCCTCGGGCACAAGCGTCGCGGTGATGAACACGCGCTCGCGAACCTGCGGCGAACCACCGAACTGCGGGGCGATCAGGTGAGGCGAGAAGACCGCACTCTGCTCCGCAACTTGGTAGCCAGCGTTGCGCAGGTGCTCGATGATGACCTGCCACTCGTGGCGGTGGCGAGGTCCCGCGAGGTTGCGAACGTTCTCAAGGCAGATCAGCGTGGGCTTACGCTCCCTAACGATCTTCTCGATGTTCCAGAACAGGGTGCCGCGCACCTCGTCCATGCCGCGCTGTGCTCCGGACTTGGAGAACGGCTGGCACGGGAAGCCGCCCGTGATGACGTCGTGCGCGGGCACGGTCACAGCGTTGTCGTTGGCGTCCTTGGTCACGTCCCCAAGTGCCGGGTGCTGCCAGTTCGCCTGGTAGACCGCTGCGGCGTGCTTGTCGATCTCGACGGCGTAGGCATGCTTGGCCCCCATGGCCGACAGAGCGGCTGCGAACCCCCCGATACCTGCGAACAGGTCGGCGAAGGTGATGGCGTCGGAGCGGGACTCATCGGGCATGGCAGAAGCTTACGTCCTGCCACTGACACGGACCAACTGCCTCTCCGAGCAGGCCCAAGAAGGGCCGTGCTCACCCTCGCCGCATGCTGTATCGGACGGGGCAATCGCGACGCCGTGAAGTTGCAGATTGCCCGGAGGGTCGATGGCGTTCCGATGGAGTGTGAAGGCGACGCGCATTCTGCTGGGAGTCCAAGTGGGTTCTTGCCCAATCGAGCCGCCACACGCGGAAGGTACTTCCAACTTGGAATCGTCGAGCACTCGGTTCTGCACAACGTTGGCTCCGATGCAGCCCACGAACGGCCTCAAATCAGAGCCAGGAGGTGCGCAACGACCGACGCGGTCGCTCCGCCGAACCCAGCGGACGTCATGTCCTGCGCAAAGTCACGAACCCTCGCGCGTCGATCCTCCTCCGACGCTGAGCTGCGTACGAAAGCCTCTATCTGCTCGAACTCGTGTTGAAATGCGTCTGGAACGTCCTGGACTGAGATTCCCCGAGAGCCAATGAACACGTTGCCACCCGCGACGATGTTCCCGTTGCCGGCGACCGAAATCGCCCCGCGATCTACGGCTACCACTGTGTCACGTCCCCGCCCCCGATAACATTGTCGTTGCCGTAGTTGACGATGCCAGGACCCGATTGCGACTTCTGTGCCGTCCACTCGTCGAAGGACATGGGATCGCCCTGGAGTGCGCGTCTGAGGACCTTCTCGATGGTCATTTCATTGAAGTCGGAGTAGCCAATCAGCATGTCGGCGAAACCGCCACCCACCGCGCTGCCCTGTCCAGTTCGTGAGACGCCGAGAACGCAGCGGTTCTCCGACTTGGTTTGGAGGAACCCGCCAATGGCAGACGCGTATACGACTGGGAAGTAGTAATCCTTCCCGCGGTCAAAGCGCATCATCTGAAGGCCGGCGGTCTTGGGGAACTCCGCGCAATACTCCGCAATCTTTCTTCGAATCTCCCGGTTTGAACCCTGCTGTCCCTGCATTCGAAAACTGATGTCGGAGCAGCGATTGTAGATGGCGGTGGAGAATTCCATTGGCAAACCTCCGGGTCGGAGACAGGCGTCATCGCGACTGTAGCAGCGCAGCGCTGCCCGCGGCAGGTCGGGCAACTAGTCGGCCGACTCGGGTCGCCGATTGCCCGGAGAGGAGAGTGCATTCCTTCGCAATGCGGAGGGGACGCGCGTGCTCTTGAAAGTCAATTTGTGGCCACGTCTGATAAGAAGATCGCCATGGGGCATCTGGACGTTGATCAGATCTTGCGCGACGGGTCCGTGGTCGAAGATGTAGATACAACTCTGACGCCTACTGAAAAGCGACGATTGCTGCTCGATGCTCTCCCTGGGGCGAGGGTCGAACGGTTCGCCGGAGCGCAGGTCGTACGATTTGGCGATCACGTGATTCTGAGTGCGCAGGTGACGCATCTGGGGTTTCCGTGGCCCGAATTCAAGAAGCGCATTCAGATTCCACGGCGATGGGTCGAGGTGCACGATGCGGTGATTGAGGACGGCCTTGTGCCGCGATTCGTCGGCATCTACAACTACCGCGACGTGATGGTCTTCTGCGACTTCGACCCGAGCACTTACGTACGGCGCAAGGCGAACAATTCAGCCGCGCACGTTGCGACGAACGACCTGTACAAGGCTCAGACCGCAGGAGTCTTCTCCCGTACCGACAGCAACAGCAACCACCTGACGAGCGTCCGCTTCGATCTGTTCGCTGGCTACCTCGGCGGAAGCGTCCGTGAGGAGCACCCGCACCTCGAAGTGTTCGCACGCTTCAACGCCGACTTCTTCTCAGGGAGGCAGTTGCAGGCACTCACGGCCGTCCGCGAAATGCACGCTTCCCAGTGGCGCGACACGATGCAGCCGGAGTGGGCAGGCTTCTATCTGGAGTACAGATTCGATGAGTTTGCTAGACGTAGTGGCGCGGACCGCCTCGTCGCCTTCCAGAAACTGAAGGGCAAGCGTGGCCTCGACTACGACTTGGTCTTCAAGGATCACGACGGCCTTGCCTACTACGGCGATCTCAAGGCCTCCAACATCACGGCAAAGGAAGCGCCCGGAAACGATGCCGAGGACCTCAGGAACTGCATTCGAGACTTCGGCCGATTCTGGTATGTCATCTACGAACACGAGACATGGCACAGCCGGAACGAAGACGATCTGCCGGTCAAGGAGTGGAACGCTTGGAGACGCTCTGTCGGGCACATTCCGCAAGGTGGCTACAACGAGCTTTCATACAGGGGCAAGTTCAAGTCCGCGGTTCGCTTCGTTGGGATGAAGATCCTTGAGGTCAACGAAGCGAACTTCCATGTGGTGCTTGGAGACTTCAACCAGGGGCATCAGCCCAGTGGTGCCGACCGGGCCCTGAAGGTCATGATTTCCAAGCGCAACATCGACAACTTCCTGGTCTACTCGGATGGCATTGCCTAGGCCTCAGCCGCTAAACCGGACCGGCTCTCGTTCCGACCGGTCGACGGGGATGGGCTGAAGCCAGACCGTTGCAGCGCGCTACTCGGTCTCCGTCTTGATCAGCTGTGCCACCGCAATGAGTACTTTCTTGAGGCCCTGCGCCGTAACGGTCGACCCTGAACTCCAGTCTGCTGGCTCCCAGCTCATGCCAGCGCGTTCAACGATTCGCTTGGCGACGACAGGCATGGGCCCCTTGGTGGATACTTCCACGCGCTTCGCGGCCTCCTCGAACGCCTTGGCGGGGATGCTTGAGCCCACTCCAAGTTCGAGCTCGGGTGCGATGTCCAAGAGTTCGCAGAGCCCCTTGAGGAACGCTCGCTTCGTAGTCGGAGGCGGCTCGTTGAAGAAGCTCTGATACGCCAAGTCGAAGTCATCAACCGACGTTGGGTCGTGACCTGCGATCTCCGACTGTGCTCTGGCGGCACCGCCATCGGAGTCGGGACAAGGTGGCCGCCGTGCAAGACGCAACAGCGCAAGTAGCGAGTCATCTCCGACAATCGTGTACCTGCTTGTGCCTGACTCCGGCTCGTCGTCTGTGCCGAGACCCTGCACGTCGATGCCTGCCGCAGACAGTTCCGCTAGCACGTCTCCCGCTGGCTCAGTATCAGTGGGCTTGCGGTTCGCCGGTGTGGGTGCTTCCGAGAAGTGGGATTCAGCGTACTCAAGTGCAGCATCAACCATATTGGCCTCTGCCTGGCTGTTTTCTGGGCCGAGCAGCGCGGGCAACGCCTTTCGCGCCACTCCTTGCTTCCCAGGTTCCGTCGATAGGGCCAAGTCCATCGCCCACCGTGCGCGCTCCCACCACGCGGTGCGTCTCGCGGCGTGGTTCGCGTCTTTCGAAGCGCGCAGTGCTGAGTAGGCCGCGATCAGCGCGCCAACTATCGCAATCAGTGCAGCCATCGGTGGGCTCAGAAGGAAGTCCCGCAAGAATTCGGTGTCGACCACGAATGGCGGGAGAAATCCACGAACCAATGCGCCAACAATCGCGCTGGCTACTGCGATACCGGCAACTCTTCGTTGCTTCGCCCATGCCGTCCGAATTGTGGTGCGCCGCTCTTCGCTTCTGGACTCCACAGATCGCTCCTGTGCTTTGGCTTGCCGGAAGAGTTGGACTCGATTGACACGACGATCCTGAGCCCCTGGTGGCCAATCTACAGATAGGGGGACTGCCGTACCGCCAGGTCACAGGGGCCAGTCACGCGGCGCGGGCCACGACGGTTGAGATCCCTTGCTGGCGATGATCACACCTGGCGGTTCCGACCGGGAAGCAGCCGCTGCTGGGTTCAGGCGGAATCGGGTCAGATCCGTGGGGGACCTATGCAAGGCGGCGGCGCACCTGCTCCACCTGGTCGGCGAGCCAAGGGAAGTCGTAGGTTTCCCACGGGATTAGGTGCACGTCGTGGCCCTTTGCACGGTTGTGTTCGCGGCACAGGGTGAGGCCGTTGTCGGGTCGAGTTGGTCCCCCCAACGCAAAGGGGAACATGTGGTCCACTTCAAGCGGCGACCCTGAGCAGGAGTAGCCCCAGACCAACTGCGACTGACAAGCGTGCCCCGGACCGCTCCGGAAGAGTCGAGGTCCCCTAAGGTCGGGGAGGCCATCGGAGGCATCCTCTAGCCATCCCGGGTGCACAAGTACTAGACCACTCACGATCCTGTCGGTCGACGTTTGGTATCGCTCGTAGGCGTCGATCCATGTTCCGGTGAGCGCAGCCTGCAGGACCTGGAAATAGGTCTCAGCCCTGGCTATCCGTGAAGCGAAGTCGATCGGGCCGGTCATGTCCAAGTGATTTCAAGGGTAAGTGGCGAGCCCTTGACGCCCCCATATAGCGAGGCCTGAATCTTGAGTTCGATGCGACCCGGCCCATCAGGGAGAGTGATGCCGCGCTTCAGGGCTTTCGGAGAGTACTGATCGGAGAACATGTCGCGGCTGTCTCGGGTGTCCACCTGGCCGACGTTCACCGTCTGAGCCGAGAGCTTCAGGTGACGCCGGCTGCCGAGGTCGATCTTCTTTACGCCGCCGGTTACGTCAAGGGAGTGCTCCTGTCGCCCCGGCTTGGCGGGACGGCCCTTTGGCGTCAGGTTCGACGCGGTGAACGAAATCGAAGCTTTGTCTCCTCGAAGGAAGGTGGGGATGTCGGCTACCCCTTCCGGCAGTGCGCCCGCAGCGAACACCTGCTTGAAGGTTCCCTGGGCAACATTCTTCGAGAGGGTCCCAGTGTTGCCGCCCGTAGTTACAACCCAACCGGTGAAGTCCCAGTTGGCCGTGGTGAATCCAAGCTTGGAAAGGAGATCGTCCCACCCGGTGGGAGGAGTTCCCTTCTCTCGTAGGTAGGTCAGCACACCGGTGACGTAGCCCTCCTCCATGTACTTCTGGCGCGCTTTGGAACCGCCGAAGAATGCACTCTTGTCGTTGGAACTTGTATCGGCTCGGCCGAGAGCGAGGAGCGAGAGTGCGAGTTGCTCGGCGAGTTCCGTCGGAGTCAGCAATGTAGTGCCCGCCGCTGGACGACCGTAATAGTGGGCTCGAACGAGGTCCTTGAGTTCGATGCAGTTGAACTGAAAACCACTATGGATTGCCGGTTTGCCCCCGAGCTCCGGGTTGAACTCGATCGTGTCGAAGAATGGATTCACGACGGGAGGATCCCCGAACTGCTGCGTTCGGCAGAGGTCGGCTACCGCCTTCATCGCCTTCCAGTCGGCCGTCGTGTCCGTCTCGTAGGGGCCGAGTTTGAAGGCAAACTGAAGCCACTCGCTGTGTACATGCTGGAGGGGAGTGGCGAGCGTAGTTACCTCTGCGAAGATCTTCGCGAACTGTTTCGGGGCGTACGCGTTGAGCGCGTCGCCGTGCAGGAGAACGAGTGGCACAGGGTTGCTGCTGCGAGACGATTTCGACAAGCCCAGAACTCGGTGCTGGCCGTCAAGGATCCACAGAGGCTTTGGACCACTTCCCGAAGGAACCGCAACCGCGATCTCGAAGACCTCGGTGTTCTGTCCGTTGAGATTCTGCTGAGTCACAACCACCGACTCTTGCTCGCTCACCGCGAGCAGGACCGGGTTAGGCATGAGCTCCGAAGTCTGGGAAAATTTGTCCTTGATCTTCTCGATCTTGTCTTTGATCGGGGGACGCTGCCAGTCCTTCACGGGGTCGCCGAGGATATTGTCTGCGATCCGGTAGTTTTCGGACTGCACGGTGAAACTGGGGACGGCCGCGATAGGCTCCAACTCAGCCGCAGATAGGAATCCCAGGTAGATCGGGTACTTCTTGGCCCCATCGGCAATCTCGGTGCGCAGGGCTTTGATTGTGGGCATGGGGCTCCTCCGAGCGTGCGGGCTTTGGACTGAATCTAGTCGCACCGTCGCGTGAACGGTCGGCAATCTGGACGGGGCTCGGTGTGTCTAGGCGCGCCGGACCTATATGCGCGATTTGCATTGCAACTCGAACGGGTCCAATTTAGGGCGAGGCGTGGATGGTTGCCTTCACCTTCGAGCTGTCTCCCATGCTTCCGCGACGCGTTCAAGGAACTCGCCGTTGCGAAGGCTCTGGTTGAGGGTGGCCACTGAGTGCGCGAGCAGGATCGCTGCCGGAGCGTCGCGTTTGCCCAGAACGTTCAGGTAGTCGAGCAGATCGAAGTACGGGACTGGCAGGGGCCGCCTATTGGCGGTCATCTCCTGGACGCAGTACTCCTGGGCGAGGGCCCTGGGGTCCGAAACGTTCCGTGTGATCCGCAGCCGTGTGCGGACCTGGTTGATCATGCGTCTCTTGTTCGCCGGTGTGAACCCAAGCCTCAGGTCGTCGGCTACGGACTCGAAGACTGCCTCAACATTGAGGGCTACTTCTGCCTGCCATGAAGCGCGTCTGCGTGGGTCCCGGGATACCGCGAGTGCCTCACGGACCAATGCACTCAGGGCGTCTTCCATTCTCTGCGCGAGGGCGGCTGCAAGCGCCTGCCAGTCGGGTGCATCGCCCACGTGCGCGCTGTAGTAGTGATTCGCTTCTTGGTTGTCGCTATGTTGTGCGGCCGTTCGCAGGCGATACAGGTGCTTTTCGACACTGCGAGCCGGGTGGTCACGAGCGGAGGCCGTGAGGAACGCTACGTCGTCTCCGATTTCTTCACGGTAGAACTTGGAGTAGTCGCTTACCAGGCTGTCGAATTGTTCGCGGCTCTCGCAACGCGGGGTCAGATCTACGCCGGTGCCGAGAGAAAGGCCCGACCCGGTAGCAAGCCTCTTCGCTTGGGACAGATCCTCCAGGGGTGATGTCATGTCCGGGCCTGCCTGCGCAATGCGCTCCGTGGCTCGGCGACAGCACCTCGTGAGAGCTTGAAGCCAATGTGGAACGCGGGCAGTTGCTGGCCACGTGCGAACTCGCCCGTCGTCGAGAAGAGGCGAGGTTCAAACTTCACCCTCGTAGAGAGTTCGTTGACCCAGACCAGCCCGGACCTGCCATCTGAGGATTCGACTCGGCCCGTGAAGGTCTCGGGCTCCATGGAATCTGAAGCGAGCACATATGCCGTGTAGATGCGTCTTGAGAGTTGTCGAGTCAGGTCACCGACCTCTCGGAAGTGCCGAGACGCTTCAGGGAAATTTCCCGCGGAAAACTCTGCAATCGCCTGCGCGAAGCGGAGCCGGTAGATGTCCGGGAGTCCCGCGTCTTCGATTTCAGACGCTAGGAGACGCACAAGATCAATCTCGCTTTCATTCAGGTGAATGAGGGCGCGATCACGGGGAAGCAGCCGTTCGTCAGCAATGGACTTCCATGTCAGGTCGAGCATGAGTTGGGCGCAGCGCCAATCAGTTCGCACGGCCTGATGAGAGTTCCGAAGCAGTTCCAGAGCCTTGCGCTCACCTTCAGGGCCCTCCTTCGCGTCAAACTGCGCAAGGAAGAATGTGGCTGCCGGGTCGAGATTCCCTTTGAGGCTGTCTAGGTAGGCGAAGACTTCGTCGTCTCGTCCAAGTAGTTTCTGAAGTTCAACACCCCGCTTGTCGAGTCCGGCTAGCTGGCGGTCATTGAGCGATGCGCGGTCGATCGACTCAAGGGTGGCTACGGCGTTCGCGAGAACATCAAGACGCTCGCTGGGCGAGAGCGTGCCAGCCTCAACTGCCAACTCAGTTGACCATGCGAGCACGTCAATGGGGTAGACGTTCCCGGGGTCGATGGACCTGGCGTCAAGTACGGCATGCAACACGTCGTCCAGTCGGTGGCCCAGGCCGTTGAGTTTCTCATGGTTCGGACTCTTCGTGTGTTCGTAGATGATTGCTCCGAGCGTCGACGCGAGCTCGACGGCGAGCGATAGACGCATCAGGCCGCGGGTTGCTGGATCGGCAAGCACATCGTCGAGGACTTCCCTGTTGTACTCCAGGTCCGTCACCCGCTCTTCGCTCGTGCCGCGCTGGGCGTTTTGCCGCCAATGGACGTCGCCGCGCGTGAATGCAGACTCCTGCAACACGAGGCGAGGGATAGACCGACCACTTTCCTCGCGTCGTGCGCGTAATGCACCGGCGACTGTCCCGAAGTGCGGCCGGTACTGTGACCGCTCGGAAGTCGGGCCAATTCTCTCCAAGAGCGACACAAGGAACTGAACCTCGTCTGCCCCGCCGGAGAATCCGTCGGTGACCCGGACGTTTCGGATCGCCTGTCCAACTACCTCGATTTCGACTTCAAGAGGAACCTCCTCCCTTGCGAGGAGATCGGCCTCAAGGTGTGAACGCACGCCCAGGAAGAAGTCGCCGTTATCGTCGTCGATTTCTCGGATGATGTCGGAAGCGCTGAGCGCGTCTCGGACGCTCTGTGAACCTTCGTGGCCGAGAATTCGCAGCGCGAGATCCAAGGGAACGGGGACGCCGTGCTTGCCGGCGACAAGAACCAGGGTGGTGACCTTCTGGATTGGTGCCCGATCCGAAAACGCCTGCTCTCTGATGGCGATGGTGTCCACTTTTTCGGGCAGCAGATCGCGCCATCCGAGGCCGGCGGCGAGGAAGGCCTCCTGCATTGAAGTCAACCGTTGAGAGTCAGAGTCTTCGTCCCGGCGCTCGCGGGCGAGTTTGGCCATGCTCTTCTCGGCAGCACGCATCTCGCGAGCCAGCCCACCGCGTAGTTGCCGTTCGGTCTCAGGGAGTGTGCGATACAGCAGAGCGAGAAAACTTGTGTCGAGGAGACCCTGTGGTCTGCTTGCCGGTATTCCAAAGGAGTCGAGAAGCGTGACTAGTGCATCGGTTTCGACGGGGGATAGATCGATCGGTGCTTCGATGATTGTTGAGGTAGCGCTCTCGCTCCTGTAGGCGGAGCCAATGACGAGGAACTTTCGTCCTCGCGCGTGTAGTTGCCGCGAGAGAGCTTCGTACTCTCCTGGATCGACCATGCCGTCCCAGATAAGAATCGTTGCTCGGGCTCCTTGGTCCTCAGCCCAGGCTGCGAACATGTCGAGGTCTTCGACAGACGGCCGAACTGTGCGGCGTGATTGATGGAGTACCGCGTAATCTCCGCTGCGTGCCAACTCGACAGCTATTGCGGCCAGCGCGATGCTCTTCCCTGAAGCGGTTTGACCGGCCAGGACTATTGGCGAAGGGAGTTCACGATGCGCGAGCGCGCTCGTGGCTGCTTCCAGGAGTAGCGCCTCGAAGTCTCGATGCAGGTACATGTTTGCTGCAAGGCCCCGCCACCGCGGCACGCCCTCTGTAGCACCAACGAAACTTCGAAACTCCTGGTATCTCGCGGCATCCGAACTGAACACTGGCGGAACTTGGAGGTCAAGGTCAATCGGCCTCGCGGACCGTCGTACTTCGTTCCAGGTGTGCACGTCGACCGTGACGAAGCCGTCGCCGAGGGCAATCCTGTGTGGATTTGCGGCAGCGGTAGTGGCAACGTCCTTGGTGGCGGCTCCGGACTCTTCGAGCCACACCATGTACTGCTCTAGGGATTCTTCGTGAGCTACCAGTTGACCGGACTCGACGAACGCCTTGACGAGGGCGTCGTTCAGCCACGCTGAGGCAGAGAAGAGGTGCGCTTGACGCGTGCCCAGGAGCCCCCAAGTGGGTGCCAGGTCTCCGACGTCAAGGGCGTCGTCCGCAGACCATTCCTCGATCAGAACCGTTCCGCGTGGAGTCACGGTTTCGCCAGCCAACCGGGCAATTTCCTGATTGCTCCGCATTCTCGCAGTGGTTGCCTGTACGGCGGTCTTCGCGGGCTGCTCATCCTCTGGGAGGTGCGGAGCGCCGAGCAGATAGCGAACTTCAAGGGCCGTCTGGCTTCGAGACGGGCTCGTGCGCATTGCGCCATGTGCCGAGACCGTGCGCCAATCCGCCTTGAAGGCCTCAGATACGGCAGGGTCCGTAGATGACGTGTAGATGCCGTTCCACGGGTACGCAAGAGAGGCTTCGCCCAGTGTCTTGACTCCGCCCTCGCCGAGGACCAGGAACACAGGCCCGCTTGCGAGTTGTGCGGCGAGTTGTCTCGCCCCAGGGTTGAGACCAGGCAACTTGACCCCCTACGAAGATGTCGGCATACGGCGCGTCCCGGTCAGCGTATCCATCTGCAAGGCACTTGCGTGAGTAGAAATGCGCTGCTGACGACTATCCGAATACCTGACGGACTCTGCGCGCCCCTTCGGAGTCGAACGGTGCCCAGTCCACGTGTTGGGACCATGTCCGCTGATAGTTGGCGAGGGCGTCCTCAAGAGCGGCTCGGTGACTGTTAGCTGGCAGTACGAAGAAGAACCGTGTGCTGCCTCGGCGGGCGATGACTGCGCCGAGTGGCTCGATGCCTGTGCGTGCGTGCAGTTCGCCGAGTCGCTTCGCGACCTGCACAGATACGCCACCCGGCGTTCGGTCTGCATGGTGGTAGACGACCAGGCTCTGCCCTCGCGTGGTGTAGTCCGCTAGCTCGTCCAAGAGCGCGTACTTGACGGTCTTCGCGCCCGCGGGAGTCCGCCGAATCCCGTTGTCTGGATCGGCAAACACGAGATTGCACCCAGCCAGGCGCTCCAAGGCACCGTGGTGCCACGTCGCACGTGCATGTGGGTGCTCACCCACCTGGGTCGCATACGTCGTGGATCCCGAGGGGAGTGTGCCGGAGGCCTCAAGGGCGGCGACCGACCGTCCTGTCGCGACCACCGCTGAGAGGCTCGTCATGAGTTCTGTGTCGCAGGCACGCAGCGCCTTGTGGAACCTGCTGGTCGGGCTCAAGTACGCGATGTGCTTGCCGTCCGCGTTGTGAGACTCATCTGGGGCGAGATACCAGTTCACCCCCAACGCGAGACCAGATCCGTGGACGAGTGCCCGAAGAAGGCCCAGCTTCATGAAGTCGCCGACATCGCCAGCGTATCGATCCTGCATCCCCCCAATGTGGCAGAAGGGCCAGCGGGCCCGGTCCAAGGGCAGCCGGCGCGTCCAACCGCGGCAGGCACACGGGAGTCTGGGGTTGGTGAGTCTTGGTTCGCAGGTGCGGCCAAGGGGCGGCCAACACCCGGTTTGCTGCACGGCGCGCCTGGTCACTTGCCACACCCTGGGGGCGTTCGGGGCGGGTTACCGTTGGCGCGGGCACGGGCAGCGGGCACCACGGGTATTGCGCGACACGCCGGGCCGCGGGCGATTCTTCGGGCGCTGGCGCTTTCATCGCCTACCACCGTTCTTCCTTCGGGGCGCACCCGCCCCACGGGGCTTGTGGACGCGCTCTGTAGCAGCGGCGATACTGCGCAACATGGCTCCGACAGGGTCCTGGGAGTGCGATGGTTTGCGGTTGCAAACTACCTGGTAAAGCCTTGCTTACGAGGTGTGGTAGGCGAAATCAGACCCCGAGCCGCGGCTAGAAATGGGGGCATGCTGGTTCCTGGCTGCCAGGATCGGTAGCCGAGCCAAATTCCGACAAGGAGGGTGACAGATGAGTTCCACGCCGATGATTGCCGATGGTTGTCCCGAAGCGGAGATCTCGATCGCTGAGTACCTGCACGCGCAGAAGCTCTGGATCACTGCGATGACCGAAATGAAGCGGCTCAATGGAGCTCTGAACGTCGCGAAGGCGAGCGGCCACGCCGGCTGTGCTGAGCGCATTGACAGCACGCTGGATCTCCTCCAGGGCGCGATTGAGCAGTTGGATGAGGAGGTCAACAGGCCGGTCAGTTCCCGTGGCCTGGAGGCCTGCGGCGGCTGCTGCGACTAGGGTCGGCCTCGGCGCGCTTACTCTGGATGCGGCGCGCCAGTGCTCTTGCCGGGCTTTGTCCGGTGCCCCCTCTCCGCTCGGTCCTTGCGGAAGTCTGTGGGGGTCGGTGGGAAACGGACATCCTTCTCAAGGGAAACAGACAAATCGCCCAATCGTGGTACGTAGGTCGCCCCTGGTATTTTGCGGCTAGAGGGGCTCGGCTCGAATAAGCCGAACCAGCCACGTGAAAGAAGGCCCCCGAGAGATCGGGGGCCTTCGTCGTTCCCGGACGATGCGGGTGCCGGCGGTGCGATAGTTTCGCCTGGGCGCAATGTGACGCCCGATGGCGAGGACAGGCGGCGAGGAGGGCGGATGCTTCCCGAGCTCTCGGCCGCCGCCTGGGTGCTGCTCGTCGCCGCGGCCGCGGTGGTCGGTGTCTCCAAGACCGCGCTCCCGGGCGCGAGCACCCTGTCGATCGCCGCGTTCGCCGCGGTGCTGCCCGCGCGCCAGTCGACGGGCACGGTGCTGGCGCTCCTCATCGTGGGTGACGTCTTCGCCCTGTGGGCCTACCGCAGGCACGCCGACTGGAGGGCCCTGATCCGTCTGGCGCCCGCCGTGATCGCGGGCGTGCTCCTCGGCGTCGGCTTCCTGGTGGTGGCGGACGACGGCGACGTGCGTCGGGTGATCGGCGTGACGCTCCTGGCCCTCATCGCCCTCACGCTGTGGCGGCGCCGACGCGACTCGACGGATCGACCGCACGGAGGGCGGATCCTCTATGGCACGCTGGGCGGCTTCACCACGATGGTGGCGAACGCCGGCGGCCCGGTGATGTCGATGTACTTCCTCGCGGCGCGCTTCCCGGTCAAGACCTTCCTCGGCACGGCGGCCTGGTTCTTCGCGATCGTCAACGTCGTGAAGCTGCCGTTCTCCCTCTCGCTCGGCCTGCTCACGCCCTCGGGCGCGCTGCTCGACCTGGTGCTGGTGCCCGCGGTGCTCGTCGGGGCGCTCGCCGGAAGGAGGCTCGCGGAGCGGATGAACCAGGCTCTGTTCGAGAACGTGGTGGTCGTCCTCACGGTGGTCGGCGCGGTCTACCTGCTTCTCTGATCGGCGGTCCCTGGCGCCTCTTCCGCCCTCCTAGGATGAGGATCATGATCGAGCAATGTCGCTCCCATGACTCCGCCGCACCGCAGGACCCGCGATGACCCGCCCCTGGATCACCGATGGGCGGCTGCACTTCGCCGTGGGCATCGAGGACACGTTCGTCCCGCAGACCGTCGAGGGCGAGCGCCCGATCGACGAGTACGAGCTCACCGAGCACTACGCGCGCGTCGAGGACGACCTCGGCCTCGCCAAGGACGTCGGCTGCGACCTCGTGCGGTGGGGCGTGCCCTGGTACCGCATCCAGCCGGAGCCGGACCGGTGGGACTGGTCGTGGCTCGACCGCGCCATGGCCCGCTTCGGGGAGCTCGGGCTGTCGCCGATCGTCGACCTCATGCACTACGGCACGCCGCTGTGGCTCGAGGGTCAGTTCGACCACCCCGACTACCCGCGGCTCGTCGCCGAGTACGCGGCCAAGGTCGCCGAGCGCTACCCCGACGTCGCGCGCGACTTCACGCCGGTCAACGAGCCGATGATCCACTCCCTGTTCTGCGGCGAGTACGGGTACTGGCCTCCCTACCTCGCGGGGGGCAAGGGTCTCACCCGGATGGCGACCCAGCTCGCCGACGGCTTCCGGCGCACCCAGAACGCGATCGCAGACGTCGCCCGCGAGGAGGTCTCCTTCGTCCATGTGGACGCGGGCATGCGCTACGTGGGCGACGTCGACGCTCCGGAGCACGCCGAGCACGTGCGACGCCTCACCGAGCAGGTGTGGCTCGTCGAGGACCTGGTCACGGGCCGCGTCGACTCGAGCCATCCCCTCGCGGGCTTCCTGCTCGAGAACGGGGCGGACGAGGCGCTCCTCGCCGACCTGGTCGCGCACCCGGTCGTGCCCGATGTCATGGGCGTCAACTACTACCCGCTGCACTCGACCGAGGTGTTCGAGGCGGGCGTGCATCACGGCGGCGGCTTCGCCGATCCGCGTCCCACACGGGACGATGGCGCTGCCGGGCTCGCGGAGCTCCTGCGCGAGGCGAGCACCCGTTACGGCGCCCCGGTGATGATCTCCGAGACCTGTGTCACCGGCTCGGTCGACGCGAGGTCGCGCTGGATGACCGAGTCGCTCGACCTGGTCGCCGACCTGCGCGCGGGCGGCATGGACCTGGTCGGCTACACGTGGTGGCCGCTGTTCGACATGTACGAGTGGACGTATCGCCACGCGACGGGGCCTCGCGCCGATCACCTGCTGACGATGGGGCTGTGGTCGCTCGAGGAGACTCCGTCGGGGCTCGAGCGGGTGCCTACCGATCTGGTCGCGCAGTTCGCGCGCCACGCGGCCGAGCCGCGCTTCCAGGGTCGCCAGGCGCTCGGGTAGCGCGGCCTCGCGCGCGGACGATGCCTCGGTCGGCGGGACGATGCGGCCGTCACCTGGACGTCGGGCGCGTCACGCGGGGTGGATGTCTCGCCTCGTGAAACGCTCCACGCCGGCTCCGACCAGGGCGAGAGCGACGGCCGTCATGACGACCAGCGGCGTCCAGTCCATCGCGTCGGCGGGCAACGTCGGCGTCGCGGAGAACGGGAGCAGGTTCAGCGCCCAGTCGGGCAGGTTCAGCGCGTCGCCGATGACCATGATCATCCACAGCGCGCCGATCACGGCCCAGGACAGGGCGATCGCGACGCGTGGCAGGTAGCCGAACAACGCGACCGCGAGCCCGACGATCACCATGACCGCGGGCCAGTACGCGAGCGTGGCTCCGGCGAGCCGCAGCGCCTGGGACGAGTCGCCGATCGTGGAGCCGTAGCTCGCACCCAGGAGCCCGCCGCCGAGGGCGAGCAGCACGAGCGCGCCGACCGCGGGGATGAGGAGCCGCATCATGACCCACCGGGTGCGGGACAGTGCGCCCGCGAGCTGCGGTTCGAGGATCCCGGTGGCCTCGTCCGCCCGCAGCTGGGTCGCGGATTGCACCGCGAACACCGTGACGAGCAGCGCGATCATGCTGCACAGCAGGCCGACCAGCGCGTCGACACCGGCGCCCTGGAGCATCGCGGCGAGGTTGCCGCCCGCGGAGTCGAGCAGGTCGGTCATCTGGTTGGCGACCGAGCCGAACATCAGTGCGCTGAGCACGACGGCGATGGTCCAGCCGATCATAGGTCCTCGCTGCAGGCGCAGCGCCAGCCCCAGCGGCGACGCGTACCGCGCGGGTGCGCCGGACGGCCCCGCCCGGTCGGGCAGCAGGCCCGCGCCGTGATCTCGGCGCTCCTCGAGGAGCCACGAGGCCGCGAGCAGCGCGGCGGTGAGCAGCAGCATCAGCCCGAGCGGCCACCACCGATTCGCTCCCCACGGCGCCATCTCCTGCCCCCATCCGAAGGGGGAGGCCCATGTGAGGGCGCCGTCGCCGAGATCGCCGATCATGCGCAGCACGTAGAAGCCGATCACGACGACCGAGCCGAGCGCGTTCGCGCCTCGCGAGGTCGACGCGACCTGACCGACGACGGCCCCGACGCCGATCGCGACGATCCCCACTCCCGCGAGCGAGGCCCCGAGGACCCACGACCCCGTGGTCCCCGCATCGTCCGGATCCAGTCCGACGGCGATCGAGACGACCGAGACCGCGAGCCCGACCGCGGCGGACAGCGCGGCGAGCACGAGCCACGTCGCGACGGCCTGCGCGTGGTTGCCCAGCATCCTCGAGCGCAGCAGCTCGGTGCGCCCGAGCTCCTCGTCGGCCCTGCCGTTGCGCGTGATGAGGAAGACGACTCCGAGCGCGAGCGAGACCGCGAGCGTCATCCAGATCTTGGTCCACACCGCGCCGCCGAGAGTGTCCGGTGCGGCGGCGAGGCCGGTGAGCGCCTTGATCCCGGGATTGTCGGAGATCGCGGCGAAGTCGTCGAGCGACTCCTGGGTCGTGAACACGGAGCCGAAGTAGTCGGCGATGTAGGCGAACAGGCCGACCAGGGAGACGAACCACACGACGAGCCGCACGCGGTTGCGCCGCACCATGAAGCCGACGCTCGCGCGCAGCCCCGCGAGCGCGCGGGCGGGGGGACGATGCGTCGCCCGGGTCGCGCCGGGACGATGCGGGCGGCTCGGAGGCGCGGAGGCGTCGACCCGGGTGCTCATGACCGACCGCCTCCCTCGAGCGCGGCCAGCTCGTCGCCGTAGTGGCGCAGGAACAGGTCCTCGAGCGAGGGCGGATTCGCGACCAGGGCGCTCGGCCTCAGGCGGGCGACCTCCGCGAGCACGTCGGGCAGCGAGTCGTCGTCGACCGCGAACGAGGTGCGACCCTCCTCGGTGGCGAGGTCGTGCACGCCGGGCAGGGCGGAGAGGCTCTCGGCGCCGGAATCGAGCACCGCCGTGACCTGCGTACGCGTGAGGTGCCGCAGCTCGGCGAGCGTGCCGGACTCCACGGTCGCGCCGTCGCGGATGATGACGACCCTGTCGGCGAGAGTCTCGACCTCGGTGAAGATGTGGCTCGACAGCAGGACGGACCGCCCCTCGGCCTTGACCTCCCTGATCGACTCCTGGAACGCGGCCTCCATGATCGGGTCCAGGCCGCTCGTCGGCTCGTCGAGCAGCAGCAGCGGGGCCCGCGAGGCGAGCGCGGCGACGAGCGCGACCTTCTGGCGGTTGCCCTTCGAATAGGCGCGGGCCTTCTTGGTGGGATCGAGGTCGAACCTCTCGAGCATCGTCCGCTTACGCGCCGGGTCGAGCGGTCCCGACAGCCGGCCCAGGATATCGATGGTCTCGCCCCCGGTGAGATTGGGCCACAGCGTGACGTCGCCCGGCACGTACGCGAGGTCGCGGTGGAGGCGGACGGCGTCGGCCCAGGGGTCCCCGTCCAGCAGCCGGACCGTCCCGGCGTCGGACCGCAGGAGCCCCAGGAGCACGCGGATCGTCGTCGTCTTGCCTGAGCCGTTCGGCCCGAGGAAGCCGGTGACCTCGCCGACGGGAGCCGCGAGGTCGAGGCCTCGCAGCGCATGGACGCGGCCGAAACTCTTGTGAAGGCCCTGGATCTCGACTGCCATCGCGGTGCTCACGGTCGCGCCTGCCTCTCAGCGAGCGCTGCGCGCGCGGGTGCCGGCGGGACTCGTCGGCGAGCGCTCCACTCCTCCATCATCCCGCGCCGAGCAGGGGTCTCGCACGGGGAGCACGCGCCGGCGGTCGCAGCGCCGAGGGGTGGTGAGCCGCGACCGCCGACGCGTGGGTCTCAGGGGGCCGGGGTGGCGACCTCGAGCGCCTCCGCGTCTCGCGAGTCCCTGGCCACCAGCAGGGTCACAGGCCCGTGGGGCGGCACGACGGCGCGGCGGTCGGGATCCCAGCCTCCGGCCGGCAGCAGCGACACCGGGACGGTCACATGTGTCGTCGCGCCAGCCTCCACATCCGCGACCTGGAAGCCGACAAGGTGCTTGCCTCCGTCGGCGCCGACGGCATAGACCTGGACCACGTGGCGGCCCCGGCGCGCACCGACGTTGGTGACCGCGACGTCGATCTCAGCCACCGCATCGTCCAGGCGCCGGACCCCCTCGACCGCGACGTCGAAGTCGGTGTACGACAGTCCGTGGCCGAACGGGTAGGCGGCTGCCACGCCGAGACGGTCGAGCAGGCGCTGGCCGTGCCAGCGGTCGTAGGTGATGCACGTCGCGTCGCGGTCGAAGAACGGCAGGTGGTTCTCGGTCGTGGGCACGGCGAACGGCAGCCTGCCGCCGGGGTCGACCTCGCCGAGCAGCACGTCGGCGAGCGCGTGGCCGCCCTCCATGCCGGAGTACCAGCTCATCACGATGCCAGGGACCTCGTGGCGCCAGGCCTCGGAGATGACGGCACCGGCCGCGACCATCGAGACGATCGTGCGGGGGTTGGCGTCGGCGACCGCGAGGATGATCGCCTCGTCGACGGGCCGGAGAGTGAGACGGATCCTGTCGCCGCCGTCGGCGACCGAGTCGCCGCCCGCGACGGCCACGAGGAGCGGCTCCTCGGGGTCGGCGTCCGGGCGCGGCGGGTACAGGCTCTCCACGTCGGACGCGAACATCGCGCTCGCGTCGGTGAACTCGCCCTCGTCCTTCGCGGTGAATCCGGCGACGACGATCGCGGCGTCGCAGTCCTTCGCGACGGTGGCTGCCTTCACGGGATCGTCCTCGAGGACCTCGACGATCTCGACCCCGGGGAGCGCAGCGCGCAGCCCCTCGAGGGGTGTGACGACCGTGGGCGCGTGCACGTCCGACGAGCCATGATCGCCTGTGTTGGCCATGTCTGCGAGGCGGCCGATCACGGCGACGCGCTTCAGGTCGGTCCGGTCGAGCGGGAGCACCGGGGCGCCGTCCACGTCGTCGTTCTTGAGCAGCACCATGGAGGTGCTCGCGGCCTCGCGCGCGAGCGCGCGGTGCGCGTCGCACGCGATGACCTTCGTGCTCGGGATCGGGGCGTCGTGCGAGGCGTCGAAGCGCAGCTGGGTCGCGAGGATCCGCACCCCCGAGCGCTCGACCGCGGCCCACGAGGTCTGTCCCTGCGCGAGGCCGTCCTCGAGATCCCGCGCCCGCTGCTGTCGGAAGGGCTCCTCGACGTCGAGCCCCGCCTCGAGCGATGCAGCGGCGTCGCGCAGGCCGAGGATGAAGTCCGAGACGACGACGCCCTCGAATCCCCACATGTCGCGCAGCACGCCTGTGAGGAGCTCGGGGTTCTGGCCCGCCCACTCGCCGTTGACCGAGTTGTAGGAGGACATGAGCGCGTCGGCGCCCTCGTCGACGATCCGCTTGAAGTGCGCGAGGTAGATCTCGTGGAGCACGTCGTCGTCGGCGACGACGTCCACCTGGAACCGCGCGTTCTCCATGGAGTTGAGCGCGAAGTGCTTCGCGCAGGCCATCACCTGCTCGCGGACGCCCCGCGTGAGCGCCGCGCCCATCTCGCCGAGCACATGCGTGTCCTCGCCGTAGGTCTCCTGCGCGCGTCCCCACGCGGGGTGGCGCAGGAGGTTGACGCACACGCCCGCGAAGAAGTTCGCTCCCTGGGCGCGCGCCTCGAGGCCGATGGCCCGTCCGATGCGCTCCTCCAGATCGAGGTCGAAGCTCGCGCCGCGCGCCATCGAGACGGGGAAGGCGGTCGAGTGGCCCATGACGATGCCACGCGGGCCGTCCGTGAAGCGCAGGCCGGGGATGCCGAGCCGAGCCACCTCGCCATGCACATACGGCACCGTGTTGTAGCCGACGTGCATCATCTCGTCCATGGCTTCCCAGAACTCGCGGTCGCCGTCGAGCAGGCCGAGCCGCTCGTCGTCGTTCAGCCGGGCGTAGAGGCCTCGGGCCTCGTCCTCGGCGGAGGCCCCATCGCGGACCGCGGATACCGCCTGCGGGTAGGCCTGGTCGTCTGACATCGTCGTCACCTCTCGACTCCTACTGACTACTTACTTAGTTGTCAGTTGTGGCGACCGTAGTCCTACGGTGACGCTGTTCGCAAGAGGGTGAAGGGACGATGCGGGGGCTGGGGCGGGCGGGGCGGTGGAGCGCCGCTACGGGGTTGGGGTCCGGGCTGGAGCTGCGCGTCAGCGATGATCGCGAGGCTAGCGAGCGAAACCGTCGAGGCCCGCCGAGGCTGCGATCCACTCGGCGACGAGGTCGAAGTGTTCGACATCCCGCAGCCACTGCACCTGGAGTCCGTCCATGAGCGCGAGCACCTGGCGGGCGAGCCGGTCCGGATCTGGGGCATCCGCGGCGAGGGCCGCGAAGTTCCCGAGTCCCTCGCGCTGCCGCGCGAGGAAGTAGCCGTGCGCGGGGTGGCTCGGCTCGAGCGACTCCGCCTCAAGCACGCTGTACAGCCGGACGATCTCAGGCTGGCGCGCATTGCGCCGCACAAGCGCGTCGCAGAACTGCGCGAGCGAGACGTCCGCGATCACGCTCACGTCGCCCGAGGCGGGTTCCACGAGCACGGGCCTGTCGAGCTCCGCCGCGATCGCCTCCGCATCGAGCCGGTCGCGATGCTCGAGGACCTCGATGAGCAGGCCATCCTTCGACCCCACGTGATAGAGCACGCCCGCGACCGTCACTCCGCACGCCGCGGCCACGTCCTGGATGGACGTGCCCCAGAAGCCGCGCTCCGCGATCAGCGCGGTCGCCGCGTCCACGATCTGCGCCTTGCGGTCCGCACCCGAGAGTCGCTGGGCATCCCGGCCGCGCGTCCGGGCCCGCGAGGGGGTCGCGGGGCGGGAGGTGTGGCTCATGCGGTCATGCTAGCGAGGCTCCCGCAAGCGTCCGGTGCGACGAGGGCGGCGTGGCAGGGCGCGGGCGACCTGCCTGGGCGGAGGTGGAGTTCGCCCGCCTTCAGCGGAGCGCCTCCCACTCGGGCCCGTCGAACAGCACTCGGTCCACGCGGGCCCACAGATCGGAGATGGACTCACGGGGATCCGTGAGTGACTGCAGCTCCGTGCCGTCCATGGCGCAGAACGCGGTGCGCAGCAGATCGTCGAACGCGTCGGCGTTCTCGAATCGCGGAGGCAGCTTCCACGGCAGCGCGCGCATGACGGACAGCAGCCGCTGATGCCGACCTGCGTAGTACTCGTGCGCCGGGTGAGCCGGGTCGTGCGCCTCGACCGCGAGGCGCACGAACAGGACCACGAGCTCGGGTCGGTCGACGTTGGTGCGGACGGCTCCGTTGAGGCACGCGCGCAGGTCCAGGAGATCTGTCGCGTCGGACTCGCCCGCAGCACGCAGCTGTGCGATCAGCTGCTGTTCGTCGCCGAAGTCGTCGTAGTAGGTCTCGATGATCAGCGTGAGGAGCTCCTCGCGCGTGCGCACGTGGTGGTTGAGCCCCGGCAGGGTGAGTCCGACAGCATCGGCGACGGTCTGCATCGACACCCCGTAGGAGCCGAACTGCGCGACGAGCTCCGCACCCTTCTCGGCGATCTGCCGACGACGAGCGTCGACAGGCATGCGCGTGCGAGCGTGGATCGGCGTCTTCGAGGTCACGGAAGCATTGTGGCACGAGGCCGGTGCGCGCTGCATTCTCAATTTGACAACTGTCGACCGACTACCGTATATCTCTCAAGTAATAGGTAGCGCGGCGTTGCGCATGCCCCAGATCAAAGGAGATCCTTCGTGTCTCAGCATGTTGCCGACCCGGCGCAGGCACCCGCATCGGTGCAACTCAGCCGGGTTCAGACCATCCGCTACTCGAGCGGCTTCTTCATCTTCTCGTTGTTCTGGATGATGGCGCTGATGATCATTGCGGCGGTACTGCTGCCGCAGCGCCTCACGGAGATCGCGCCCGACGACAAGGTCGCCATCTCGGGCGTCCTGAACTCGGTGACCGCGCTCGTGTCGCTCGTCTCCAACCTGGTCGTCGGCAACCTGTCCGACCGCACTCGCTCGATCTTCGGCCGGCGCACGCCCTGGATCGCGTCCGGCGGTCTGGTCGGCGGTGTGAGCCTCTTCGCGATCGGCATCCTGCCGAACGCGTGGTCGATCGGTGTCGCGTACTGTCTCGCGATGGTGGGCCTCAACATGATGATCGCCCCCGCGGTGGCCGCGCTCTCCGACCGCGTTCCCGAGACCTCCCGCGGCACGATGTCCGCGTTCTTCGCCGCGGGATCCCTGGCAGGAAGCTCGCTCGGCACGCTCGTCGGCGCGATGTTCATCACCGCGCAGCTGCCCGGGTACATCGTGGCGGGCGTCGTCATGGGCATCTCCGGCATCGTGACCGTGATCCTCTGGCCCAAGGAGGCATCCTCGAAGGACCTCCCTGCTGCGAGCACCGACCTGCGCTCGATCCTGACGTCGTTCCGTCCCCCGCGCAACGCGCCCGACTTCTGGAACGCCTTCATCGGGCGCTCGCTCCTGATCTTCGCGTACTACATGGTGCTCAACTACCAGTTGTACATCCTGCAGGACTACATCGGACTGTCCACCGAGGACTCCGCCGCGACCATCGCGACGATGTCGGTCGTGCTGCTCGTGGTCTCCGCGGTCTCCGCGCTGTCTGCGGGCCCGATCTCCGACAAGATCGGCCGCCGCAAGGTGCCGGTGGTCGTCGCCAGCGTCCTGCTCGCGATCGGCTTCGCGCTCCCGTGGGTCATGCACAACGCCATGGGAATGATCCTGTTCGCCGCGATCGGCGGGTTCGGCTACGGCATGTACGGCTCGGTGGACCAGGCACTCAACGTCGACGTGCTCCCGAACGCTGAGGAGGCCGGCAAGGACCTCGGCATCCTCAACATGGCCACGACGCTCGGCCAGATGGTCGGACCGATCGCGACCTCGATCATCGTGACCTCCCTCGGCGGCTACGGCATGGTCTTCCCGGTCGCGATCGTGTTCACGATCGTCGCGTGCGTGTTCATCATGCGGATCCGTTCGGTCCGCTGACCTCCCGCATCTCCCGACCTCAAGGAAGGCCGACTCTTGCCTGTCTCGATCGACCCCACCCAGACCATCGCCACGATCCGTCCCGCGCTGCATGGACAGTTCATCGAGTTCCTCGGTGAGTGCATCGACGGCGGGATCTGGGTGGGCCCCGACTCCGACGTGCCCCACACCGACGGGATCCGTCAGGGCGTCCTCGATGCCCTCAAGGAGCTTGAGCCTCCGGTACTCCGGTGGCCCGGTGGTTGCTACGCCGACACGTACCACTGGCGTGACGGCATAGGTCCCCGTGCAGATCGCCCGACGACGTTCAACGAGAACTTCGGCACCTACGAGCTCGATGACCATGCGTTCGGGACCGACGAGTACCTCCGTCTGTGCGAGGCGATCGACGCCCAGCCGTGGATCAACGTCAACATGATGACCGGCACGCCCGCCGAGGCGAGGGACTGGATGGAGTACTGCAACCGCGCGACCGGCACCGAGCTCGCCGACCTGCGCGTGAGCAACGGTCACGAGGCTCCGTACGACGTGAACCTGTGGGGCATCGGCAACGAGCCGTGGGGCGGCGGAGGCATCATGACGGCTCCGGGCTACGTCGACGCGTACCGCGCGTTCGCATCGGCCATGCCGCGCTTCACGGGCTCGGTGTTCGAGACGCCGAAGACCTACGCCATCGCGAGCGGTCCCGACGGCAACAAGCCGAAGGAGCGCGTCGCGTGGACCAAGGACTTCTTCGCCGCGCTCAATGAGTACCGTCAGCCGCCGATCCACGGCTACGACCTGCACTTCTACAACTGGAACATCGACCACGAGACGGACACCCCCACCAGCTTCGACGAGGCCGGGTGGGATCGCGTGATCGCGGGCTGCCTCGAGCTCGAGGACGTCATCGTCGAGCAGTGGGCACTCATGGAGGAAGGCCTCGCGTCGGTTCCGATGCCCGAGTCCACCCTGGAGCCGAGGCTCGAGCACATCGACCTCGTGGTCGGCGAGTGGGGCAACTGGCATCGCGACGCGTTCTTCGCGCGTCCCGCGCTGTTCCAGCAGGTGACGATGCGCGACGCGATCACCACCGCGCTCTCGCTCGACATCCTGCAGCGTCACGCCGACAAGATCTCGATCGCCTGCAACGCGCAGACGGTCAACGTCCTCAACTCGGTGATCCTCACCGACGGCGACGCGACGATCCTCACGCCGAACTTCGACGTCTTCATGATGTACAAGGCGCACCGTGGCGCGATGGCGCTCACTGTCGAGCCGGTCGATGAGGCGAGCGGAGCGCATCTCTTCGCGTCGGTCGCCGACGACGGGACGATCGTGGTCAACCTCACCAATCCGTCGATGACGGACGAGGCGGAGGTCGAGTTGGAGTTCGCCGTCCCGGTAAGCCTCGCGAAGCGTGAGACGCTCGCCGCGGCGACGCCGACCGACCACAACACGGCAGACGCGCCCGACGCGGTGCGTCGCGTCGCCGAGCGGATCGATGGTGAGGCCTCGGGCCGCCACACGGTCCGGCTTCCGGCCGGCTCGGTCACGGTGCTCACGGCACAGCAGGGCTGACCGGGCGGACGCGTCAGGCGTCCGCGGAAGCAGGGCCCCGGGAATCTCCCGGGGCCTCTCGTCGCGCTCGGGACGTCCGACCGGTCCCGCCGCACTTTGCAACGTGGCAAAGTGGTGTGCTGGAAGCCGCACCACCCCCACGCGCACGAACGGAAACCATGCCTGACAACGACGTCACCCGTCTCAACCTGACTCTCGGCGAGCCGACGGGCGTCACGCTCGACCCCGACATGTGGGGGATCTTCTTCGAGGACATCAACTGGAGCCTCGACGGCGGCCTCAACGCCGAGCTGCTGCGCAACGGCGACTTCGCCTTCACTCCCGCCGATCACGCTGGGTGGGGTCCGCTCACCGCGTGGCAGACCACGGGCGACGGCTCGGTCGAGGTCCGCACCGAGGACCCGGTCCACCCGAACAACGGCACCTACGTGCGGGTCACCGGCCCGGTCACGCTCACCAACGAGGGCTTCGACGCGGTCAGGGTCTCCAGGGACGATGCGTTCCGTCTCACTGCGTTCACGTGGTGCGTCCAGGGGGTCGGGGAGGCGTCGGCCGCGATCGTCGACGGCGCGGGCGAGGCGCTTGCCGAGGCGCCGCTCAATACTCCCGCCGGGGGCTGGCACGAGGCGAGCCTGGACCTCGTCGCTACCGCCGACGGCCTTGGTCGGCTTGCGATCACCGTGCCGCGCGGCCTCGTGCTCGAGCTCGACATGCTCTCGTTGCGCCCCGTGGGCCCGGCCGGCGAAGCTCTCACCTTCCGCCCCGACCTGGTCGAGGCGCTGCGCGCGCTGAAGCCCTCGTTCGTGCGCTTCCCCGGCGGCTGCGTCGCGCACGGCCTGGGGCTCGGCAACCTCTACCACTGGAAGCAGACCGTCGGTCCGCGCGAGTCCCGCGTGCCGAGCTTCAACACGTGGGGCTACCATCAGACCCGCCAGATCGGCTACCTCGAGTACTTCGAGCTGTGCGAGACGCTCGGCGCGACGGCGATGCCGATCGTCGCGGCGGGCGTGAGCTGCCAGAACCTGCGCGGACGCGCCGCGTGCATCCCGATGGCCGACATGCCCGCGTATGTGCAGGACATCCTGGACCTGGTCGAGTTCGCCAACGGCGGCACGGACACCGAGTGGGGCGCGCGCCGCGCCGAGCTCGGCCACCCCGAGCCCTTCGGCCTGCGACTGCTCGGCCTGGGCAACGAGGACGAGATCACGCGCGACTTCGAGGAGCGCTACGCGATGGTCGCCGAGGCGCTCGCGGCCGAGCATCCCGAGATCACCGTCATCGGCACGGCGGGCCCGCAGCCCTTCGGTCCTGACTTCGAGGACGGGTGGGCGTTCGCGCGCGAGCAGCGCGTCGCGATCGTCGACGAGCACGCGTACCGCACGCCCCGGTGGTTCCACCAGAACCTCGACCGCTACGACGCGTACGACCGTTCCGGTCCCGCCGTCTACTTCGGCGAGTACGCCGCGCGCACCAACAGCGTCCGGTCCGCGATGGCCGAGGCCGCCTTCATGATCGCGATGGAGCGCAACGGCGACATCGTCCGGCTGGCTTCCTACGCACCCCTGCTCGCGCGCCTCGGCACCACCCAGTGGGTGCCCGACATGATCTACTTCGACGCCGATCGGGTGCTTCCGACCGCCTCCTACTTCGTGCAGCGGATGTTCTCCGTGGAGCGCGGCGAGACGCTGCTGCCCGTCCAGATCGACGGCGTCGTGGACGTCCCGGTCCCGCCCCGCGCTGCGGGCACCGTGCGGCTGTCCGCGCCGGGTGCGCGCGTGGCCGTCACCGACGCGTCGATCGACGGGGCCGAGGTGGCGCCGGTCGAGGTCGCCGAGGACGAGGTCTCCCTGGGGGCGATCGGCGCGGACGGCGTGGTGGAGTTCACCGCGACCCGCGTGGACGGCCAGGAGGGGATGGTCATCCGACTCGGCGGGACCGGCATCGAGGACTTCCTGCAGGTCGACATCGGCTCGTGGCAGAACAAGACGACGGTCGTGCACACCTACGCCGACGGCATCTCCAACGACATCGACGGTCCGTACGCGTGGTCCGGCATGTCGACCGACGTGCCGGTGACGGTACGCGTGGAGCTCGAGGGCGAGCGCATCCGCGTGTGGGTGGACGGCGAGCTGCGCCACGACGTGGCCGAGGACCGTCGTCCGGAGACGCGCGTCGTCGCCGGCTGCGCCGAGCGGACCGGTGAGGACGGCACGCGCGAGTACGTCGTCCGTCTGGTGAACGCCACGGACGAGCCGCGGAAGGCGACGCTCGCGCTGCCCGGCGGCCCGACGCCGTGGATGGGCGCGGCGACCGTGCTCGCGGGAGCAGGGCCCGACGAGGGGCTGGCCTTCGAGGCTTCGCCGATCGAGCCCCGCGACGCGGACGTCGACCTCGCGCCCGGCCAGGCGTTCCAGCTCCCGGCCTGGTCGCTCACGGTCGCGGTGCTGCGCGAGGCCTGACGGTCAGGGGAGCTCGAGGACGCCGACAGGACTGGAACACCGACACGAGAGGAAGAGCCATGGACGACGACGCCGTCACCAGCTGGGTCGAGCCGCGCGAGGTCCCGCGCGAGGAGTTCCCTGCGAGCACGTGGGAGCCGCAGGGCATGAGGACTCTCGAGGCTGACGCGCGCCCGCGTCACGGGACCGCCACGCTCGGCGTCGAGTACGCCGAGAAGTCGGGACGGACGCTGCACCTGCAGATCATCCAGCCGTCGAGGCAGGTTGCGGAGGTCCCTGGCTCGGAGTCCCGGCTGCCCCTGGTCGTGTTCGTCCAGGGCTCCGCGTGGCTCGAGCAGGCGCTCGGCGTCTCGCTGCTTCCCCTCGCCGACTTCGCGGAGCGCGGCTATGTGGTGGCGATCGTCGAGTACCGACCCTCGTTCGTCGCACCCTTCCCGGCGCAGGTCCGGGACGCCAAGACCGCGATCCGCTTCCTGCGCGCGCACGCGGACGACTACGGCATCGACGCGGAACGCGTGGCGATGTGGGGCGACTCCTCGGGCGGGCACACCACCGTGCTCACGTACCTCACTGAGGACGATCCCGAGTACTCGGACGAGCCGACCGACGAGCCGCTCGGGGTCTCGTGCTACGTCGACTACTACGCGCCCACGGACATCTCGCGGATGAACCAGGAGCCGTCCACGATGGACCACGTCTCGCCAGGCAGCCCGGAGGGACTGCTGATCGGGGGTCACGCCGTCCTCGAGAGTGCGGAGCTCGTCGCGCCTACCGTGGCGATGAACCACATCCGCCCCGACCGTGACCTCAAGCCGCTGCTGATCGTCCATGGCGACAAGGACAGGCTGGTGCCGTTCCAGCAGAGCGCGCTGCTGTACGAGGCGCTCGTCGAGGCGGGGCAGCCGGTGGACCTCTACCGCCTCAAGGGCGCCGACCACGGCGGACCCGCGGTCTGGGCCGAGCCAGTGATGGACCTCGTCGACGGCTTCATCCGGAGCCATCTCCCGGCGACCGCGGGCTGACGATCCGCGCCGCGGGCCGACCGTGCCGATGGTCGCGGCCGGCCCGTGCCGTCTACAGCCGATAGCCGCCGGATGCCTCGATCCGCTGCGCAGTGACCCACGCCGAGCCGGGCTCCACGAGAGAGGCGATGACGCCGGAGATGTCCTCAGCCACCGCGGAGCGTCCGAGCGCGGTCCCGTCCGCGAACACCTCCCGGACCGTCTCGTTGCCGACCCATCCGGAGAAATGGGTTTCGACCGGACCGGGCGCGACCGTATTCACGCGGATGCCGCGCGGGCCGAGCTGCTCCGCCCAGTACCGGGTGAGCACGCCGACGGCTGCCTTCATCGCGGCGTAGGCGTCGCGGCCCAGGTGCACGAATCGTGTGAGCCCGGTGCCGAGGTTCACGATGCTGGCGCCGTCCTCGAGCAGCGTCTCGCCCTCGACCGGGGTCGCGAGGGCCTGGGTCAGGAGGTAGGCGCCGCGGACGTGCGTCGCGTACAGATCGTCGAGCACCTGAGCGGTCGTCTCCCCCAGGCGCGTATCGGCGCCGAAGCCCGCGTTGTTGACGAGCACATCCAGGCCGGCGTCCCCGAAGTCGCGCGCGAGCATCGTCCGGAGATCTCCCGCGAACCGGTCGATGTCCTCCGGTCGCGCGACGTCGAGCGGAACGGTGACGGCGCGGCGGCCGAGCGCTTCGATTGCCGCCGCGACCTCTTCGGCCTCCTCGGCGTGGCTCCGATAGGTGAGGACCAGGTCGAAGCCGCGGCGGGCGAGCTCTTCGGCGGTCGCGCGACCGATGCCGCGATTGGCGCCGGTGACGAGGGCCAGCGGCGTGCGGGAGGTGTCGTTCATGGGTGTCTCCTTCTGTCGGTTGCCCGATCAGCCTGCTTTCGGCGCCGAGCGTGAGGAAGAGGAGGCTCACCCTGGGGGCAGCGCCCCTACCCTCGCCCTGGCGGCGCGGCCCATACTGAGGCGATGGACCTCCCCGAGCTCGGCGCTTTCCTGCGCTCCCGCCGCGACCGGATCACGCCCGACGAGGTCGGGATCGTGCCCGGTCCGCGCCGACGCGTGCCCGGGCTGCGGCGCGACGAGGTCGCGATGCTCGCAGGCGCGTCGGTGGAGTACTACATCGAGCTCGAGCAGGGGTCGCGGACACAGCCCTCACCGCAGATGCTCGCGGCCCTCACGAGGGCGCTGCGCCTGACGAAGGACGAGCGAGACCACGTGTACCGGCTCGCGGGGCGGCCGCTCCCGTCGCGCGAGGGAGACACTCATGTGGACCCGGCGATGCTCGCGCTGCTGGACCGGCTCGACGACACCCCTGCGCTGATCATCTCCGATCTCGCGGAGACCCTCGCGGCGAACGACCTGGCGAAGGCACTCCTGTGCAGGCACGAGGGCGCGTCCTGGCCGCGCTCGAGTCAGGTCTACTGCTGGTTCTCGGATCCCGATCATCGGGCACGCCATCCCGAGCAGGACTATGTGCGTCTGTCGGAGTCACTGGTCGCGGACCTGCGCCTCGCCGCGGCGCGCCGCGCTCCGGACGACCCCCGACTGGCCGAGCTCATCGCGCTGTGCACGGAGGCATCGGCCGAGTTCGCGACGCTGTGGGAGGAGCGCACCGTTCGGCTTCGCAGGGTGGACTCGAAGGTCTTCCTCCACCCTCACGTGGGCTCGCTCGACCTGCTGTGCCACAACCTCTACACCGACGACGGGTCGCAGCACCTGCTGTGGTTCACCGCCCGCGCCGATGCCGACGCGGACAAGCTCGCGCTGCTCAAAGTCGTGGGCGAGCAGGAGATGTCGAGCCGGTAGCCGGGAGCCTTGTCGCTCGGCCTATGCCGCTCAGGCCACGTGGTCCGCCGACCGAGGCTTTCGCGCGACCAGCCGCTTCGCTCCCGAAGCCGCCTTGGAGGCGCCCGTTCCCACGACTCCGGCCGCATCCACGACCGTGGACCACGCGCCCTCGCCGAGGTCCTTGACCGAGGAGCCTGCCGCCCGCATCGCGAGCACGGCCTTCGAGGGATCGGGGACCCCGTCGCCGTCGCTGTCGGTCAGCTCGAGCCACTCCGGCCATTCCTCGACGGGTGCGGAGAAGCCCTCGCGGCACGACCTCACGACGCTCTTGCCGAAGTAGTAGCTCGTCGCCCCGCCCGCGACCGCACCGATCACCGGCACGGCCTTCGAACCCACCTTCACGCCGCCCAACACTGCACCCTGGGCGATCGCGTTCTTCGCGAGCACCATGGTCACCGGCACGAGCGCCGAGTCGGGGAGCTGCTGGGACAGCAGGTCGCCCCACTGGGGCGCCACCTTCGATGCCGCGACGCCGACGGCCTTGCGCGAGCCGCGCACGGTCGCGCTCGCGGGCAGCGCCGACATCACGATCTCGGTGACCCTGCTCTTGCGCTTCTCGCCCAGCAGCGCGGCGAGGACGAGCGCCTTCGCACGCTCGGGGTCGTCGATCTCGACGCCGCGCAGCTCGGCCATGCACAGCGCGAACAGCGCGGTCGTCTCGTAGAAGAACAGCAGGTCGGTGACGCCGAGCCCGATCGCCATCGGGATGCCGACGGCGGGGATGGTCGCCGAGGCGCCGATCGCCGCCGATGTCATGGTCGTCGTCGCGACGTACTGCTGCTCGATCCTCTTCATGACCTGCGCAGGGGTGGCGGAGGGATCCCGGCGTCGGACCTCCTTGATGTACGCCGTGACGGCGGGCCGCTGCACGGCGATCGCCTTGAACACGCGCTCCTGGAAGTCCTCGGGAAGCGCCGCGGTCGGCGCCTTGTGCTCAGTCCTCGCTGCGTCTGTCATCGTCGTCGCACGCCTCCCCGCGTTCGAGATATGGATGTCAGGCTGCCCCGCCTGCGTTCACACCTGACAACCGGCGGGCGCGGTGGTTCGTTCCCCTACGGCGAGGAGGGTCGCCCAGCCTTCAACCGGGCGAGAGCCTCGACGGCGAGCGCATGGTCGTCCTCCTGCGCGAGTCCCGAGACGGTGAGGGTGCCGACCATCCCGACGCCCGTGACCTGGATGGGCACGCAGCCGCCGTGCGCCACGTACTCGGTGAACGGCAGCTGCGTGGCCTCGTTGAAGTCGCGACCCTTGGCCGCGTACGAGCGGCCTACGATCAGGCTTGACGTCTGGAATCGGCGCACCGTGCGGATCTTCCGGGCGATCCAGTCGTCGTTGTCGGGAGTGGTGCCCTCGAGCGCCACGTGGAACACCTGCTGATCACCCTTGCGGATGTCGATCGTGATCGCGAGCGACTCCTCCAGGGCGCGTTCGACGAGCCCGAGGCCGAGCTCCCACGCCTCATCGAACGTGAAGCTGCTCAGGTACAGCCCGGACTCCTGCTCGCGCAGGGCGGCCAGCTCGGCGGCAAGGTCGTCGGTCGAGGTCATCGTCGGTCCTCCTGGCAGGCGTGCGTGGTGCGGACGTTCCGAACCTACAGGCCGCGCCTAGTGCGGCGACATGAGCCCCGTCTGCTCGCCGGAGTCCTCGAGGTATGCGGTGCGGCGTGCGAACAGGGCGGGCACGAGCTCTCGCACTCGCGCGATCAGGTCGGGCATCGAGGCGGTGGTCAGCTCCCCGTCGTCCACGACCACGGTGCCCGCGACCATGGTGAGCGTCACGTCCGAGCCGCGCACCGCGTGCACGAGGTTGTGGTGCACGTTGAGGTAGGGGCCCTCCGTGAGCAGCGGCGTCATGCGCGGGGTGTCCGTGCGGACGGCGACCGCGTCGGCCTGCTTGCCAACCTCGAGCGACCCAAGGTGCTCGCCCTGGCCGATCGCGCGCGCCCCGCCGAGCATCGCCATCTCGAGCACCTGCCACGAGTCCATCGCGGCGGCGTCCATCTTCCGCAGCTTGCCCAGGAGCGAGGCGACCTTCATCTCCTCGAACATGTCGAGGTTGTTGTTCTCCTTCTCGCCGTCGGTGCCGATCCCGACGTCGACGCCGGTCGCGAGCAGCTCGGCCACGGGCGCGAAGCCGCTCGCGAGCTTCATGTTGCTCACGGGGTTGTGCGAGACGCTCACGCCCCGGTCGGCCATGAGCGAGATCTCCCCCTCGTCGAGCCACACCGCGTGCGCGATCATCGTCCTGGGGGCGTCGAAGAACCCGAGCGACTCGAGCGCGTGCATCGGCCGCTTGCCGGTCCGCTCGAGGAACAGCGTGACGTCGAGCTCCGACTCGGAGCAGTGGGTGTACAGCCCCACCCCGTGCTCCTGGGCCAGCGCGATCGCGCGCCGCTGCCCCGCATCGTCCGCGTAGAAGGGGTGCTCGAGCCCGACCCACGGCATGATCCGGCCCCCGGCCCCGCCCCTCCACTCCTCGAGCATCCGCTGGTTGTCGTCGAGGGTGTCGAAGTAGTCGTAGTCCGGGTGCTCGCCCACATAGTTCACGGTCACCAGGCGATTTCCCAGGGACGATGCGGCGCGCGCGGCGCCGTCCATGTACCGCCACATGTCGACCACCGTGGTGGTGCCGGACAGCAGTCCCTCGGCGTAGCAGAGCCACGACGCCGCCTCGGCGTCCTCGGGCGTGAGGACGCGGTGCATCGGGTCGATGTGCAGGCGCAGCCACTCCCAGACGGGCAGGTGCTCGGCGGTGCCGCGCAGCATGCCGCTGTGGTGGTGGGCGTTGATGAGCCCGGGCATGAGGATGCGGTCGCTCAGGTGGCGCGCGGGGGCGTGCGGGTAGGCGGCGGCGAGCTCAGCCCGGGCGCCGACTGCGACGATCGTGCCGTCCTCGTGCGCGAAGCCCGCGTCGGTGAGTACCGAGCGCGCCGCATCCATGGGGACGAGCACGTCGGCGGTCAGGATCTGCACGGCCATGGGGACCTCCTCGCGTCAGCGAGCAGTCCACCACATCGCGGTTTCGCGTCGGTTTCACCGCGACCGTGCGTCCTGGCATCTCCTCAATGCCGAGATCATGCCGGGTACCGGCACTCCTGCAATTCCAGGACGCGGAACCGGGTCAGTGCCCGCCGGCGCCGATGTAGACGATCGCCCCCACGACGGCGGCGATCACGACCGCGAAGCACGCGACCGCGGAGGCGACCCTCCAGGTGGCGGTGCGTCCCGCATCGTCCCTGGCTCCGGGGCTCGCGAGAGCCCGGACCCCGAGCGCGAACAGCGTCGGCAGCCCGGCGCCGACGAGCAGCCCGAACAGCAGGATCTGACCGAGCGCGTCCCACTCGACGTACTGGCTCATGCGCGCTCCTCCTCGCGGCTCGACTCGACGTCCGGGACGGTCTGCGCGAGCAGCTCGAGCTCGTGCTCCTCGATGGCCTCGGCGACGACCTCGTCGCTCGCCTCCCAGTCATGGTTGACGTTGCGGTGGTCGACCGGCTTGCGGCGCGACATCGCGTAGAAGAACCACGCCGCGCACAGCAGGAGCGCGAACACGACGTACGAGCCCACGTCGCCACCGATGAGGGTGTCGATCCCATAGAACAGCGCCCCGACGGTCCCGGCTGCGGGCACCGTCACGAGCCACGCGATGAACATGCGTCCCGCGACGCCCCAGCGCACCGATGCGCCCCGCTTGCCCACTCCCGAGCCCATGATCGAGCCGGTCGCGACGTGCGTGGTGGACAGCGAGTACCCGAAGTGGCTCGACAGCAGGATGACGGCCGCGGAGGAGGTCTCGGCCGCCATGCCTTGGCGCGAGTCGAGCTCGACGAGGCCCTTGCCGAGCGTGCGGATGACCCGCCAGCCGCCGGTGTAGGTGCCGAGCGCCATGGCGAGGGCGCAGGAGACGATCACCCAGAACGGGACGGACGAGTCCGAGGGGACCGCGCCCGCGGCGATGAGCGCCAGCAGGATGATGCCCATCGACTTCTGGGCGTCGTTGGTGCCGTGCGCGAGCGAGACGAGCGACGCGGAGCCGATCTGTCCCCACCGGAACATCTTGTCGTTGGACTCCTCGGGCACGTCGCGCGTGAGGCGCGTGACCAGCGCGGTGCCGACGGAGGCGACGAGGATCGCCACGACCGGCGCGATGAGCGCGGGCAGCAGGACCTTCGCGATCAGCCCGTCCCACAGCACGCCCTGGGTGCCCGCCGCGGCGAGCGCGGCGCCCACGACGCCGCCCACGAGCGCATGCGATGAGCTCGACGGGATGCCGAGCAGCCAGGTCGCGAGATTCCAGACGATTCCACCCGCGAGGCCCGCGAGCACCACCTCGAGCGTGATGATCCCCGAGTCGACGATGCCCGTGGCGATCGTCGCGGCGACGGTCAGCGACAGGAACGCGCCGACCATGTTGAGGGACGCCGAGAGGAGCACTGCCTGCTTGGGCTTGAGCGCGCGAGTCGCGATCGACGTGGCCATAGCGTTCCCCGTGTCGTGGAAGCCGTTGGTGAAGTCGAAGGCGAGCGCGGTGGCCACGACGATGACGAGGAGCACCGGATCGTTCACGGGCACCATTGTCACCCGCCGTTCACCTTCGGGGCGACCACGGGAGGTGCCGCGGCGTCAGGGCTTGCGCAGGGCTTGCTCAGTGTTGGCAGAGAGGGGGGACGAAAGTCCCGTGTCCGCGCCGGGCGGTGGCACGTCCTGGCATCGCGACAGTGCCGAGCCCGCGCCGGATTCCGACCGTCGCGCGATGCCAGCGCGCGGCGTCAGGCCTAGGCTTCGGCGGGCTCCACGCCGAACTCGCGCAGCAGGGCGAGCACGCGCTGCTCGATCTCGTCGCGGATCGGGCGCACGGACTCGATGCCCTGGCCGGCCGGGTCCTCGAGGACCCAGTCCTCGTACTTCTTGCCGGGGTAGTACGGGCACGTGTCGCCGCAGCCCATCGAGATGACGGAGTCCACCTCGCGAACCATCTCGTCGGTCCAGCGCTTGGGGCGCTCGCTAGAGATGTCGATGCCCTTCTCGGCCATCGCCTCGACGGCGACGGGGTTGAGCGCCTCGGCGGGGCCGGAGCCTCCCGAGTAGGCGATCGCGTCGTCGCCCGCGTAGTACTTGAAGAAGCCGAGCGCCATCTGCGAGCGGCCGGCGTTGTGCACGCAGAGGAACAGCGCGGAGGGCTTGGTGGCGGTGGTGTTCTCGGTCACGAGGCACGTCCTTCGAGGGGAGGGTGGGTGGGCGCATGGTTCGATCCGCGCGGCGCGCTCGGTGCTCTCGGACCACTGAGCGCGGCGGTCAGCTGCGCGACGCGCGCGGCGAGGGTGTCGTAGGCCTCGTCGAAGGCCCCGTCCGATCCGTCCGTGACGGGGTCGGCGATCGACCAGTGCATCGAGTCGACGCCGGGCAGCTCCTCGTGCGCGGCGTCGCACACGGTGACGACGAGGTCGTCGGGCGCGAGCACGTCGTCCACGTGCTTGGGGAGTCCGTCGGGCAGGTCGACCCCGCGCCTCCTGGCGACCGCGATCGCGCCGGGGGCGATGCGGTCGGCGGGATGGGTGCCTGCCGAGGCGGCGGGCACTTCGGACGTGTCGCTCCCGGGGCGCGAGTTCCACAGTGCGGCGGCGAGTTGTGAGCGCGCGGAGTTGCCGGTGCAGACGAAGACCACGCGGCGCGCGGCGAGGCTCGGGCACGGCGCGAGGTCGTCGAGCGCCTTCGGGGCGAGCGCGACGTAGCTGCGCCGCCGATCCGCGTCCGACCGCCGGCGCGTCACCATCCCGGCGCTCTCGAGCTGGCGCAGGTGGTGCGCCATGAGGTTCGAGGTGATGCCGAGGTTCTCGCGCAGCTCGCCGGGCGAGGCGTCGCCGAGCGTGAGCAGGTCGACGATCCGCAGCCGGATGGGGTCGGCGAGCGCCGCGTGGCGGGCCGCGCGGTCGGCGAGGGCGGAGGAGGCGTTCATTGCCTCAATGATGGTTGAGCGTTCGAGGGGATGTCAACAGCGGTCGGTCCCTCGCGCGCTCTCCTCGCACATGCACTGCGCACGGATTCCCGCGCGCCACGCGAGCGTGTCGTGGTCCGCGTCGGCGTGTCGCCGGGGTGTCGAATTCAGATCCGTGCGGAGTGCAGGGGGTGAGGGGACGATGCGTCAGTCGACGTCCCCGTCCACGTACAGCCATCGCCCGCCCTCCCGGACGAACCGGCTGGTCTCCCGCATCGTCCCCGTGGAGACGACGCCCGTGCTGTGGTGCGCCACGAAGGTCACGGTGCCCTCGTCGTCGTCCGCGCCGCCGCGCGTTGTCCCGACCACGTGGAGGCCGCGCCACTCGGTCGCCTCGACGTCGAGCGTCGACGGCACGGTGGTCGGGTGCCAGGTGCGATGCAGGTAGCCGGCGTCGCGCCGCACGTACGCGGTGTACCGGGAGCGCATGAGGGCCTCGGCCGTGGGCGGCTCGAGCTCGCCGCGCACGAAAGGCCGGCAGCAGTCGGCGAACGACGCTCCGGACCCGCACGGACAAGCGACCATGGTCAGCCCTCGATCCTCGCGGCGACGGTCGCGCAGAAGGCGTCGACGTCCTTGGCCGTCGTGTCCCACGCGCACATGAGGCGCACCTCGACCATCTCCTCGCTGCGGCCTGGCTTCCAGTCGTAGAAGCGGTAGTCCTCGCGAACCTGGGCGGCGAGCGCGCGGGGCATCTCGACGAACACCGCGTTGGCCTGCGTGGCCTGGGTGAACCTCAGCCCCGGAAGCGCGAGCGCCTCGAGACCGTCGCGCACGCGCATCGCCATCGCGTTGGCGTGACGCGCGTTGCGCAGCCACAGCGGGTCGCCGGCCTCGTCGGTCGAGGTGAGCAGCGCGGTGAGCTGCGCCGACACATAGCGCATCTTGGAGCCGAGCTGCATCGTCTGCTTGCGGATGTAGGGCACGTCGTGGCCGAGGCTGTCGGCGAGCTCGGGGTTCAGCACCACGACGGCCTCGCCGAGCATCGCGCCGTTCTTGGTGCCGCCGAAGGACAGCACGTCCGCACCGCCGCAGGCCTCCTTGAGGCTCACGCCGAGCGCCGCGGCCGCGTTCGCGATGCGGGCGCCGTCGACGTGCACCTTCATGCCGCGGGAGTGGGCCGCGTCGACGAGCGCGGTGATCTCCTCGACCGAGTACACCGTGCCGACCTCGGTGCTCTGCGTGAGTGACAGCACGAGCGGCTGGGCGCGGTGCTCGTCGCCGAGGTCGCCCGCGTAGCGGTCGAGCTGCGCGGGGATGAGCCGCCCGTCGGGCGCCGGCAGCTCGAGGACCTTGAGCCCGCCGACCTTCTCGGGGGCGCCGCCCTCGTCGTTGTGGATGTGCGCGTGCTCGGACGCGACCACGCCGCCGCCCCAGCGGGGGCTCAGGGCCAGGAGGGAGGTGACGTTCGCGCCGGTGCCGTTGAACACGGGGAAGCCGACCGCGCGCGCTCCGAAGGCCTCCACGATCGCCTCGTCGAACGCCGCTGTGGCCGCATCGGCCCCGTACGCGGGCTCGTGGCCGCCGTCGGCGCCGAGCATGGCCGCGGCCACCTCGGGATGGACCGAGGCGTAGTTGTCGGACGCGAAGTGGATCGCGGTGTCGGTCGTCATGCAGTCAGGTCCCTTACCCATTCGGTGCGCTCGGTGCGGAAGCCCGCCTTGCGCAGATACTCGCGGTCGGTCATCTCATGCGGCGTGAGCCGCACCTGCCGGAATCCCGCGTCGGGCAGCGCCCTCGAGTCACGGTAGACGAAGCGGCCGGGGGTGAAGTCGCGGAAGCGGGGCTTGACCCAGTCGAGCTCGACCTCGCCGACGCCGTTGCCAGCCTCGCGGACGGCCACCACGCCCACGGCCTCGTCCCCCCGGACGACGAGGAAGGTGTGGCGGCGATCCTCGGCGGCGGGCTCGGGCGTGAAGTCGGGCGCGAAGTGTGCGATGTCGGTGCTGTGGGTCCTCAGCAGGTGGAGGACGAACGGGCTGTCCGAGGGCGTGGGAAGCACCTGGTAGACATCCGGGTCGTTGGCCTCGCGGTACAGCCGGTTGAGCCAGTAGGCGTTGATGATGACGATCGCCACGTTCATCGCGACGTAGGGCCAGATGCCGTAGATGAGGTTGTATGCGGTGGCGACCAGCGAGCCCACCAGGTTCATCCAGCGGAACACGAGCATGCGCGCCTGCATGAGCGACACCACGATGAGGATCGAGCCGATCCAGCCGAAGACCTCGTAGAACACGTCCATGCGTCAAGCGTAGGAGGACTTCGCGCGTCCTGGAATTGCACCAGGGTCGAAAAGGGGCGGCATCGCGGCCGTCATGCGATCCCAGGGTGCCTTGGGAGGCGGCGTACCCTCGCTCCATGACCGAGTCAGTGCGCGCCGACGTCTGGGTGTGGGCGGTGCGGCTCGCGAAGACGCGCACGCAGGCCACCGATGCGTGCAAGGCGGGCCATATCCGGGTCAGGGGCGAGCGCGCCAAGCCCGCGACGCCGGTCCGCGTGGGCGACCAGGTGATCGTCAAGGGAGGCGACCGCGACCGCATCGTCCTGGTGACGAAGCTGCTCCTCAAGCGCGTCGGCGCGGAGCCCGCGCGCGCCGCCTACGAGGACCACAGCCCTCCGCCTCCCAAGCGTGAGCATGCCGCGGCGTTCGCCGTGCGCGACCGCGGCGCGGGCAAGCCCACCAAGCGCGAGCGGCGGCAGCTCGATCGCCTCAGAGGCCGACGCTAGGACCAACGTCCCAATTCTCGACAGTTGTGTGTTACCTGGGGCAACGCTCACATCGTGCGGGCCCCAGACGATGAGGGCGGCGAGATCGTCATCGAGTCCCCCTTGCTCACTGGAGAACCATGGACAACCCAGAAACCCCTCGCCGAGGCCCGCGCTTCGGGCTCGCCGCGCAGATCTTCACGGCCGTGGGCTCGGTCGTGGCCGTGCTCGCGATCGTCGGCACCGTGTCGGTGCTCACGCAGCGCGCCACCACGCAGAGCAACTTCGAGCTGCTCGACTCGCAGGCGCGCATGAACGACTCCGTCATGGCGCTCGACGACGCGCTGTGGGACGCGCGCTCGACCGAGTATCAGCTCGGTGGCGCGTCGGCCCACAAGGTCGACCTGCTCGTCGCCGAGCTGCTCGCCGCGCAGGCGACCTTCGAGGAGGAGCTTGCGCTCTTCGCCGCGGACTACGAGGCGACGTTCGGCGAGCCCGTCTACGGCCTCGACTTCATCGAGACGATGTGGGAGGACTACAAGTACGCCGTCGAGACCAAGTGGGTCCCCGCCGAGGGCGAGGAGCCGACCTCCGACTCGACCGTCATCGGCTACGACGTCACGATGACCTCGCTCATCAACGAGCTCGACTGGGCCGTCGGCAACAACATCGCGACTGAGGCGTCGGCCGCCGAGGCCGCGGCGGGAACGACGCAGCTGATCATCACGGTGCTGCTCGTCGCGGGTGTGCTGGTGGGCGTCGGCGTCGGCCTGTGGTCCGTGCGCCGGATCACTCGAGGCGTCCATGCAGTCAAGCTGTCGCTCGACGCGATGGGCGACGGCGACCTCACGGTCGAGGCCGACGTGAAGACCAACGACGAGATGGGCGAGATGGCTGCGTCCCTCGCGAAGGCACAGACTGCGCTGCGCGAGACCATGGCGGAGGTGATCGCCTCCGCGCAGACCGTCGCCGCAGCGGCGGAGGAGCTGTCGGCCTCGAATGCTGAGGTCGCTGCGGGCTCGCAGGAGACGTCGACTCAGGCCGGAGTGGTCGCGAGCGCGGCCGACGAGGTCAATCGATCCGTGCAGGCGGTGGCCTCCGGCGCCGAGCAGATGGGCGCATCGATCAAGGAGATCTCGCACAACGCCAACGAGGCGGCCCGCGTGGCCGCGAACGCCACCTCTGTCGCGGAGTCCGCGAATGACCAGGTCGGCAAGCTGGGTGCCTCCTCGCAGGAGATCGGCGACGTCATCAAGGTCATCACCGGCATCGCCGAGCAGACCAACCTGCTTGCGCTCAACGCGACGATCGAGGCCGCGCGTGCCGGCGAGGCCGGCAAGGGCTTCGCGGTGGTCGCGTCCGAGGTCAAGGACCTGGCCCAGGAGACCGCCAAGGCGACCGAGGAGGTCGCGCGTCGCGTGGCCGCCATCCAGGACGACACCGGCGGCGCTGTCGAGGCGATCGGCGAGATCGCCGAGATCGTCAAGCAGATCAACGACTTCCAGATGACGATCGCGTCGGCCGTCGAGGAGCAGACCGCGACCACCAGCGAGATGTCGCGCGGCGTGGCAGAGGCTGCCGCGGGCAGCTCGGACATCGCGGGCAACATCTCGTCGGTCGCGCAGGCCTCGGCCGATGCCTCCCAGGTGCTCGATCAGATCGGCGCGAGCGTGAACGAGCTCGCCGAGCTGTCGGCGAACCTGCGGGCGAAGGTCGACTACTTCACCTACTGAGCGGGCGCGCGCCCGTCGCGTCCGGAAAGCCCGGTGGGCGGCGGCACAAGCCCACGGCGGCGAGGGCCCCGGAGCGATGGCTCCGGGGCCTTCCTGCATTCTCGGGGCTGGACGGGAGCGCGCGTCGGGAGCTCGGCCGTCCCCGCAGGCGCTCGCGAGGAGCGATCGCTCCGCTTGTGTGAGTTCTAGTCTCCACTAGCGCCCGAGTGGTTCTGGATTCATGAATCTCTGCCCGGTTCTCACATCGGCGACGACCGTTCCGATAGGGACCGCGTAGGAACTTATCCGCGCACAACCGAACCCGGTCGGGGGAACCATGTCATTCACCTCAGTCTCGAAGGGCGGCCGCCTGAACAAGCGGTTCCCTCTGTCTGCTCAGATCGCTGTGGCGTTCGGCACCGTCGTGCTGCTGCTCGTCGCCGTCGCCTCGCTGTCCTTCCTCCAGCTCACCTCGCAGGGTGAGAAGGACGTCGACATCATGACGAAGATCTACATGTCGGACGCCAAGATCGCAGAGACCAAGGACTCTCTGATCGCGATCCGCATGCAGGGTCTGCGGATGCTCACGCTCGATGAGAGCGAGCTGCCGGCCGAGTGGGAGGCCCAGACGGAGAACTTCGACGCTTTCATGGCGAACATCGAGGAGCTCTCGGCGCTCTACCTCGAGTACTTCGGCGAGGAGCTTGTGTACGCCGAGGAGGATGTCGCGGCGTACGAGAGCTACGTCGCCGGGCTCACCGCGATCTACGACACCGGCTCGACCGCAGAGCAGCTGAGCGTGGCCGAGCTGACCGCGTACGCCAACCAGGTCGTGGAGTCCATGGACAAGCTCACCGAGCAGGTGGCAGCGCAGGTCGAGGCCGAGGTCGAGCACTCGTCCGCGGAGACGCAGAGCGTGAAGATCCTGCTCGCCTCGATCGCCGGCATCGCCGTGGTGCTTGCGGTCGGTCTGGGGCTGTGGATCTCGCGTCGCATCACCAAGGGCGTCTCGAAGGTGCAGCACTCTCTCGAGGCGATGGGTGAGGGCGACCTCACGGTCGAGGCCGACGTGAAGACCAAGGATGAGATCGGTGACATGGCGTCGTCGCTCGGCAAGGCGCAGTCGGCGTTGCGGGAGACGATGGCGGAGGTCATCTCGTCCGCGCAGACTGTCGCGGCTGCGGCGGAGGAGCTGTCGGCGGCGAACGCTCAGGTGGCTGCGGGCTCGCAGGAGACCTCGACCCAGGCTGGTGTGGTGGCGAACGCTGCCGATGAGGTCAACCGCAATGTGCAGACCGTCGCTTCCGGTGCGGAGCAGATGGGTGCGTCGATCAAGGAGATCAGCCACAACGCCAACGAGGCGGCGCGCGTGGCGGCCAACGCCACGACCGTGGCGGAGTCCGCGAACGATCAGGTCGGCAAGCTGGGTGCCTCCTCGCAGGAGATCGGCAATGTCATCAAGGTGATCACCACGATCGCGGAGCAGACGAACCTGCTGGCGCTGAACGCGACGATCGAGGCTGCGCGTGCCGGCGAGGCCGGTAAGGGCTTCGCGGTCGTGGCGGGCGAGGTCAAGGACCTGGCGCAGGAGACGGCCAAGGCGACCGAGGAGGTGGCGCGTCGCGTGGCTGCCATCCAGGAGGACACCGGTGGTGCTGTCGAGGCGATCAACGAGATCTCGGAGATCGTCAAGCAGATCAACGACTTCCAGATGACGATCGCGTCGGCGGTCGAGGAGCAGACCGCGACCACGGGCGAGATGAGCCGCGGTGTGGCTGAGGCCGCGACCGGCAGCGCCGATATCGCGGGCAACATCTCCTCGGTCGCGCAGGCCTCCGCGGATGCCGCCCAGGTGCTGGACCAGATCGGCGCGAGCGTGAACGAGCTGGCGGAACTGTCCGCCAACCTGCGCTCGCGCGTGGAGTACTTCACCTACTGATCCCTGACCCATAGGCGGGGCGCCGCGCGCGAGGCGACCGCCGCATCGTCCCTGAACGCGACGAGGGCCCCGGAGCGTATCGCTCCGGGGCCCTCGTGCGTGAGGCGGTGGCGGGCCGGTGGCTCAGCCGTTCTGGTCGATGGGCTTCGCGCCCCAGATGCGGTCCAGGTAGTCCTTGATGGAGCGGTCCGAGCTGAAGAAGCCGCTGTGTGCGACGTTGAGGATCGCCGAGCGGCTCCAGCCCTCGTAGTCCGCGTAGGCCTCCTCGACCCGCGCCTGCGCGTCGATGTATGAGCGGAAGTCGGCGAGCGCCATGAACCGGTCGCGCTCCGTGAGCGACGAGAAGATCGAGGCGACAGCGCCGCCCTTCTCACCGTCCGTGAAGTGGCCCGACGCGATGAGGTTCAGCGCCGCCTTGAGCTCCGGGTCGGACTCGTAGTACTCGCCGGGGTTGTAGCCCTTGGCCTGCAGGGCCGATGCCTCGGGCTCGGTCATGCCGAACAGGAAGAAGTTCTCGTCCCCCACCAGCTGACGAATCTCGACATTCGCGCCGTCGTCGGTGCCGATCGTGAGCGCGCCGTTGAGAGCGAACTTCATGTTGCCCGTGCCCGACGCCTCCTTGCCCGCGAGCGAGATCTGCTCGGAGAGGTCCGCGGCCGGGATCAGCGTCTCCGCGAGCGTGACGTTGTAGTTCGGGGGGAACACGACCTTGAGGCGTCCCTCGAGCGACGGATCGTTGTTGATCGTCCTGCCGACGGCGTTGATGAGCTCGATGGTCTCCTTGGCGCGCACGTATCCGGGCGCCGCCTTCGCGCCGAACATGAAGGTGCGCGGAGTGACCGACTCGAGCGGCGTGCGCCCCGACTTGATGCCCTCGTACAGCGACACGATGTGAAGCAGCTTGAGGCTCTGGCGCTTGTACTCGTGAAGGCGCTTGACCATCGCGTCGACCATCGCGTCGCCCGCGATCTCGATGCCGTCGCGCTCCTTGAGGACCTGGGCCAGACGATGCTTGTTCGCGCCCTTGATCTCGCGGAACCGACGCCGGAACTCGGGGTCGTTCGCGAGCCCGTCTAGCTGGCGCAGCTGCTCCAGGTCCGTCACCCACGAGCCGCCGATCGCCTCGGTGATGAGGTCCGAGAGCCCGGGGTTGGCGAGCTTCACGAACCTACGCGGGGTGACGCCGTTGGTGACGTTCGTGAACTTCTCCGGCCACATCTGCGCGAAGTCGTTGAGCAGCTTGTCGCGCAGCAGCTGCGAGTGCAGCTCGGCGACGCCGTTGACCTTGAAGCCCGCGACCGTCGCGAGGTGCGCCATGCGGACCGCACGCTCGGGCTGCTCGGCGATGATCGACATGCGGCGCACGCGCAGCTCGTCGTCGGGGAAGGTCTCGCGGACCTCCTCGAGGAACTGCTCGTTGATCCGGTAGATGATCTCGAGGTGGCGCGGCAGGAGCCTGCCGAGCAGGTCCACCGACCACACCTCGAGCGCCTCGGGAAGGAGCGTGTGGCACGTGTACGCGAAGACCTTCTGCGTGACCGCCCAGGCATCGTCCCAGGCCCAGCCGCGCTCGTCGACGAGCAGCCGCATGAGCTCCGGCACCGCGATCACGGGGTGCGTGTCGTTGAGCTGCCACGTGATGCGGTGAGGCAGGTTCACGAGGTCGTAGTCCGGCGGGAGCACGTGCTCGATGAAGTCGCGCAGCGAGGCGGCGACGAAGAAGTACTGCTGCTGGAGGCGGAGCTCCTTGCCCTGCGGCGTCGAGTCCTCGGGGTACAGGACCTTGGAGATGTTCTCCGCGAAGGTGCGCGCGCGCACGGCCTCGGCGTAGTCGCCCGCGTTGAACTCGCCCAGGTCGAACTCGTTCTTGGCGCGCGAGCTCCACAGGCGCAGCGTGTTCACGCGGCCGTTGCGGTAGCCGGGGACCATGTAGTTGAACGGCACCGCGGTGACGGACCAGGCGGGGACCCACACGCGTGCGCCGTCGGGGCCGTCGGGGGAGGGCTCGGTCTGGCCGCCGAACGACACGTCGACCGAGTACTCGGGGTGAGGCAGCTCCCACGGCGAGCCGAGGCGCAGCCAGTGGTCGGGCTGCTCCTTCTGCTTGCCGTCCACGAACGTCTGCTTGAAGATGCCGTACTCGTAGCGGATGCCGTAGCCGATCGACGGCACGTTCATGGTCGCGAGCGAGTCGATGAAGCACGCCGCGAGGCGGCCGAGGCCGCCGTTGCCGAGGCCGGGCTCCACCTCGACGTCGCGGAGCTCGTCGATGTCGATGCCGAGGTTCGCGAGCGACACGCGGGCGATGTCCTCGAGGTCGGAGGCGAGCAGCGCGTTCTCGAGCTGCGGGCCGAGCAGGAACTCGGCGGACAGGTAGGCGACGACCTTCGCCTGGTCGCGGTACTGGTTGCGCAGGGTCTCGAGCCATCGGGTGGTCAGGTAATGGCGGACCGCGCGGGACAGCGCCCAGTACTTGTCATTGGGGCTTGCTCGGTCGAGGTCGACGCCTCGTCCGTAGTTGAGCTCTCGCAGGTAGGACCTGGTGAAGCTCTCGACAGTGTGCTCAGGGACCGCGATCGGCGGCGTGTTCTCGCTCACACTGCGCAAATCTACGCGTACTGCCGCCCACTGTCAGCCAGTGCCTCCGGGGATCCTCCGGCGCGCATCCTGTTGGAGCGAGGGCCTTTGCGACACAATGGGCGGGTGACCTCGTTCGTTGATCGCCATATCGGTCCCGCAGACGATGCTGTCGAGACGATGCTCGACACCGTCGGCTACACGTCTCTCGAGACCCTCGTGGAGGCGGCCGTGCCCGAGTCGATCCGACTCGACGACGTCCTCCAGCTGCCTGAGGCGCGCTCCGAGGACGTCGTCCTCGAGGCGCTGCGTCGTCTCGCGACGATGAACCGGACCGCGGTCCAGATGATCGGCCAGGGCTATCACGACACGATCACCCCCAAGGTGATCCAGCGTGGCATCCTCGAGAATCCGGCCTGGTACACGGCCTACACGCCGTATCAGGCGGAGATCTCCCAGGGTCGCCTTGAGGCGATGCTGAACTTCCAGACGATGATCGCGGACCTCACGGCCCTGCCGATCGCGGGCGCGTCGCTCCTCGACGAGGCCACCGCGGTGTCCGAGGCCGTCCTGCTGATGCGCCGCGCCGTCAAGGGCAAGGCGGGCGGCGTCGTCGTCCTTGACTCCGAGACCCTGCCCCAGACCATCGCCGTCGTGAAGGCCCAATGCGAGGCCATCGGCCTTCCGCTGCGCGTCGAGGAGCTCCACGAGGACTGGGAGGTGCCCGACGATCTCGTGGGCCTGGTCATCCAGCAGCCCGGTGCCTCCGGAATCCTGCGCGACCTCGCGCACGTGATCGACCGCGTCCACGAGGCCGGCGGCCTCGTCACGATCGCCGCCGACCTGCTGTCGCTCGCGATGGTCAAGGCGCCGGGCGAGGTCGGCGCGGACATCGCCGTCGGCTCGGCCCAGCGCTTCGGGGTGCCGCTGTACTTCGGCGGACCGCACGCGGCCTTCATCTCGGTCCGCTATGGGCTCGAGCGCCAGCTGCCCGGTCGCCTGGTCGGGGTGTCGGTGGACGCGGATGGCGACCCGGCCTACCGCCTCACGCTCCAGACCCGCGAGCAGCACATCCGACGTGACAAGGCGACCTCCAACATCTGCACCGCGCAGGCACTGCTGGCCGTCGTCGCGAGCATGTACGCGGTCTACCACGGCCCCGAGGGCCTGCGCGAGATCGCGATGAAGGTCCACTCGACCGCCGTGGCCGCCGCCGACGCGCTCAACGCCGCCGGCATCCACATCCGCCACGAGCACTTCTTCGACACGATCCTGTGCGAGGTCCCGGGGGGCGCCGACTCGGTCGTCGCCCGCGCGGCCGTCGACGGCATCAACCTGCGTCGCGTGGACGCCGACACCGTGGCCGTCGCGTGCGACGAGGTCACCCGCCTCGACATCCTCGACACGGTCGTCGAGGCGTTCACCGCGACCAAGCGCCACCCGATCTACACCCCGCCGCGCGTCGCGATCCCGCGCGAGCTGCGCCGGACGAGCGACTACCTCACGCACCCGATCTTCAACACCCACCGCTCGGAGACCTCGCTGATGCGCTACATGCGTCGGTTGGGGGACCGGGACCTGGGCCTCGACCGGACGATGATCCCCCTGGGCTCGTGCACGATGAAGCTCAACTCGGCGGTCGAGATGGCGGCGATCAGCTGGCCGGGCTTCGCGACGATCCACCCGTTCGCGCCCGCGGAGCAGACCCGCGGCTACCGCGAGATGATCGGCCAGCTCGAGGACTGGCTCGCCGAGATCACGGGGTACTCGGCCGTCTCGGTCCAGCCGAACGCGGGCTCGCGCGGCGAGTACGCAGGCCTGCTCGCGATCCGCGCCTACCACCGCTCGCGCGGCGACGAGCAGCGCGACGTGTGCCTCATCCCCGCCTCCGCGCACGGCACCAACGCTGCCTCCGCGGTCCTGGCCGGCATGCGCGTCGTGGTCGTCGGCACCGCGGCGGACGGCGAGATCGACCTCGGGGACCTCAAGGCGAAGCTCGCCACCCACGGGGACACGGTCAGCTGCATCATGCTCACCTATCCGTCCACGCACGGCGTCTATGAGGCGCACGTGGGCGAGGTGTGCGCCGCGGTGCACGATGCGGGCGGCCAGGTCTACATCGACGGCGCCAACCTCAACGCGCTCGTCGGCCTCGCGAAGCCTGGCCACTTCGGCGGCGACGTCTCGCACCTCAACCTGCACAAGACCTTCTGCATCCCGCACGGCGGGGGCGGCCCCGGAGTCGGCCCCGTGGCCGTGGCCGAGCACCTCGTGCCCTTCCTCCCCGAGCTCCAGCAGACCGTGCGCCGACCCGCGGAGCTGCTCCGCAAGGGCGCCCCCGTCTCCGCGGCCCCGTTCGGCTCGGCGGGCATCCTCCCGATCTCGTGGGCGTACATCGCCCTCATGGGCGGGCCGGGACTGCGCCGCGCGACCGAGGTCGCGGTGCTCGCCGCGAACTATGTCGCGACGCGCCTCGACGAGGACTACCCCGTGCTCTACAAGGGCCCCAACGGGCTCGTCGCGCACGAGTGCATCCTGGACGTCCGCCCGATCACCAAGGAGACCGGCGTCACCGCGGAGGACATCGCCAAGCGCCTGATCGACTTCGGCATCCACGCGCCGACCATGTCGTTCCCCGTGCCGGGCACCCTCATGGTCGAGCCGACCGAGTCGGAGGACCTGGGAGAGATCGACCGCTTCATCGAGGCGATGAAGATCATCCGCGAGGAGATCCGCGCGATCGCACGCGGCGAGATCGCCGTCGAGGACTCCGCGCTGCGGAACGCTCCCCACACCTCGGCCTCCGTCGTCGCCGACGAGTGGGACCGCGCGTACTCGCGCGAGCAGGCGGCCTTCCCGGTGCCCGCCCTGCGCGTCGACAAGTACTGGCCGCCCGTGCGGCGCATCGACAACGTGCACGGCGACCGCAACCTGGTCTGCGCGTGCCCGCCGCTCGAGCTCTTCGACGACGCCGACGAGTAGCCCGCGGCTCTTCGGCGGTGTGTCACAGGAGCCCGGTCCGAGTCCGCGCGACTAGTGTCGGGAGCCTGAGCGGCGCCGAGCCGGCATCGTTCGGTCGCGGAAGGACAACCCATGGATGAGGGCGTGCTCTACATCGCCATCGTGGGCGCCCTCGCGGCCGCGTACGCGCTGGGCTACCTCGTGCTGGGCGTGTCCCTGGGCCGCGTGTTCCGTCAGCTCGGCGGCCCCGTCGCCCCCGCGTGGATCCCCGTGCGTCGGTGGGTCGAGGTCGCGCGGGTCGCCGACGCCTCGACCGTCCCCGTCGCGATCGTCCGCAGCCTCGAGGCCCTCGGCCTTCTCGCTGCGGTGGGCGCGGCCGGTGCGCTCGCGTCCGGGCTCGAGCTGCCGCGATCGGCCACGGTGATCCCGCTCGCGGTCGCGCTGCTCGCCTGTGCAGTCGGATGGATCCTGTGGATCGGGCATGCCGGGTGGCTCGGCGTGCGACTGCAGGCGCCCCGGGGCCTCGTCGCGCTCGCGGCTTTCGTCCCTCCGCTGTGGGGATTCTTCGCCGCCGCAGCGTCCAGGCGCGAGGCTGCTGCCGCAGCGGCCGTCTCCGCGAGGGCCGGCGCCCCCGCGCGGGGGACGGATCGGTCGGACGCGCACGCACCGGAGCCGAGTCAGCCCGAGGTCCGCGACGAGCCGTCATCGACATGGGACGACGCGACCAGCGCGACGGCCGAGCCCTCCAGTCAGGCCGAGGCGGAGGCCCATGAGCCCACCGCTGCCGTGACCGCAGCGCCGCAGGCGCCTCCCACGCAACCGAATCCGAGAGTGCCCGAGCCGGTTCGTGTGCCCGAAATCCTCAACCCCGGCGTGGAATCCGCCGATGAGGAGGACACCGACGCGCAGTCGGCGGACGTCGTTGCGGCGGGAGGGCCCTCCCCCGAGCCTCCCTCGCAGCCGTCTCCCGCTCCGCGCGCCGCCGTGCCGTTCGAGCCAGACCCTGGTGAGGGCCAGGAGGAGACACCCGTGAACAACCCGTTCGATCCGAGCCGTCGCTCCATGTGGGCGCCCACAGGCTCGGGCTCGCAGGGACCCTCGAGCGTGCCGCCTGCCCAGCCGCCGGTGCAGCCGCCCGCTCAGCCCCCGCTCGCCCCCGCGGCGCACGCGCCCGAGCCGCAGCCTCCTGTCGTGGCGCCGACGCAGCCCGTGTCCCCGTACGCGACGTCACCCGACACGTTCTCCGAGCCGCTTCCCACGGCGGCCATGCCGACGCTGTCGGACCGACCGACCCGACTCCCCGACTTCTCGGAGAAGCCGCAGGGCGCCGCGCCACCGCCCGCATGGCAGAGCGCGCTCGACGCCGGGGCGCTCCAGGCGCTCCTCGGTGGCGACGGCGCGGAGGACGGCGCGCCGCTCGATCCGACCGGCGACGACGACTACGACGAGACCCGCGTCAGCCCGCGCCGGCGCGAGGCCTGGGAGCTCGTGTCGAGCGACGGCATCTCCTACAGGCTGTCGAGTGCAGTGTCCGTGGTGGGTCGCATCGGCGGCTCCCCCATGGGTGACGGCTCGGCCCGCCTCGACGTCGCCGACTCGACCCGCACGATGTCGAAGACCCACGCGCGCCTCGTCTGGATCGATGGGGTGTGGATGGTCGAGGACCTCGAGTCGACGAACGGCACGCTGCTCGTCGACTCGCACGGCCGCGAGACCGTCGTGCCGCCGGGCGCGCCGACGCCGCTCATCGGCAAGGTGCTCTTCGGAGACTTCGAGATGACGCTGCGCCGCGTCGGCGAGTAACCCGGGCCTCGCCCTTCCGCACGCAAGCCGCGTCGTCCTCATGGGCGGGAATGCGTCGCGCGACTACGCTGGTCCGGTGACCACCGAGATCCTTCGCTCCCCCCTGCACGACGAGCACGTCGCCCTCGGCGCGACGCTCGTGGACTTCGCGGGCTGGGAGATGCCCGTCCGCTACACCGGCGACATCGCGGAGCACACCGCGGTCCGCACCGCGGCCGGCCTGTTCGACCTGAGCCACATGGGGGAGATCTCCGTGCGCGGAGCAGAGGCCGAGGCCTTCCTGGACGATGCGCTCGTCGGCCGGATGAGCGCGATGAGGCTCTGGGGCGCGAAGTACACGATGCTGTGCGCCGCCGACGGCGGCGTGATCGACGACCTCATCGTCTACCGTCGCGACTGGGACCACTTCGTGATCGTCGCGAACGCGTCGAACAAGGACGTGGTGGCCGGGGAGCTCACGGACCGGGCCGAGGGCTTCGACGCGGAGGTCGAGGACATCTCGGCGCAGGTCGCGCTCATCGCGGTCCAGGGCCCCCGCGCCCAGGCGATCGTCTCCCGCATGACCGCCAGGGGCGCCGACGACATCGAGGCGATGAAGTACTACTCGGCGGCCAACGTCATGCTCGCCGGCGGCATCCACGCGTTCGCCGCGCGCACCGGCTACACGGGCGAGGACGGCTTCGAGCTGTTCGTCGGCGCCGACGAGGCGGCCGCGGTGTGGCAGCTCGCGCTCGCCGAGGGAGCGGCGGACGGCCTCATCCCATGTGGGCTGTCGTCGCGCGACACCCTGCGGCTTGAGGCGGGCATGCCGCTGTACGGCAACGAGCTGAGCCGCGACCGCACCCCCTTCGAGGCGGGCCTGGGCCGCGTGATCGTGTTCGGCACCGAGAAGAACCCCCGAGGCGACTTCGTCGGCCGCGCCGCGCTCGAGGCAGTGCGCGAGACCTGGGCCACGGCCGAGACCGACCCGGCCGTCGCATCGTCCCTGTCCACCCTCGTGGGCCTGGTCGGGGACGGACGACGCGCCGCTCGCGCGGGCTACGCGGTCGTGGACGAGGCCGGGGAGCCGGTGGGCGCGATCACCTCCGGCGCCCCGTCGCCGACGCTCGGCAAGCCCATCGCGATGGCCTACGTGCCGCTCGCACTCGCGACCCCGGGCACCGAGGTCGCGATCGATGTGCGTGGTCGGCGCGAGACGATGACCGTGACCGCGCTACCGTTCTACAAGAGGGGCGCCTGACGCGCCCCGACCCTTCGAGGAAGGACCCTTCACATGGCGAACGTTCCCGACGAGCTCCAGTACTCCGAGGAGCATGAGTGGGTGTCGGGTGAGCTCGCGGCCGAGGCCGTGGTCACCGTCGGCATCACCGAGCACGCCGCCGAGGCCCTCGGCGACATCGTGTACGTCGAGCTCCCCGAGGTCGGCAGCGCCGTCACGGCGGGCGACGTGTGCGGCGAGCTCGAGTCGACCAAGGCCGTGAGCGAGCTGTACTGCCCCGTGACGGGCGACGTGGTCGCGGTCAACGAGGAGCTCTCGGACGCACCCGAGACGATCGGCGAGGACGCGTACGGCGAGGGCTGGATCTTCAAGGTCCGCCTGGCCGAGGTCCCGGAGGGTCTGCTCGACTCCGAGGCGTACGCGGCGATCACCGAGTGAGCGCCGACACCGCTTCCCCGGGCGGTCACGAGCCTCACGGTCAGATCCCCGTCAACGGTCCCGCGCGCCTGGTCGTCGCGGCCGCCATCACCGACGACCTCGAGCAGCCGCGGCTGCTGTTCGCCGCGCGCCGTTCCTCGCCGCCCGTCTATGCCGGGCTGTGGGAGTTCCCCGGCGGCAAGGTCGACGAGGGCGAGACGCCCGAGGAGGCCCTGCACCGCGAGATCGACGAGGAGCTCGGAGTCGCCATCGAGCTCGGCGACGAGATCCCCGGTCCCGACGCCGGCATCGTCCTTCCCGACGGCACCGACACCGGTCCCGCGTGGGAACTGCGCGCGGCAGAGGGCGATGGCCCCCGCCTCGTGCTGAGGGTCTGGTGGGCGAAGATCATCCCTGGTCCGGACGGGTCCGCTCCCGAGCCGCAGCCTCTCGAGGACCACGACGAGCTGCGCTGGCTCGAGCCCGGCGCCTGGCGCGACGTGCCCTGGCTGCCCGCGGACACCCGCATCGTCGAGGCGCTGCTCGACGACGCGATCGCGAGGATGCGCAAGGGGTTCTGCTAGTCGCGCACGGCTGAGCGCCGGCCCCTCGGGTCAGGTCGCGGCCGACCCCTCCGACAGGACGCTGCGCGCGGCGTGAAGTGCGCGTTCCAGATCCTCGCCGCCAGCGGTGAGTGCGAGCCGGATCGCGTGCGACTCCGACACGGTATAGGCGTTGCCCGAGGAGACTCGCACGCCCAGGCTCTCCACGCGCGACGCGAGCTCGTTGGCGGTGAGCCCTGTCGAGCGGCCGTCGAGCCAGACGTAGAAGCCGCCGTGGCCCTCGGGGCCGTCCGCGAGCATCCAGGGCCCGAGCACCTCGAGGGCGCGAGCGAATCGTGAACGGTACACGGTCGACAGCTCCGTGCCGCGATCGGGCATCGTCTCGAGCGCGCTCAGCGCGACCCGCTGCGCCGTGTGCGGTGCGCAGCCGACGATCGTGCCGTGGACCGCTGCCACGGCGTGCCGGAACGACGGGGGTGAGGCGAGGGACCCGACGCGCAGGCCCGTCATCGAGTAGGTCTTGGAGAAGGTGCGGGCCACGAACGTGACCTCGGGGCCTCCGGGGATGGACAGCGGCGAGGGCGCGCGCCCGCCGTCGAAGACGATTCCCTCATACGCCTCGTCCGACAGCAGCACCGCGCCGTGCGCGGCGACGAGCCCGACGAGGGTCGCGAGCTGTGCCTTCGACGCGACCGCGGCCATGGGATTGGACGGGGAGTTCACGACGACCATGCGAGCGCCGGCGGCAAGGTGGGCCGCGATCTCCTCGAGGTCCATGAAGTCGTCCCGGTTGGCGCCCTGGCGGTAGGTCGCGATCCGCAGCCCGAGCTGCTCACCGAGCACCCGGTAGTTGGGCCATGCGGGATCAGGGATCACGATTGTGTCGCCTGACGTGCATGCGGCGGCGAGGGCCACCGCGACGGCCTCGGTGCCTCCCACCGTCACGACGACGTCGGCGATGTCGACCTCGCCGGGAAGGGACGATGCGATCGCTCCGCGCAGCTCGACGAGCCCCGCCTTGGCCGTGTAGCCGACCTCTCCAGCGAGCAGCGAATCGACGGCGACCTGACGGAGCGGCCCGGGCAGAGGCTGGTCGGGCTCGCCGATGCTCAGGTCGAGCGCGCCGTCGGTCACGGCCTCGTTCATGAGCCGCGCGACGGCCGCGTCGGTCGGGAAGTCGGTCATGGGTCCTCCATGGGGCAAATGTCACATCGATGTTGCTCCCATCAATCGTAAGGACGTCTCGCCTGGTTGATCCTCCATCTGCATGTCGGAAGCATGTCAATTGAACGGCTGTGAAACATATCTGACACCGAGGCGCAAATGAGTGGCAACGGAGTGACCCTCTAATGGGTTCCGCACCGGCGAACCGCGTCGGGCGACTCAGAAAGGGACACACGATGGCACGCAACAAGGCGATCGGCGCAGGGGCGGTGGTGACCTCGCTGCTGCTGCTCACCGCATGCAGCTCCACCGACAGTGATGCCGCCGCTTCGGGGGAGTCCTCGTCCACCGCGGAGCCCATCGTGGCCGCAGCGGACGCTTCGCTCCTGCCGTACAACTTCCTGGCCGACGACAACGAGACCTTCGAGGGCATCAACGTGGACCTCGCGGCGGCCCTCTCCGAGGAGCTCGGGCGCGAGATCGTCTTCGAGAACGCCTCGTTCGACACGATCATCCCGGGCCTCACGTCGGGCCGTTACGACGTCGCCCTCACCGGCATGTTCGACACGCTCGAGCGCGAGGAGACGGTCGACTTCGTCGACTACCTCGCCGCGAAGAACGACTTCCTGGTGCCGATGGACGTCTCTGGGATCGAGTCGATGGACGACCTGTGCGGCTACTCTGTCGGCATCCCGGGCGGAGCGCTCGAGGCCGACATGCTCGCGGAGGCCTCCACGGCATGCGAGGACGCGGGCGAGGAGCCGATCGAGGTCAACGAGTATGCGGACCTCGACGCCGTCGTGCTGGCGCTGACCTCCGGGCGCATCGAGGTCGCCCCGAACGACTCGGCCGCGAACGCGTACATCATGTCGCAGTACCCCGACGAGCTTCAGGTCATGGGCGCGTACCTCACGGACGGCTACTTCGCCGCCGGCTTCGCCAAGGACTCGGAGCTGGTGCAGGAGTTCAACGACGCCTTCGCCGCGATCATGGAGGACGGCACCTACGAGGAGATCCTCTCCGAGTGGGGCATCGATGACCGTGCACTCGACGAGCCCATCATCAACGGGGCCACATTTTGACCTCGGTTGACACCACCGCGCCGCGGCACGACGACATGATCGTCGTGCCGCGGCGGCGGCCGTGGCGGTGGGTGGGCTCGATCGTCGTCGCCGTGGTGCTGCTCTCGATCGCGTGGTCGTTCGCGACCAACCCCAACTACGAGTGGCCCACGGTCGCGAAGTACCTGTTCGACGTGCGGATCCTCAAGGGCCTCGGTACGACTCTCGCCCTCACCGCGATCGCGATGGCTATCGCGCTGGGACTCGGCCTGCTGCTGGCCGTCATGCGCCTCTCCCAGTCCGCGCTGCTGTCCCGCACCGCCGGCGTGTACGTGTGGTTCTTCCGCGGCACGCCGATCCTCGTCCAGCTCATCATCTGGTACAACCTGGCGATCCTGATCCCCGAGATGGGTCTCACGATTCCCGGCGTCGGCACCGTCTGGGCCGTCGACACCAACGACGTGATCACCCCGTGGACCGCGGCGATCCTGGGCCTCGGTCTCAACGAGGCCGCGTACCTCGGCGAGATCATCCGGTCCGGAATCATGTCCGTCGACCGCGGCCAGACCGAGGCGTCGAAGGCGCTCGGCATGCGCGCGGGCACGTCGTTCCGCCGCATCGTCCTCCCCCAGGCGGCGCGCGTGATCGTTCCCCCCACGTTCAACGAGCTGGTCGGGCTGCTCAAGTACTCGTCGGTCGTCTCGGTGATCGCACTCCCCGAGCTGCTCTACTCCGGTCAGCTCATCTACGCGAGGACCTACGAGACCATCCCCGTGCTCATCGTCGTCTGCATCTGGTACCTCGTGATCGTCTCCGTGCTCACCGTGCTCGAGGCGCGCCTCGAACGACGCCTTGGCGCGGGCTTCCAGGCCACCGGCGCGACCCCCGCGAAGAACAGGAGGTGGGCACGATGGATGACGCCCGCGAACCGCTGATCGAGCTCACCGGAATCCGCAAGTCCTTCGGCGACAACGAGGTCCTCCACGGAGTCGACCTCACCGTGCGCGAGGGGGAGGTCCTGTGCCTCATCGGCGCGTCGGGCTCGGGCAAGTCGACCCTGCTGCGCTGCATCAACCACCTTGAGCGGCCCGACGCTGGGCACGTGCGCTACGACGGTCACCTCATGGGATACCAGGAGAAGCACGGGAAGCTCCACGAGCTCTCCGAGCGTCAGATCGCCGCGCAGCGGGCGACGATGGGAATGGTCTTCCAGCAGTTCAACCTGTTCCCTCACATGACGGTGCTGCAGAACATCATGGAGGCCCCCATGCGTGTGCGGGGGATGCATCAGGACACGGCCAGGGCCAATGCGTACGACCTGCTTGAGAAGGTGGGCCTCGCGGACCAGGACAAGTCCTATCCTCGCCACCTCTCTGGAGGGCAGCAGCAGCGCGTCGCCATCGCTCGCGGTCTCGCGATGCAGCCCAAGCTGATGCTGTTCGACGAGCCGACCTCGGCGCTCGACCCTGAGCTCGTCGGCGAGGTCCTCCAGGTGATGCGCGATCTCGCGACGGCCGGGATGACGATGGTCGTCGTCACCCACGAGATGGGGTTCGCCCGCGAGGTTGCGTCGCGCGTCGCGTTCATGGCTCAGGGCGAGATCGTCGAGCAGGGCTCGCCGTCGGAGGTGCTGGTCGACCCGAAGCACGAGCTGACCCGCAAGTTCCTGTCGCGAGTGCTCTGAGATGGCTGTCCGGATGGAGCTCGAGAGGCGACCGCGCACGCGGGGCGACGCGACGCTGGGCGCGGTGGCGACGCTCACGCGCGTGCTCGCCGTGACGGAGGAGGGCACGCGCGGCGACGAGGTGCTGGGCGCCCTCGGCGGACGGCATTGGCCTGAGGTCCATCTCCACGAGATCGATCGTGCCCACCGCCACCTTGCCGCGAAGGGCGCCGCGATGGTGATCGTGGCCGGCTCCTCGCTTCCCTGGCTGTCGCGTGCGGTGCACCTGTGCCGTCAGGCGGGTCGGTTCCCCATCGCCGCGATCGTCGGCAACGCTGACGAGGCCGGACGTGCCCTCCTCGACGAGGGAGCGACGCTGGTGCTCGACGCCTCGACCTCCGCGACGGATCTGGTGCCCCGCCTCCTTGCCCTGGGAAGGGGCACCTCCAACGAGGCCGAGATCGAGGTGCGGTGGCTCGAGTCCGAGGGGCTGCGGCTCGATCTCGCCTCGCGACGCTGCTACCTGGGCGAGGACACTGTCGCTCTCAGCGCCAACGAGTTCGACCTGCTGCGCTACCTGATGCTGCACGCTGGCGAGGCTGTCCCCTCCGGACGGATCACGGACGACCTGTGGAACATCCCGGACGCCTCGGGTCTCAACACGCTTCGCCTCAACGTGAAGCGGTTGCGCGCCAAGCTGGACGACGACCCCCACACGCCCCGATGGATCGAGTCCATCAGGGGCGTCGGCTACCAGTTCGCCGGCCGCGTGGCCGAGGTCGGCAAGGACCGCTCGGAGGAGCGCCTGCGGTCGACCGTCGCGATGCTCAATGCCCAGCACGACGCGATGTATGACCTCGTCGACATGCTGAGGTCGGCGTCGACGGCCGACGAGGTCGCCTCCGTGGTCGTGGGCTGGGCGGTCGAGCGCGCCTTCGCCGACGCGAGCACTGTCTTCAGGTTCGATCAGCACGGCGACGTGCGCTACTCGTCGCTCGTCGCGAGCGCAGGCATGTCGACGCGCTGGCAGCGGGCGATCGCCAAGGGGCATCCCGTCGACGACGGCTTCATCGCCTCGGCCGCCTATCTGCGAGGCGATGTCATCCAGATGGCCGACATGAGCCGCCCGTCGAGTCGGTTCTCGGTGACGGCGTCGATGTCCTCGGCCGAGAATCTGCGCGCGTGCCTGATCGTGCCGCTCTTCCTCGAGGGCCGCATCTGGGGAGACGTCGGCTTCATGTCGAAGGAGTCGAGGGCTTTCCCGCCCGCCCGCGCGCGCTACCTGCGGTCGGTCGCGGACCTGGTGTCGATCGCGCTCGCCGCCTCGAGGGACGAGGGGGTGAGCGGTGCTGAGGCTTGATGACGACCAGGTCGGCGCGCGCGCCGACCTCGGGCTCGCGGCGGGCATGATCCTCTCCGCCTTCGAGGCGCTGGGGACCGGACGTGCCCACCAGGCGCCCAAGCAGATCCTCCCCGGCGCAGTGCCCGGCGCGATGCATCTGGCGCTCGCGGGCGTGGTGCCGACGCTCGGTGTCGCCATCTCGAAGTGGGCGTCGTACACCCCGGCCCTTGCCAGCTCGCCCAGCAGGTCGACGTCGACGATCCTCGTCACGGATCCCGCCTCTGGTGAGCCGATCGCGGTCGTCGAGGGTATGGCCGCCACCACTCTCCGCACCGCGGCGGCGGCCGTCGCGGTCGCGAGCCGCCTCGGCGGCGACCTGCGCGTCGTGACGCTGATCGGCATGGGCCAGGTGAACACGGCTGTCGCTCGCGCGCTCGTCGCACTGATCCCGAGCGTCCAGGAGCTGCGTGTCGTGACGCGCTCGCGCGGCGCCGTGCCGCCGCTCGACACCGACAGGCCTGTCGAGGTCGTGCAATGGGATCGCACCGTAGCGTCGGCGCTTGCGACGAGCGACCTTGCCGTGTCCGCGACCGGAGCCACGCGGCCCGTGGCGTCGGTCGCCGACCTTCCCGCGGGCGCATGCGCGCTCTCGCTCGACGGCGCACGCACCTGGGCCGACACCGCGGGCGTGCCCGCCCTGTCCGATCACGACGACGCCGTGCCCTCGCTCGCACTCGCGTGCGCGGGGAGAGGACGCGTCGCGCTCGCCGACGCGAGATTCATCGATCTCGGCGGTTCCGCCGTCGCTGATGCTGCGTTCTGCGCCCACCTGATCGAGGACCTCCGATGAGCGCGCGCGAGGTGCTCGTGCTCACCCTCGTGAGCGCGTTCTCCGCCTTCCCCAGCCCCTTCTATGCCGACATCGCTGCGGCGAGCGCGTGGGGCCTGTGGACCTCCGCGGTGCTGTTCGCCGCGCACGGCGTCGCGGTGATCGTCGCGATGACCTGGCTCCGCCGGGCGGGCATGGCGCGTCGGGTGCCTTCGCGCTCGCTGGTCGTCGTCGCTCTCCTGGTCGATGCCGTCGGCGGCGTGCTGCTCGCGCTGGGCATGTCTGCGGCGGGCGTCGGGCTGCTCCTCGCGGGACGGGTCGTCACGGGGCTCGCTCTCGGCCTCGCGACGCCGCTGCTGACCGAGACCCTCGCGCGGCATGCGCGCGGCACCGCGTGGGCGACCGCCGCGACGCTCGGTGGGGTCGGCATGGGAGCGCTCGCCGCTGCCATGCTCGTGGCGACCGGGGTCGCGGTGCCCGCGGTCTTCGCTGCCGGCGCGTCGGTGCTGGCGCTCGTCGCGCTCGCCGTCGCCCTCTCGCCGACCATGGTCCCCGCGATCGTGCCGACGACGGCCGCGCCGCCGTCTGCCTCCGCGCGAGATCGAGCGCTCGCGGCCGCGGTCGTGCTCGTGTTCGTCGCGAACGGCCTGCTCGGTCTCTTCACCTCGCTGGTCCCCGCGGTGGTCGTCGCCGCGATCGGCGGCGGCTCGCTCCTCGCGGGCGCCGTGGTCGCCGCGACGATGATCGGCGCGGGCGCCGCGCGCCTCGCGATGGACGCCTCGCGTCCCCGGGTCGTGGCCTCGGTCGCCGTCGGATCGCTCGGCGCCGGCTGCTTCCTCTTCACCGCGGGAGTCGCGGCGCATCAGGGCCCCGCAGTGATCCTCGGCTCGGTCATCCTCGGCGCGTCCTGCGGACTCGGCTACGACGCGGGCCTGCGGATGGCGATCGGCTCCAAGGTGGACGCGCTCGCGCGCGTCGCCGCGCTCGCTCGGGCGCAACGAGCCGGCCAGCTCGGCCTCGTCGTGCCCGCCCTCGTCTTCCCGGCCCTCGCGAGGGCCTGACCCCCTTTCCAGACCTGGCGCACGATGCGCCCCCATCCAAGGAGACACACAGATGCGAGTGAGCTTCGACATCGGTGGCACGTTCACCGACCTCGTCCTGCTCGATGAGACCAGCGGCAACGCGTGGCTCGGCAAGTCCCTGACGACGTACGACGACTTCTCCCGCGCGATCGAGACCGGCATCCGCCAGGTGCTCGGGGCAGCGGGAGCGGACGAGCAGTCGATCACCGACTCGGTCGTAGGAGCGACCACGCTCATCACGAACGCCCTGATCGAGCGTCGCGGCGCGAAGACCGCGTTGATCACCACCGCCGGGTTCGTCGACACGATCGAGATCGGCCGCGAATGGCGCTACGACCTGTACGACCCGCGCCTGCAGCTGCCCGACCCCCTCGTCGCGGCGACGGCGCGGTACGGCGTCCGCGGGCGCCTGATGGCGGATGGCAGCGAGGTCGAGCCGATCGACGCCGCTGAGATCGAGGCGATCGCGGACCGCCTCCGCGAGGACGGCGTGGAGGCCGTCGCCGTATGCCTGCTGCACTCGTATGCGAGCCCCGTGCACGAGGAGCGCGTCGGCGAGATCCTGGCGGAGCGACTGCCCGGCGTGCCCGTGACGCTGTCATCGCGCCTGGTGCCCGTCATCCGTGAGTACGAGCGCACGGTGACCACGGTCGCCAACTCCTACGTCCGGCCGGTCGCCGGCGAGCACTTCGAGGACATCGAGCGCGCCCTGGGCTCGCTCGGCGTCGACCAGTCGCTCGTGATGATGCAGTCCAACGGCGGCGTGATCCGTGTCCCCACGGCGCGCACGTTCCCGCTGAGGCTGCTCGAGTCGGGGCCCGCGGCGGGCGCGATCGGCGCCGCCCATGTGGGCGCCTCGCTCGGCATGGATCGCCTGATCGCCTTCGACATGGGCGGGACCACCGCGAAGGTCTGCATCATCGAGGGCGGCACGCCGGCCGTGAAGAACAGCTTCGAGGTGGGCCGCGTGCACCGTCTCAAGCCGGGATCGGGACTCCCCGTGACGATGCCGGTCGTCGAGATGATCGAGATCGGCGCGGGGGGCGGCTCGATCGCGTCGATCGACAGCCTCGGGCTGCTGCAGGTGGGACCGCACTCGGCGGGCTCGCGGCCCGGCCCCGCGGGATACGGGCTCGGCGGCGAGGAGCCGACCGTCACGGACGCGGACATCGCGCTCGGCTACCTGGACCCCGACTACTTCCTCGGCGGCACCATGTCGCTCGACGTGGACGCCTCCAAGGCTGCGCTCGCGAGCCGCATCGGCGACGCCTTCGACGGCGACCCGATCGCTTCCGCGGCCGCGGTCGTGAGGGTCGTCAACGAGCACATGGCGCTCGCGATCCAGGTCCACGCGACGGAGCAGGGGCACGACCCTCGTGACTTCGCGATGATGGCCTTCGGAGGAGCAGCGCCCGTGCACGCCGCGCGGGTCGCGAGGATCCTCGGCGTGCGCGAGGTCGTCATCCCGGCCGCGGCCGGCGTCCTGTCGGCCACGGGACTGCTCGTGGCTCCGCCCATGGTGGAGGCCTCGCGCACCCGCATCGTGCGCCTGGATGCGTGGGATGAGGCGTCCGTCTCGGACACGTTCGCGCAGCTCGAGGCGCAGGCGGAGGAGGAGCTCGCCGCGCCCGCCGACCGCTTCGAGCACTTCGTCGACATGCGGTACGTCGGGCAGGGCTTCGACATCGAGGTGCCGGTGGGGCGCGAGGACGGTCCCGCCGAGTATGCCGAGAAGTTCGCGGTCGAGTACCGCCGGATCTACGGGGTGACCCCGGACTACCCGCGCGCCGAGGTCGTGACGTTCCGCGTCCGCGGCTACGGAGCCTTCGAGACCCCTCGCATGAGCCGCACCGATACCGGCGTCGCCGACCGGGTTCCCACGGCGACGTCGCGCGCCGCCTGGTTCCCGGAGACGGGCGTCGTCGAGGTCCCGGTGCTCGACATGCTCCGTGCCGGGGTCGACGAGCCCGTCACCGGCCCCGCGGTGTTCCAGCTTCCCGAGTCGACGGCCGTGGTCGGACCCGGAGATGTCGCCACCCTCGATGCACAGGGGAACCTCCGCATCGTCATCGCTACCGAAGGAGAGCAGGCATGACCACTTCCGCAAGGGTGAGCAAGGCGCTCGCGGCCGCGGGGCTGCTCCGTGGTGCCGGCGCGTCGACCGAGTCCGCGGCGCGATTCGCCGACGGCGGCGCCTACAAGTGGGAGGTGGCCGGCGCCTTTGACGGCCCCTCGGTGCGGGGCCTTGCCGATCGACTCCGTGCGCATGGCGTGCGGCTTCACCAGGTCACGAACACCGTCGGCGTGATGCGCTATCTGGACGACGAGATCCGCGACCTGGTCGAGGCATGCCGCGACGAGGGCATCCAGCTGCGCATGTCGGCGGGGCCGCGAGGAGTCTTCGACATCGGTGGTCAGCGGCTCGCGTCCTCCGGGGTCGCCGCGGCCAGCGCCTATCGCCTCAGGGGCCTGGGCCAGCTGGCCGACGCGCTCGAGGACACGCTGCACGCCGTCGACCTGGGCGTGACCGGCTTCCTGGTGTTCGACGAGGGCCTGCTGTGGACGCTGCACGCTCTCCAGCAGAGCGGGGACATCCCGACGCTCAGGCTGAAGGCCTCGTCGAACATGGGTGCTCAGAATCCTGCGCACGTGGTCGCGCTGGCCCAGATGGGCGCGGACTCCGTGAACCTGCAGCGCGATCTGGATGTCGAGATGCTCGCCCAGGTGCGTGCGGTGACCGACCTGCCGCTCGACCTCCACACCGACAACCCGGCGCAGACCGGCGGATTCGTGCGGGGCTATGACGTGCCCCGCATGGTCAGGGCGGCCGCTCCTGTGTACCTCAAGACCGGCAACGCCGCGCAGGACTTCGCCGACACGGCCCCGTCCGAGCGCGAGCTGGACCTGATCGCTCGCCAGCTGCTGCTGGACCACCAGATGCTCACGCGCTGGGCTCCCGAGCTCACCGCGTCCGACGAGCCGGAATTCTAGGAAGGAAGAACCATGACCGACTGGGATGCCGCAAGCCTCCAGATCACCTGGCAGCGCCTGATCTCCATCGCCGACGAGATGGCCGCGGTGCTGCTTCGCACCGCCTTCAGCTCCGTCGTGCGCGAGTCGAACGACCTCGCGTGCGCACTCCTCACGAAGGACGGCCATCTCCTCGTGGAGTACGGCCGCTCGGTTCCCGTGTTCACGGGCACCGTCGCGAACACCGTGACCAACATGCTCGACCACTTCGGGCGCGAGAACCTGGTCGAGGGCGATGTGATCGCCACCAACGACCCGTGGTTCGGCAACACCCACCTGCCTGACGTCACCGCGGCCGCGCCGGTGTTCCACGAGGGTGAGATCGTCGCGTATGTCGCCTCGATCTGCCACGTCTCGGACATCGGCGGCACGTCCGAGGGCGCCTTCGCGCAGGACATCTATGAGGAGGGCTTCTGCCTTCCGCCGGTCAAGCTCGTGGAGCAGGGCCGCCCGAACGAGCTGGTCCGCTACATCCTCGGCAGGAATGTGCGCGTGCCCGCGCAGGTCCTCGGAGACCTGGACGCCCTCGTGGCGGCCAACAATCTCGGCGTCCGTCGCCTCAAGGGGATGCTCGCCGACGACCCGAGCCTCGACATCGCCGACGTTGCCGACGCGATCTGCGACACGTCCGAGCGGGCGATGCGGGCGGCGATCGCCGCCATTCCCGACGGCGAGTACGCCTCCGAGATCGATCTGGACGGCTTCGAGGAGCCCAAGACCATCAAGGTCGCCGTGCGGGTGACAGGAGACGAGCTCGAGGTCGACTACGCAGGAACGTCCTCGCAGTCGCAGTTCGGGATCAACTCCGCCTCGCCCACCCTCGGATACACCCGCTACGGGCTCAACACCCTGCTGGTCCCGGAGATCCCCAACAACCAGGGCACGCTCCGCCCCATCACGATCACGATCCCCGAGGGCTCGCTCCTCAAGCCCGACAAGATCGCGGCCGTGAGCGCGAACTTCCCCGCGCACGCCATTCCGAGCGTGCTGTCGCGTGCGCTGCTGGGCCCTCTGCCCGGGCGCGTCTCGGCTGCGGCCGGCACGCCGTTCTGGGTGACCGCCTTCCGCGGTGAGACCGATGAGGGCTCGTTCGCGTCGATCCTCTGCTTCAACGGCGGCCAGGGCGCCGCCGAGGGGCTGGACGGCTATGCGACGCTCTCGACGCCCTCAAACGTGTCGAACACCCCGGTCGAGGTCATCGAGGCGACCGCGCCTGTGATGGTCGAGAGCAAGAGCATCGTCCGGGGCTCGGGTGGCGAAGGCCGCTGGCGCGGCGGCGAGGGCCAGGAGGTGCTCATGCGCTCGGTGCACGACCGCCCGATCGACGTGATCTTCCTGACCGAGCGCATCGAGAATGCGGCGCCTGGTCTGGCCGGCGGCTCCGACGGAGCCACGGGGCTCCTCGAGGTGGACGGCGTGGCCGTCTCGGACCCGAAGGGCCGCCTGCAGCTCAAGCCCGGACAGTCGGTCCGGCTCCGTACTCCCGGTGGCGGTGGCTTCGGTGCCCCCGTCGCCTCCCGCGCATGAACCTGAACGTCGAAGAGAAGGACACTGACATGACCGTAGAGATGACCAGCACGATCGACTGGGCCGAGCCCGGAAGCATCGTCGTCGAGCCGCGAGGCCGGCTCGCGCTCAAGCTGCGCAAGGGCCAGCGGCTCCGCATCACGGATCTGGAGGGTCAGCAGGTGATGGACTTCATCACCGCCCGCGTGGACGACCCCGACGAGCGTCAGTCGGCGATGTTCACGAACGTGTGCACGAACAACTGGAGCCTGGTCGAGGGCAATGACGTGTTCTCGACGAAGTGCACGCCCCTCCTCAAGGTGCTGCGCGACGACAGCGGCAACCACGCGCTGTCCGGCTACTGCTCCGAGTACTCGAACGAGTACCGCTACGGGGTGTCGGGCACCGCATCGTGCTACGGCAACCTGTGCGCGGACTGGGAGGAGCTCGGCCTGGACGTCACCAAGATCTCCCCCGACATGTGCATCTCTGTGTTCATGAACATCAAGCGGCACGCGGATGACCGGCACGAGATCGTCGAGCCCACGACGAAGCCCGGGGACTGCATCGAGTTCGAGGTGCTCGAGGACATCTACGTCGGCATGTCCAACTGCCCCGAGGAGCACAACCCGTGCAACGCGTTCAACCTCACGCCCATGGAGGTCACGGTCTCCTGACCTGTTGACTTCGCGGGCTGCGTCGCGTCACTCCCGCGCGACGCAGCCCGCGATGTGGTCGTCCACGAGGCCGCAGGCCTGCATCGCCGCGTACATCGTGGTGGGTCCGACGAAGACGAAGCCGGCCTTCTTGAGCGCCTTGGCCAGCGAGACCGACTCGGGGGTCTGCGCTGGCACGTCGGCCCACGTCGCCGGGGGCTCGGTGCGGGGCGCGGGCGCGTGCGACCAGACGAGCTCGTCAAGCGACCCGCCCGCGGCCTGAAGCTCCACAAGCGCCCGCGCGTTCGTGATGGCCGCCTCGATCTTGCGTCGGTTGCGGATGATGCCTGCGTCGGCCATGAGCCGCTCGACGTCGTCCGGCCCGAACGCGGCGACCGAGGCGGGATCGAAGCCCGCGAACCCGGCCCGGAAGTTCTCGCGCTTCTTGAGCACGGTCAGCCACGACAGTCCTGACTGCATCGCCTCCAGGACCAGCCGCTCGTAGAGCGCGGCATCGCCGTGCACGGGCACGCCCCACTCCTCGTCGTGATAGCGGGCGTAGAGCGGATCGTCGTTGCCGAAGCAGCGCACGGCGAGCGGGGACTGACTGGTCATGCGCCCAGTCTGCACCCCGGGTGTGACGGCGGATCGAGCATCGTCGGCCCCTGGGGAGGGACGCGCCAGGCGCGGAGCCTGGGGACGAAGCCCCAGGATGCGCGGACACTTCGGACACCACACATCACCGACACCTGTCCACAGCATCGAGTGTCAAAGGTGCGTATCCTCGGCGCCATGACCATCGCGGGTCTTCTGCGCCACGGGCGCCCGACACTGAGCTACGAGCTGTTCCCGCCGCGCACGCCCGCGGCGGAGGAGACGCTGCGCGCCACCGCGCGCCTCCTCCTCGACACCCAGCCGGACTTCATGTCGATCACCTACGGCGCCTCGGGCACCACCCGGTCGACCTCCCGCAAGGTGGTCCAGCTGCTCGCCGAGGCCCACACGGTCCCCCCGCTCGCGCATCTCACGTGCGTCGACCAGTCGCGCGCCGAGCTGATCGAGGTCATCGAGGAGTACCTCGAGGAGGGCGTGCTGGACTTCCTCGCACTGCGCGGCGACCCCCCGCGCGGCACGACCACGTGGCGCGCCCACCCCGACGGGCTCAACTATGCGAGCCAGCTCGTCTCCCTGGTGCACGAGGTCGCGCGGGCGCACGGGATCCTCGACATCTGCGTCGGCGTCGCGGCCTTCCCCGCGACGCACGCGATCGAGCGCTGGCGGCAGAGCACGATCGACGTGCTGCGCTATAAGGAGCACGCGGGCGCCTCCTTCGCGATCACCCAGGTGTTCTACGAGGCCGAGCAGTACACCCGGATGGTCGAGGACGCGCGCGCCCAGGGGATCGAGATGCCGATCATCCCCGAGGTGATGCCGATCATCTCGGCCAAGCGCGCGGTCAGGGCCTCCGAGCTCACGGGCGTTCCCACCCCGGCCGAGCTGGTCGCGGCCCTCGAGTCCGCCGAGAGCGACGACCAGGCGCGGGCCGCGGGCGTCGCGCACGCAGCGCGCCTCTCCCGCGACCTGCTCGACGCCGGCGCTCCTGGGATCCATGTGATCACCTTCAACCAGTCGGCCGCGGCGCTCGAGCTGGTCGAGGCGATGGGGCTCGGAGACCGCCACCCCGCCTGACGGCCGAGTCGCACCTTCTGACGGCCGAGTCGCCGCGTGGGCGTTCCCCGATCCGGTGGAAGGCACGGGCATCCCGAAGCGTTAGCCTCGACGTACCCGACTCCCCGAGAGGAACGCATGACCGACGAGACGACCCCCAAGAAGATCACCATGGCTCGCGAGTCGGAGGGTGTCTACACGGTCACGACGGAGTCGGGAGCGCAGCTCACCTTCGGTCGAGGGGAGGGCCTGGTCTCCCCGGTGGAGATGCTGCTCGCCGCGATCGCGGGCTGCTCGAGCATCGACGTCGACATGATGACCACGCGCCGCGCGGAGCCCGACACCTTCGAGGTGACCGCGACCGCCGAGGCCGTGAAGAACGACGACGGCAACATCCTGCGAGACATCCAGGTCGCTTTCGACCTCGCCTTCCCCGAGGGCGCGGACGGCGACAAGGCCCGAGCCAGGGTGGCGTCCGCGCTCAAGGTGAGCCACGACAAGTACTGCACCGTGTCACGCACGGTCGAGGGCGGAGTGCCCGTCTCACTGGTTGAGAAGGTCTGACCACACTCCGGACGGCACTGGATGGCGTCCGACACCTGTCCAAGGTGCCTGGCACATCCATAATCGCTCGAATACCCCTGGCAGACTGCGGAAATCCCGCGTAACATCCCGGACACAATCTCGGCGCGCCCCGGCGCGTCGATCAAGCGCAATGGCGAGCCCGCCGCGCAACATCTGCTTGAGGTAGTCATGTCTGACAACTTTGATGCTGCCGCGACCGCACCCGCGTTCCCCGGTGGCACCGTCCTGGGTTATCCCCGCATCGGCCGCAACCGTGAGCTCAAGAAGGCGCTCGAGTCGTTCTGGAAGGGAATCTCCTCCCAGGCCGACCTCGAGGCGACCGCGAAGCAGCTCCGGAGCGTCACCCGCGACCGCATGGCCGAGCTGGGACTGGCCAAGGACGACTCGTCCATCCCCTCCAACTTCTCGTTCTACGACCACGTGCTCGACGCGTCGGTGACGTTCGGCGCGATCCCCTCGCGGTTCTCGCGCCTGCGCGCGGCCGACGGCAGCGTGGATCTGGCCGGCTACTCGACGATCGCCCGTGGCGAGGGTGCCGACGCGCCGCTCGAGATGACCAAGTGGTTCGACTCGAACTACCACTACCTGGTCCCCGAGATCGGCCCCGAGACCGAGTTCTCGCTGTCCTCGACCCGCTGGGTCGACGAGTTCGTCGAGGCGAAGGAGGCGGGCTTCCTGACCCGTCCCGTCATCACCGGCCCGCTCACCTACCTGTACCTCGCCAAGCCCTCGGACGATGCGCCCACGGGCTTTGCACCGATCGAGCGCCTGGACGACCTGCTCCCGGTGTACCTCGAGCTCCTCGCGGCGTTCAAGGCCGCGGGTGCCGAGTGGGTGCAGATCGACGAGCCGGTGCTCGTCGCCGACATCGACGCCTCCCGTGAGGACGTGCTCGCGAACGCCGAGAAGGTGTACGCGGCGCTGGCCTCGGCCACGGACCGCCCCCAGCTCCTGGTGGCCGCCCCCATGGGCTCGCTCGAGGACGCCCTCCCGGTGCTCGCATCGTCGGGGATCGAGGCCGTCGCGCTCGACCTGGCCAAGGGCGTCGTCCCGACCGACGTGGACCTCGCCGGCCTCACGGTCGTCGCGGGCGTCGTGGACGGTCACAACATCTGGCGCACCGACCCCGACAAGGCGCTCGCCAAGCTGCGCGCCGTCGCCGACCTCGGCGGCGCCGTCACCGTCGGCACCGCGACCTCGCTGTTCCACGTGCCTCACACCCTCAAGGGCGAGGAGCACCTGGGCGAGGAGCTGCTGAGCTGGCTGTCCTTCGCCGACGAGAAGATCGGCGAGGTCGTGACGCTCGCGACCGCGCTGCGCGAGGGCGACGGCGCCGTGGCCGACGCGCTCACCGAGGCGCGTGCAGCCCTTGCCGACCGCGCCGCGCACCCGGGCACGAACCGCTCCGACGTGCGCGCCGCGCTCGAGGCCATCACCCCGGCCGACCGTGATCGCGACGCCTATTCGGTCCGCGCCGCCGCCCAGGACGCGCGCTTCCACCTGCCCGGCCTCGCGACCACGACGATCGGCTCGTTCCCGCAGACCGCGGAGATCCGCAAGGCGCGCGCCGCGTGGGCCAAGGGTGAGATCGACGACGCCGCCTACGAGGACGCGATGAAGGCCGAGATCGACTCGGTCATCGGCCTTCAGGAGGACCTCGGGCTGGACGTCCTCGTGCACGGCGAGGCCGAGCGCAACGACATGGTCCAGTACTTCGCCGAGCTGCTCGACGGCTTCTCGGTCACGAAGAACGGCTGGGTCCAGTCCTACGGCTCGCGCTGCACGCGCCCCTCGATCCTGTGGGGTGACGTCTCGCGTCCCGAGCCCATGACCGTGCGCTGGGCGAAGTACGCGCAGTCGCTGTCGCCGAAGCCGGTCAAGGGCATGCTCACGGGTCCGGTGACGATCCTCGCGTGGTCCTTCGTGCGCGACGACCAGCCGCTCGCGGTGACTGCCGACCAGGTCGGCCTCGCGCTCCGCGACGAGGTCCGCGACCTCGAGGACGCTGGCATCGGCATCATCCAGGTCGACGAGCCCGCGCTGCGCGAGCTCCTGCCGCTGCGCAAGCGCGACCAGGCGGCATACCTCGAGTGGTCGGTCGGCTCGTTCCGGCTGTCCACCGCGGGCGCCAAGGACGACACACAGATCCACACGCACCTGTGCTACTCCGAGTTCAGCGAGATCATCGACGCGATCGACGGTCTCGACGCGGACGTCACCTCGATCGAGGCGGCGCGCTCGCGCATGGAGGTGCTGCCCGCGATCCGCACGCACGGCTACGAGCGTCAGATCGGCCCGGGCGTGTGGGACATCCACTCGCCGCGCGTGCCGTCCACGCAGGAGATGACGGAGCTGCTGAGCCTCGCCAAGGAGTCGATCCCCGGCCGCCAGCTGTGGGTCAACCCCGACTGTGGACTGAAGACCCGTGGCTACAAGGAGACCGTCGCGAGTCTCGAGAACCTCATCGAGGCGACGAAGGCGGTTCGCTAGGCAGGTTGTCCGAGGTCGGCGCCGTCAGCAGGCGGCGCCGACCTCGAGGCCTGAGTGCGAGTCGTAGCGCACACCCGTTCCGCTTGTGCTCGCGCCGTCGGGGTGGCTCAGCTGGACGCACCAGTGGCTCGCGCTGTCGGTCGTGAAGGCGATGACCTCGACACCGTCGGAGGCGGGCATCATCCACTCGTCGTCGATGTAGTACGCGTCTCCCGAGCGCTCGACCTTCGCCACGGGATCGGGCGTGTTCTCGGTGTGGATCATGAGCCCCAGGTTCACCGCGTCGGACTCGGCGGCCGAGTCGGCGGCCTTCGCGCGCTGGTTGAGGTAGATCGGGACCGCGATCGCCACGAGGATGCCGACGATCAGCATGATGACGAGCACCTCGACGAGCGAGAACCCTCGGTCGGTGCACTGACGGCGATGAATCCCCATGTCGTCTCCCCCAGACGTGTGCGCTGCGTCAGGCGGCGGTCGTCATCGCCCCGCGTCGGCCAAAGGCCCGCAGCACGTCCAGTGTGACGTAGGCCACACGGCGAGGCAAGGGCACGGCGACGCTCGGCGGGAACGAAGAGGAGAAGCGGGGAGGAACCGGACGGCTTCGCGTCAGTCCTCGAGGATCATCTGCCAGATGCCGACATCGATCCAGCGGTCGAGCTTGCGGCCGACCTCCCCGAACGTGCCCACCTGGGTGAAGCCGAACCTCTCGTGGAGGGCCGCCGACGCGTCGTTCGGCAGGGCGATGCGCGAGTACAGGCCGTGCGCCGGCGCGTGCTTCGAGGATGCCGGCAGGTCCCGGACCCGGGAGATCAAGGCCTCGTACAGCATCGTCCCGAGGCCGCGGCCCCGGGCATCGGGGGCGAGGTAGACGGTCAGCTCGAGCGCGTGCCGGTAGGCGTCCCGCTCCTGGAACGGTCCCGCGTAGGCGAAGCCCAGCATCGTGCCCTCGTCGGGATCCTCGGCCACGAGCCAGGGCAGCTCTGCAGTGAGCACCTTCGCGACGCGCGCACCCATCTGCTCGGCGGGCACCTCGTGCGTCTCGAAGGTGATCACCGTGTCGCGCACGTAGGGGTTGTAGATCGCGGCGATCGCGGCGCCGTCGTCGGACGTCGCGTCGCGGAGCGCGGGGGTCATGGGCATGGGCACATCGTCTCAGCCCTGCTCCGGGCCTGTCACTCCCGTCGCGGCACCGCGCGGCCGTGCGCGGCGCCCGGGTGGAGGCCCGGGCGCCGACGCCGGCGGTCAGCGGTGGGCGTAGAGCCTGCGGGCGGTGAGGATTCCTGCGCCGCCAAGGGCGAGGATCGCAGCCAGGACGATGCCGAGGGTGCCTTCGGAGCCGGTGGTGGCGAGAGACTCGTCGGAGGTGGAATCGGCGGTGGCCGTGGTGTCGGCCGTGTCCCCGTCTGCGAGCGTGCCCGACTCGCCGTCCGAGTCGTCGGCGGTGCCGGTGTCGTCGTCCCCGGCGGCGTCGTCCTCAGCGTCGTCGGCCTCTTCGGTGACCGAGATCACGGAGGTGGTCACCACGTCAGAGGGGCTGCTGTCGCCGACGGCGTTGGTCGCGATGACGCGGACCTCGTAGCTGGCGCCGCCCGTGAGGGAGTCGACCACGGCCTCGAGCACGGCGGCGTCGAGGTCGGGCAGGGTGCTCCAGGCAGTGTCGCCCACGAGCCGGTACTCGAGCCGGTAGCCGGTGATCGCGGAGCCGCCGTCGTCGCCCGCGGTCCACGAGGCCAGGAAGGACTCGACGGTCGAGGTGATCGACAGGCCCGTCGGTGCCGCGGGCACGGTGGCCGGGGTGGCCGAGGCGACCGAAGACGCGGTGCCGGTGCCGTTGGTGTTGACGGCGCTGACGCGGAACTCGTACGTCGTGCCGTTGGTCAGGCCTGTCACCGTCGCAGTGGTGTCGGTCGAGGCGCCATCCGCGAAGGTGTCCCACGCGCCGCCGGTCTCGCGGAACTCGATCACGTAGTCCGTGATCGCGAGACCGCCGTCGTCCATGGGCGCGTCCCACGACAGCTGTGCCGCGGTGTTGCCGGCCGTCGCCACGAGCGACGCGGGGGCATCGGGCGTCGTCGTGGAGGTCAGCACCGAGACGGTCGAGCTGGCGTTGTTCGTCACGTACGCCGTCGCGCCGTCGGGGGCGAAGGCGATCCGGTAGGGCCGGTCGCCCACGGCGATCGTGTCGGCGACCGTCTCCGATGCGGTGTCGATGACCGACACGCTGTCGTCGAACCCGTTGGTGACGTAGACGGCAGTGCCGTCGGGCGTGAAGGCGAGGCCGTACGGGGCGTTGCCGACCGCGATGGTGGTGGTGACGGTCCCGGTGGCTGCTTCGAGGACGGAGACGCTGTCATCTCCGCTGTTGGCGACGTAGACGGTGTTGCCGTCCGGGCTCAGGGCGATGTTGTACGGGTCGCGCCCGACGCTCGCCGTCCCGAGGACGAGCAGCGAGGACGTGTCGACGGCGATGACGGCGTCCGAGTCGAGGTCCGTGACGAAGACCATGGTCTCGTCAGCGCTGACGACGACACCGTACGGTCGGCCGCCCACGGCGACCGTGCCGGAGACGGAGTGCGTCGCGAGGTCGATCACGGAGACCGTGCCCACGTAGGGGTTGGTCACGTAGGCGACCGTGCCGTCGGGGTTGACCGCGACGCTGTACGCCCCATCGACGCCAGGGATCGTCGTGGTGACGGTGTGGGTGGCTGTCTCGATGACGGAGACCGTGCCGCCGCCGTTGTTGGCCACGTAGACGTAGGCGCCGTCGGGGCTCGTCGCGATCCCCGTCGGGCCGAAGCCGACGGAGATGGTGTTGGTGACGGCGCCGGTCGCGGTGTCGATGACCGAGACGGTGCTGCTGCTGTCGTTCGCGACGTAGGTGGTCTCGCCGTCGGGGCTCACGGCGACGGCCCACGTCCCGGATCCGGCCGCGATGGTGTCGGTGGTCGCGTTGGGAGAGTCGGCGTCGAGGGGCGTCGCCGTTGCCGCGGGGGAAGCGTCGCCGACGCCCGCGGCGTTCGTGGCGGTCACGGTGACGGAGTACTCGACGCCGTTCGTGAGGTCGCCCACGGTCCGGCCTCGGAGCTCGGACCCGGCCTCGGCCGTGGCGACGACGGTCGAGCCGTCCCTCACGGTGACGGTGTAACCGGTGATGTCCGCGCCGCCGTCGTCCGAGGGTGCGTCCCACGTGACGTACACCGATGACTCGCCCGCGGACGCGGTGACCGCGGATGGCGCACCGGGCGCGAGTGCGAGGGTCACGACTGACACGGTGCCGCCGTAGAAGTCCGTGACGTAGGCGTTCGCGCCATCGGGGTCGACGGCGATGTCGTAGGGGCCATCGCCGACGTCGATGAGGTCCGTGACGGTGCCGGTCGCGGTGTCGATCACGGACACTGCGTCGGAATCGATGTGGGTGACGTATGCGGAAGCGCTGTCAGCGCCGACGGCGACCGAGACAGGGGTATCGCCGACGGCGATCGTGTCGGTGACGGTGCCGGTGGCGGTGTCGATGACGGACACCGTGTTGTCAGCAGCGTTGGTGGCGTAGGCGGCGGCGCCGTCGGGGCTGACGGCCACGTCCCAGGGGTAGTCGCCGATGGTGATCGTGTCGGTGACGGTGCCGGTCGCGGTGTCGATGACGGACACGTTTCCGTCGCGGTAGTTCGTGACGTAGGCGGTGTTCCCGTCGGGGCTGACGGCGATCCCGCTCGGGTTGTCGCCGACGGTGATCGTGCCCGTGACGGTGCCGGTGGCGGTGTCGATGACGGACACCGTGTCGTCATTGCCGTTCGTGGTGTACGCGGCGTTGCCGTCGGGGCTGACGGCGATCGCGTTCGGGCTGTCGCCGACGGTGATCGTGCCCGTGACGGTGCCGGTGGCGGTGTCGATGACGGACACCGTGTCGTCATCGGCGTCGGTGGTGTACGCGGCGTTGCCGTCGGGGCTGACGGCGATCCCGCTCGTGTTGTCGCCGACGGTGATCGTGCCCGTGACGGTGCCGGTAGTGGTGTCGATGACGGACACCTTGTCGAAACTGACGTGGGTGACGTACGCGGTGTTGCCGTCGGGGCTGAGGGCGATCTCGGAGGGGCGGAGGTCGACGTCGATTGAGCCCGTCACGGTCGCCGCGGACGCGGGGACCGCTCCCCATGTCAGGGCGACCAGCGCGCCGATGATCGCGCCGGCGACCAGCTTCAGGGTCGAATGCCCTGGTCGCGGGTGTGAAACGGGGGGTGTGAGAAATCCGACAGTCAGTGCCATGGCGCTGAGGCTAGCGAGTAGTTGCTGTATCAGCAATCATCCCGGCGACATCGAGGCCTGAGGGTTTCCTGAGGACGTGCTTCGGTGTCCGGAATCACCCATTTTGGGGAGCGCGTGGGCCCTCTACGCCACCGCAGGCGCGCGCGAGACGGTCTCCTCGTACGCCTTCTTGCGGCGCAGGTAGCGCCAGCCGCCGAGCATGAGCGCGATGCCGAGCGCGCCGGACCACGCGGTCACGGTGAAGCCGGCGTGGGCGCCATAGCTGTCGATCGCGAGGCCCGTGAGCCACGCGCCGAGCGCGACGCCGAGGTCCAGGCCCACGCGGGTCCAGGCCATCCCCTCGGTCACGCGGGTGCGGGGGACGAGGGCGTGGACGACGCCGTCGCCGACCGCCATGGTCGGAGCGATCGCGAGCCCGGTGAGGAACATGAGGATCGCGAGCCACGCGAGCGAGCCCGCGTAGTGGAACGTGATCGCGCCGATGCCCGAGGCGGTCACGCCCCACAGCAGGCGCGACGCGAGGGTGCGGCTCCACACGCGCGAGCCGTACAGCAGCCCGCCGACGAGCGAGCCGAGCGCGAAGACCGCGAGCACGGGACCGGACCAGCCCTTGAGACCGAGCTCCTCGGCGAAGGCGACCGTCGCGGCGTCGGCCGACGCGAACAGCGCGCCCTGCGTCGCGAAGACGAACGACGTGAGGATCAGCGCGGGCGTGGTGACGAGCAGGTGGCCGCGCAGCGGGCGGCGGTAGCGCTGCACCTTGCGCTGGGGGACGTGGTAGCCGATGCGCGGCAGCGAGCCGTCGATCATGGGCACGCTCGCGAGGGCCGAGGTGCCGGCGTCGCCCCGCTTGGCCGGAGGCTCGGTCTCCTTGAGCGCCAGGAACACGTAGCCGCCGATCAGCAGGGACGCGGCGGCGACCACCGAGGGGAGCCACGAGGCGACCTGGGTCGCGAGGATCGTGGAGAGCGCGGGGCCCGCGATGAACAGCGTCTCCTCCATCGAGCTCTCGAGCGAGAACGCGGAGTTGAGCGCGTGCTTGTCGGGGACGATGTGGGTCCAGCGGGCGCGCGTGAGGGTGGACTGGGCGCCGGCGCCGGAGAAGAACGGCAGGATCACGAGCAGCACCCAGGTCGGGGCGTGCAGCAAGGCCGCGACGACGAATGCGAGACGGGCGGCGACCGCGACCGCGAAGCCGATCCTGAGCACGCGGGACTGGCCATACTCGTCCACCAGCTTGCTGATCTGCGGGTTGACGATCGCGGCGCCGATCGCGAGCACGCCGACCACGAGGCCCGCGGTCGCGTACGAGCCGTACTCGATCTGCACGAGCAGGAAGGTGGCGAGTGCGGTCATGCCGATCTGCAGCCGCGAGAACAGGCCCCACCAGAAGAATGCGGACGCGCCAGGAAGCGCAAGGATGTCGCGATAGCGCGAGAACATGTCAACCCCGCTCGTGAATGAAGGAGACGACGCGCAACACCGCACGTCTGCCGCACCACCTGCGCGATGCGACCGGCGCATCGTCCCGGGCGCTGCGGGGACCAAGGCCTCGCGGGACGATGCCATATCGTCTCACACGGCGAGGCACGCCCGGTTCACGGATGCGGTGGGACTGGGACGATGCCCGGGCTGGGTCGTGGCGGCGGGATCAGCGGGTCGACGCGCGCGCGGGGAGCCATCGCGACGGGGGCCCGAGCTTCGCCGCGTAGCGCATCATGAGGCTGCCCGAGAAGGCCAGGATGAGCACGTACGCGGCGGCCAGCGGGCCGAGCTGCGGCTGCACGCCCGCGGCGATGCCGAGACCCGCGATGACGATCGAGAACTCGCCGCGCGGCACGAGCGAGACGCCGGTGCGCCATTGGCCCTTGGAGCCGATGCCCGCGCGCCGCGCGGCCCACATGCCCGTGGCGATCTTCGTGGCGGCGGTGACCACGGCCAGACCGAGGGCCGGCAGCAGCACAGGCAGCAGGTCGCGCGGGTCGATCGTCACCCCGAAGAAGACGAAGAAGATCCCGCCGAACACGTCGCGGAGCGGGGGCATGAGGTCGCGCACGTCGTCGGCCACCTGGCCCGACAGCGTGAGGCCCAGGAGGAACGCGCCGACCGCGGCCGAGACCTGCGCCGCCTCCGCGAGCCCCGCGACCAGGAAGGTGAGGCCCAGCACCGACAGCAGCAGCAGCTCCCTCGACCGCGAGTGCACGGCCGCGGACACGTGTCGCGAGAACTTGAAGGACACGAAGAAGGCCGCGGCGACCAGGGTGATCGCGACCGCGGCGGCGACGGCGCCCTGCGACAGGGAGGCGCCGACGAGCAGCACCGCCATGATCGGCAGGAACACCGCCATCACGATGTCCTCCATGACCAGGATGCTGAGGATCACGGGGGTCTCGCGGTTCGTGTACCGCTCGAAGTCGCCGAGCAGGCGCGCGATGATCCCGGACGACGAGATGTAGGTGACGCCCGCGAGCAGCAGCGACGCGGTCACGGACCAGCCCATGAGGATGCCGAGCAGGAAGCCGGGCAGGCCGTTCGCGAAGCCGTCGACGAGGCCGGCGAACCACGTGGTCTTGAGCCCGTGCTGGAGGTCCTGGGGCGAATACTCGAGGCCGAGCAGGAGGAGCAGGAGGACCACGCCGATCTGCGCGCCGACGGCGAGGAACTCCTCTCCCGCGTCGAGAGGGATGAGGCCGCCCTCGCCGAGCATGAGGCCCGCGAGCAGGTACAGCGGGATCGAGGGGATGCCCAGCCGGGCGGCGAGGCGCCCGAGCATCGCGAGGACCAGCAGCACGATGCCGAGCTCGACGA